>JALLOH010000330.1 GCA_027717655.1 Acidobacteriia bacterium AH_259_A11_L15
GGATAGGGAGCGCGGTTGTGGCCCTGGCGGTAGAGGTGCTTGGGCTCGAGGAAGAGCACCGGGTCGTCGCAGCGGATGGCGGTGCGCAGCAGGCCGTTGGCGTCGAGGGCGGTGGCGGGCATGACCACGCGCAGGCCGGGGATGTGGGTGAAGAGGACTTCGCCGGACTGGCTGTGGTAGATGGCGCCGCCGCCCAGGTAGCCGCCGATGGGGATGCGGACGACGGCGGGGCACTGGAAGTTGTTGTTCGAGCGCCAGCGCAAGAGCGCCAGCTCGCTGCGGAGCTGCATCATGGCCGGCCAGAGGTAGTCGAAGAACTGGATTTCGACCACCGGCTTCAAGCCGCGCGTAGCCATGCCGACGGCGCGGCCGACGATGTTCGCCTCGGCCAGCGGGGAGTTGAAGACGCGCCGGCCGCCGAACTGGCGCTGCAGGCCGGCGGTGCACTTGAAGACGCCGCCCTTGCCCTTGACCAGCTCGAGGTACTGCTCACGGCTGGCGTCGGCCACGTCCTGGCCGAAGACGACGATGCGGGGGTCGCGGGCCATCTCGTCGCGGAGGCAGGCGTTGATAAGGTCAACCATGGTCTTGGGGTCGCCCTGGCTGGCGGGCGGCGCGGAAAACTC
>JALLOH010000331.1 GCA_027717655.1 Acidobacteriia bacterium AH_259_A11_L15
GGTCGGGTTCAACGGGGAACGATTTCCCGGACGGCTTCCTCGGGAGTGAAGCGGACGATTTTCTGGTATTCGGGTCCGAGGAGGCGCTCCAGGCGCTCGGTATTCATCACGTAGGAGCCGGCGAAGTAGGGAAAAGCCTCGGGTGGGACCGGGGAGAGGCCGAGAAACCAGAAAATTCGGTGAAGAATTCCCAGCAAGGCATAGGAGGGGAAGCGAAGCAAGGGCAGGTCGCACAACCGGGCCAAGTCCTCGCCCGTCAAGGGCTTTCCTCGGCCCTGGGCGTTCAAGATTTCGAGCTTTGCGGGCTGGTAGTGGTGGCAGAGCCAGGCCATCAGGCGGGCGGCGTCGTCGATGTGCATAAACTGGTAGAGCCCCCGGTACTTTTCTCCGCGGGGCAGCACCAGAGGCAACCGCCAGCCCCGCCGCTGCACCCAACGGCCCAACCCCGTGCGGTCCGGGGGGCGCCCCTGAAGGGCGCGGACAATGAAATTCTCTACCCCAGGCCCCAAAAAAATGTGCCCGCGCAGGATGTAGAGCGCGCAACCGTTCAATTTGGGGTGGCGGGCGCGACAGATTTCTTCGGTTTCCTTTTTGTGGAGGGCGTAGGTGTACGTATGGGGCTGC
>JALLOH010000332.1 GCA_027717655.1 Acidobacteriia bacterium AH_259_A11_L15
AGGGGATCATGCTCCCGCTCAACCTGCGAGTCAATAGCATGGCGGCTCTCCGAGCGATTTCCCCTACTGGTGTGTTGGCGAGATACCGCCTTGTCATCAGCTATGCCAGATAAATCCTCCCTAACGCCGTAGTATCGACGGGCCGTTCACTGCCATTGCCTGGGAAGTCGGCTTCTCGGAAGCTGGGTCGAAACCATTACAAAACGGGTGGCCGAGGAGTTCGAGCGGCTACTAGAAGGTCAATGCGAACTGCGAGCCAGTACCGACCCGGGGCAAGGAAGAGAAAGATGGTGCCGGGGGACCGGATTGCACCACGCGTAGGATGGAGTTCTGCCTATCTCTAGCAGCCTAAGGCCAGTTGGTTGGTTGCGGGGGCCTGCAAGGTACTCAAGGCACCCACGTGCAACTTTGAAATCCCTCTAGCGGAAGTTGCAGCATAGCATAGGGATACCGGACAAGGGTTTGTTGAACCCGCCGGCGGTGGGCCTACTCCGGGAAGTTCATGCGGCGCAGTAGGGGAGCGAAGAGGCTTAGAAAATCCGTCACTTTTCTTTCCCAGTTGATGCTCCTAGTGCGGCGTCAACCGTATCGCAAATGTCAAATACCTTGTCCAGTCGGGTCA
>JALLOH010000333.1 GCA_027717655.1 Acidobacteriia bacterium AH_259_A11_L15
GGCGCGTGCGCGCCTCCGATTGCACCACCTGCACTTCCACCATAGCTCTTGCTTATCCCGACGATTTCCGGCCAGCCGGCTTGCCCTCCGAAGCCTTGGCGTAGGAGGGCTGCTTCTCATACACCTCCGGGTTCACCAGGTGGGGCGGTCGCCGGCCTTCGAGCATCTCCACCACGTTTTCGGCCGCCAACACGGCCATGGCAGTGCGGGTCTCGACCGAAGCGCTGGCGAGGTGCGGCGCCAGCAGCACGTTCGGGCGCGCCAGCAGTTTCGGATGAACCCGGGGCTCGTTCTCAAACACGTCCAGCCCCGCCCCGGCGATTTGCTTCCGCTCCAACGCCTCCGCCAGCGCCGCCTCGTCCACCACCGGGCCGCGGCTGGCGTTGATGAGGTAGGCGGTCGGCTTCATCAAGCCGAACTCCGCCGTCCCCATCAAATGATGCGTCTCGGGCAGGAGCGGCACGTGCAGGGTCACGAAATCCGACTCGCGCAGCAGCCGCTCGCGCTCCGCCCATTCCACGCCCAACTCGCGCTCGAGCGAAGCGGAAGCCCGCGCCGTATCGTGGTAGAGCACGCGCATCCCGAACCCGCGCGCCCGCCGCGCGACTCGCTGCCCGATGC
>JALLOH010000334.1 GCA_027717655.1 Acidobacteriia bacterium AH_259_A11_L15
CCAGCCTCAACAATCTGGCGCTGCTGTACCACAACCAGGGGCGCTACGACGAGGCCGAGCCGCTCTACCAGCGCTCACTCGCCATATTGGAGCAGGCCCTGGGGCCGGAGCATCGCCACGTGGCCAGCGCGCTGAACAACCTGGCGGGGCTCTCCTACGACCGGGGGCGTTACGCCCTGGCTGAGCCGCTCTACCAGCGGGCCCTGGCCATCTACGAGCAGGCCCTGGGGCCGGAGCACCCCCAGGTAGCCGTGGGCCTCCACAACCTGGCGTTGCTCTACCGCGCCCAGGGGCGCTACGCCGAAGCCGAGCCGCTTTTTGGCCGCGCCTTGGACAATCTGGCCCGACAATTCGAACAGCACTTTACTTACATGAGCGAGAAAGAGCGGCTGCTCTTCCTCGACACCGTTGACGGCCGCTTCCAGTTTTTCTTTAGCTTTGTCTTCGCGTATTACGAGGAAGCCCCGGAGCTGGTGGGGAAGATGTACGACGTGGTGTTGTGGAAGAAGGGCTTCATCGCCCAGAGCGTCGCCGCGCTGCGCACCCAGGTTGCCGCCAGCGGCGACCCGGAAGCCTTGCGGCTGCTCGACGAGCTCACCGCCAAGAAGACGCAGCTGGCCA
>JALLOH010000335.1 GCA_027717655.1 Acidobacteriia bacterium AH_259_A11_L15
ACTACGAGCAGGTGCGCCGCCGCGTGGTGGCTCAGGTGAAGGTCGCTTACTACGACTACTTCTACTACCAGAAAGCCATCGAGATTACCCGCAAGAACCAGAACTTGTTGGAGAGTCTGGCGCGCATCGCGGAAGTCCGCTACCAGGTGGGCGAAGGCATCCAGCAGGATGTCTTGCGGGCCCAGGTGGAGCTCTCCCGCATTCGCCAGCGACTCACCTTGTTGGAGCAACAGCGGGATACCGCCCGGGCGCGCATCAATAGCCTGCTGAATCGCGCCCCGGAGGCACCCCTGCTCGCCCCGGCGCCCTTTGAGGCCGCCGAGCTCGGCTATGAGCTCGAGGCGCTCTACCAAATGGCGCGGGAGAACGACCCCGGGCTGCAGCGGGAAGACCGCCTGATCGAGCGCAGCCAGGTGGCGGTCAACCTGGCCCGCCGTGAGTATTACCCCGATCTACGTGTCGGCTACATGTACCAGAACCGCCCCACGCTCCGCGAAATGCACGGGTTTACCTTCACGATGAACATTCCAGTCTTTTACCGCTCCAAGCAGCAGGAGGGCGTGCGCGAGGCCACCCAGGAGCTGCTGGCCGCCCGGCGCAGCCGGGAGAACCGGGAGAC
>JALLOH010000336.1 GCA_027717655.1 Acidobacteriia bacterium AH_259_A11_L15
TCTTTCTTGTCATCGTCGGCCAGCGCCCTCGGCGGCGCTAGCAGCAGCACGGCCAAGAGTACTGCCATTGCGGGTCGCAGCGTAGTTCGCATCGAGGGTACCTCCTGCTTATCCATCATAGCACTCCGCGCCCTTCGAGCCAAGCCAGCGCCTACATATTAGATGGTGCCAGCGGCCAAAATGTTTCCCGGCCGTCTCCCGGCAGGCCGGCCTACCTTGGGTAGGCAGGTCTACCGTTGGTAGGCAGGCTTGACGCCGGGCAAACTCTGGACTAAAGTGCCCGCCCAGCCTCAGTCCGGCGGGAGGTCCCCTGTGCCGCGCACCATCCAGATGGGCCAAATCTGGCGCAACGACACCAGCGGGGAGAACTTCTTGGTAACCAAGGTTTACCAGGAGGTGTTCTCCACCTTCGCCGTTCTCCGCAAGGTGGGCGACGAGACCAGCGGCACGCTGCGCGTCAAGGTGCAGAAGAGCGCCGACGGGATGGGGCTGCCCGGCTACTCCTTCACCCAGGAGGAGGAGTAGCCCCCGCTGGCTCACCCGGTGGACCCGACTCCCGCCCAGCCTGAGCAGTCGCCGCCAGCGCCTCCCCGCGGTCTCCTGGGCCTCTTCCGCCG
>JALLOH010000337.1 GCA_027717655.1 Acidobacteriia bacterium AH_259_A11_L15
GGACGGCATCCACACCCATATGACGAACTCGCTCAACACCCCGATTGAGGCCCTCCTGATAGATGTCGCGGCTCAGGCCCATGGAGCCGGGCTGAGCCCCGCCCACGTCGGCGTGGTGGGCGCGGCTGGCCACGTAAAAAAGCGGCTGGCCTCGTCGGCCGCGAACGAACACCGGCATGACCAGGGTGATGTCGGGGAGATGGGTGCCGCCGGCGAAGGGGTCGTTCAGCAAGGCGATGTCGCCCTCGTCCAAGTCGAGCGCCCGCAACGCGGCCGCCACGGACATCGGCATCGAGCCCAGGTGCACCGGCATGTGGTCGCCCATGGCGAGGACCTGGCCCTGGGCGTCGAACACGGCGCAGGAGTAGTCCCGCCGCTCCTTGATGTTGGGGGAGAAGGCGGTGCGGCGCAGCGCCGCGCCCATCTCCTCGGCCACGGCGTGGAAGAGGTTCTTGAAGATTTCCAGCTTGACCGGGTCGACCATTTGAGGAACCTCAGGGGCTAAAGCCCCGAATTTTTCTTGCTGTAGATGGCGGCCCTGAAGGGCTGCCCCGCCAAACTCCAGTCCACTATTAGGCAGGCATCAAACTCTGTCATCTCCGCGGCTCCAACAGCAA
>JALLOH010000338.1 GCA_027717655.1 Acidobacteriia bacterium AH_259_A11_L15
AAGCTAGACTGAGAACGGCGATCGCAACTCTGCTGATCATCGCCGAAGAGCCGGTCGGGGAAACGCCACCGCCAGCGTTTCGCCGCGCGGACTACGAGGTGACCCTGGCGCGCTCGGATGAGGAAGCGCGGACTCGCTTGGGCCAGCAGCTCTTTGACATCGTGGTGTGCGACATCACGCTCCCGGATGGGAATGGGGTGGAATTGCTGGAGTTCGCCCGCCAGGTCAGCCCGGATTCGGTGTTCGTGTTGATGACCGGCAAGGAGCAGCCGCAGGAGTTGATCATCCAGGCACTGAATCTGGGGGCGGACCGCTACATCGTAAAGTCGGACCGCACAGTGGAAGAAGTGGAGTGGATGGTTCGGCGGGCGGAAGAATTCCTGCGAACCCGGCGGGAGCGCGACCTCTACCGGCGGGTAGCCCGGGAGGTGGCCCGGGACAACATCGTGGGGCAGAGCCGCGCGCTGCGGTCTGTGCTGGAGACTGTCCAGGCGGTGGCGCCGACCAACAGCACGATTCTGATTACGGGGGAGAGCGGGACGGGCAAGGAGCTGGTGGCGCGGCGCATCCACGAGTTGAGTCCCCGTTACGATCGCCCCTTCGTTTTCATCAACTG
>JALLOH010000339.1 GCA_027717655.1 Acidobacteriia bacterium AH_259_A11_L15
GCTTGAGGCAGTCCGCGCCCGCCTCCACCAGCCGCCGCACCGACCACTCCGGCAGCAGGTCGGGAAGCCGCCCCGGGCCCGTCTTGTCGTAGCCGCTCTTCTCATAGGCGAGCAGCACTCCCGTCCCTTTGGCCACCTGCTTCAGGGCCGGCAGGGAATACTCCGGGTCGAGGAGGATGGCGCTGGCGTGGGGCGTCAGCACCTTGGTCACCGCCGCCTTGAACTCGGTGACCTCCTGCGGCTTCACTTGATCTTGTGAAACCCCGCGGTTCTGGGCGATCGCCTTGAACAGGGACCCCCGCTGGTCCATCGCCGCCGCCGCAATCACCCCATCCTTGTTGGAAACCGATTCCAATCCCTTGCGCTTCCCTTCGCTGATCTTCATGGTCTCCCCTCGTTGGCCTTGAGACTTGAAACGGTAGCGGTTTGGATTCTAACACTATGCTGCCACGGGCTCAGCCTTCCACTTTCTTTTTCTATCTCGGGAGGCACAGATCTTTTTCTCGGCGCCCTTTTCGCCTGGCAAGATTCTCAACCACTCATCAATATGTTCGTCGAGCTTCTCCTTCAACTTGTGGTCACCTGAAAGCACGCAGTAATAGACGCGAATAAGCT
>JALLOH010000033.1 GCA_027717655.1 Acidobacteriia bacterium AH_259_A11_L15
CCGCCCCAAACCTCCATGCAGACCAATTGGTGGGCAGATTGCTCCTGTCTGCTCAAAAGTTCCCCCGCATCTCCTGCTGAAGTCGGCATAGCATTTCCTTTCTTTTTGTGTCACTCGACGGTCTTTTCCAGGGAAAAGCTCAGCTTGTGAGGAGAGGAGTTCTCCCGTGCGCCCACAGCCCAGGGGCAAACCCCTTCTCCTCTATGCCTGTTATGACTAGCGTCCCTCCGCAGGGCGCACCAGCGTCACAGTGACCCTAAGCCCCACAATCGGAGTAGGTGTCCTCTATAACCCTCTCACGCACGATCCGATTTCGGAGCCACGCGTAACTGAGTCCCAGGATCGAACCGTAGAGGAGATGACCGCCTAGGCTGGGAAGCATTTGGGACGCCGCAGTGACATTCCAGTTCACCCCCAAACCCATGCCCAGTAAGAGTGGCATCAGTGTTAAGGGGCCCAGGAGCCACCAGGCACCACCGTACAGCAGGCCATAGCGGAGCCCCCTTCCGGTTCCCGAAACGAGCCAACCAAACACCACGGCGAAGCCGGCGCCAATGATGGCACTGTTGACCATGTGGACGAGGAAGCCGGTGACCGCCGAGGGATGTCCGACCATCTTCCCGATCATGGGCAGCATCCCCATCATGGCCATCATGGCTCCGAAGACCACACCGCCGGCCAAACCACCGTAAGCCCCAAGTTTGATGTTTCTCAGTTTCATCCTACTTTTTCTCCTTTCTAGAAAAACCAACCTATCCGCCAAAGGGTTTCCCCGTTGAACGCTTTGGGGGTCTCAAAAAAAGGGACCAGGGTATAGAAGAGATACAGGGCGGAGTTGAGAGCGAAGTTTGCGGCCACGTTTCGCGGGGTGAGATTGGTTTGCATGACTCACTTCTTCATCTCTGCCACCTGATTTGATGAGCGAGAGGGAGCCTGAGATTCTTTTCCCTGGCCTCTTGGCACCAAACTGAACACTGAGCCAGAATTTCTTTGGTTTCAGTAGGTTTCTGAACAATCTTCCCCATCACCCTTGCGCTTGGTCGAGGGGGTTGGTGTTTGCTTTTTTGGGCGTCGGCGGATGGAAGGCCGTCGTGCTTGCAGTGAGAGCGAAAGGTAAGGCATAATGGTTGGTTTGTCGCGAGAAATCTGCAAAGGTCTTAATCACGTGCGATGCCTGCTCACTTGGAGAACGAAGTCACCCTGATCGCGGCAGCGCGTGCCGGCAACGGCGAAGCCTTCACCACCCTGGTCAACCAGTACGACCGTAACATCTACCGGGTGGCGCTGAACATCACCGGCAAACAGGAGGACGCCGAGGATGTCCTCCAGGAGGCTTTCTTGAAAGCCTATACAAACCTAGATAGCTTTCGGGGGAACTCGCGCTTCTACACCTGGCTGGTGCGTATCGCGGTCAACGAGGCGCTGATGAAGCTGCGCAAGGGCCGCCGTGACCGTTCGGTGTCTCTGGACGAGCCGATTGCGACCGACGACGGCGAGAGCATGCCGCGGGAGATCGAAGACTGGGGAGATAGCCCCGAACAGAGCTATGCCAAGACTGAACTGCAAGCGATCCTGAACGGAGCCATGGAGAGCTTAGAACCGCAGTTCCGCACCGTGGTGGTCCTGCGCGACGTGGAGAACCTTTCCACCGAAGAGACAGCGGAACTGCTGGGACTCTCGGTGCCGGCAGTGAAGACGCGCTTGCTGCGTGGGCGACTGAAATTGAGAGAACGGCTGAATAAATACTTCAAGCGAGGATAAACCGTTGAACTGCAAAGGTGTACTGAACGAACTGTCCGAATACCTGGATGGGAATCTGGAACCGGCACTGATCGAGGAGCTCCGCCGGCACCTGGAATGCTGCGACGACTGCCGGGTAGTGGTGGATACCACCCGTAAGACTATCGAAATCTACTGCAACACAGAACCCATGCCGCTGCCGCAGGGCATCCGCGAGCGGCTTGAGCGCACCCTGGCCAAAAAGCTCAAGCGGCCCTCCTAAAGCCCACCTGTGACGCAAAGGCTCAAGCGCCCCCCTTTTTTTGCGCGCCTGCCAGCGGCCGTGCCCATCACCCTAGCGCCCTGGCAAGCGCGGTTCTTCCCCCATTGGTTTGACCGCAGGAATTTCCCGTTGAGACAAGTTGATGCCCCATGTGATGGGCGTCCAACACGATCCAGCGCGGATCAACGTGAAGAGGTCAGCTGGGGTCGGCTTCCGGCACCGCCGCCAAGCGTAGCTTGGCCTCCCGCGCTGCTTGGCGCAGCAGCCGGTCGGGATGGCTCAGACAGTTGTCCAGTTCCCGCTCCAAGGACTTCAATCCGAGCATACCGATGGCATAGGCCCCGCACGACTTCAGCCAGGAGTCTTCGCTGAACAGCAGCGCAGTCACCACCTCTTCGTGGCTCTCCACTTTCCCACCTCCCAGGCGGTTGGCCTGCTGCACGCGTTCGCCGATGCTGACCTCTCTATCCAGCAATGGCACGAGCAAGTTGCGCATCTGTGGCCTCAGGATGTTATCCAAGAATTCCAGCGCGTTGGCGCGTACCACCGCGTCTTTCGATTGAAGCCCAAAGTAGGCGCTGTCCAAGTCATAGTGGGGGAAGAGCAGCCCCAGCAGCCGGAAGATGCGCTCCACTTCTTGGTTCATTGACTTCCGCAACGCCTGCACCCCCGGATTATCGCTCTCCAGGTTCCCGCCTAGCGTACCAAGAATCTCGTGGGAGTGATAATGGGCCAGGATTTCCGCCGCCAGCACCGTTTCGATCATTTGCCTGTCGAGGTTGATCTCCGGATGGGACTGCTGGAGCTTGTTCAATGAAGAAATGATTCGGAAGCGCAGAGTCGTGTCGCGCTGAAGCATGTTCTCCAGCATGACGCGCTCTGCGGCGGCGGTACCGATGTACACCAGCACGTTCGGGATTTCCCGTCGAACATCGATGGGCACGGTGGGGTCGCCCAAGTAGTCGCGCAGCGTGCCTACAATTCGGTCACCAAACTTTACCAACGCTTCAGCGACGTCGTCCCCGACATCGGGGTCTGTCAACTTGTGTAGCAGGCGTGGAATGAAGCTGCGCGTGCGCAGTTTGCCGACGGTGGCGATGGCTTGTCGCACCACCTCGACATCCGGGTCAGTGAGAAGAAGGCGGAGCTGTTCGTCGAACTGTTCTGGTAAGACACCGATTAGCCGCGCTGCTTCTAGGCGAGGCCGTTTGCCTTCCGGTCCACTCTGCTCAATCATGCTGTCGAGCACCAGCCGGGCGGTTTCGAGGTCCTGCGTCTCTCCGGGTCGTGCCAGAAACGCGACCACGCCCGAGCGGACAGAAAAGTCGGGTAAATCACTCAGCTGTCGGATCCACACTGACGGATGAATGTGGCTATGTTGTGAGAGGTAGAGCAGGGCTTCGGTGCGCACCTCGAGGTGGGGGTCGCGCAGCAGTGTTTCGATCTGGGGCAGGGCCGTCTTGTCCCCTGCGGCCGCCAAGATGGAGATGGCCTTCTGCCGGACTTCGGGCGCAGGATGACGGAGCAGGTTGCGCACGGCTGCATGCGCTGCTTGGTTTGGGCTCACTTCAAACAGGCTCAGAGCGTAGAGTATCTCTTGCACGTCGGAGGCGTTCAGATTCATGGCAAAGATTTCGGCGCTCGAGCGATCGAGCACCGGCGCCGAGGCCCGCTCAGCATCCAGCCGATGCTGGCGGATACTTTCCCGCAGCTCAGCCACGTATAGCCGGCCGGCTAGAAAGGCAGCTGTCAGCCAGCCCATGATTAGCACCAGGCTGACCCAACTCACCTGGCTGGCCGTCAGGCCTTGATATGTCGCAAAGAGCAGCACGAGCACGCCGGCTAGGCCGTCGCCCAGGCGCCAGACCACCGTATCAATGAACGATTTGACCTGGATTTTCATGTTTGCTGGCACCGGCAAATAAAGCAACTCGGCGGCGGACTTATCGATCGAGTACTGGAAGACGTTGATGCTGCCCCGGAGCCCGATGGCTGCCCAGAGCGTGCCCCAGACGAGCACGCCGACCGAGCCGAACAGCAATGCCACCGGGACGACGAACAGAGCTGGGCCCAAGCCGAATCGCCGCAGCACTCTTGACGTCAGCAGCAATTGCACGAGCAAGCCGGCAACGCCGGCGTAGAAGTAGAACTCCCCGAAGAAGGCCGCGAGCGCGTCTTTCGCCGCTAGGTGCTGCAAAGAAGACAACCCAGGAACAAACTGCTTGGCAATCGCCTTGAACTGCCAGCCCGCAATGCTGGTCACGAGCGAGGCGATCAAGATCAGTGCAGCAATTGCCTGCAGATAGGGTAACTGCCGCACCAACCGCAAGCTCTGGAGCAGGTTCTGGGGCGTGCCCGGGCGGACCGCTTCTTCCGGCTCCTCTGATCCTGCCACGCTGCTGCGCTTCTGCCGCCAGATCAGCACGACCAGCCCGGCGCAAACTACCAGCGCAACCATCATGGCGAGGAACAGGCTTTCGGTGCCGAACTTTGGAACCACAAGGTTGGCGAACTTTCCGCCGATGATCGCTCCCAAGATTGCGCCGCCGCCGACCAGTCCAAAGAGCCGCTTGGCTTCGCGTGTAGTCAGCATGTAGTTGGCCAGCGTCCAGGCTTGTGCCGTAGCCAGAACCCCGAAGATGCCCACCCAGACGTAGATCACCGGGTAGAGCCATGGCAGTTGGAACGTGTGAGCTAACCACCAGAACAAAAGGCAGTTGGTCGCAAAAAAGAATAGAGAGCCCAGGAGCAGGTTGCGCAGGTTGATGGCGCGTCCGACGCGGATATATCCCGCTACGACGAACCCGACCAGTACAGCGATGGCGATGTCCGCATAGGGAAGTTGCACCGCCTCGAACTTGTCCAAGAAGAGCGCATCGCGGGCGACCCGGGCCGCGACGTAGCTGGCAAGGATCAGGAAGAGGTAGGAAAATAGAGGGAAGCCGCGGGCGAAATCCCCGCGTTCTAGTCTTAGCAGGCGTTCAATGAACCGCGTCATCGGCGTGAGACTGTATACTATCTAACCATGCTCCCGGGTGGTTCTCCGATCAAGCCTTTGAATGGCTGGAAAAGAGCTACGAAGGAGCTGTCCGAGGCTGGTTTGGCTCAAAGTGGATCCGAGGTATGACAGCCTGCGCTCCGATTCTCGCTTCCAAGGCGTGTTGCGCCGTATGAATTTCCCGGAATAAGTCCTTCAAGGGTGCGGCTATTCCATTAAGAAAAAGAGCCAGGAGCGAGCCTGGTTCTGATTTTTGTTGGTCAAGCCCTTGGATTGAAAGGCTTGGTCGGCGAGCTCATATCCTTGGCTCGATCCCGCTAGCCGCCGCAAGAGCTCGACGGCACTACTGGTGTCGCACGGATAGACTTAGGGGTAGCGTCACGTCGGGAGGCTAGCAGCAAGTGGCCGCTTCGTCATCAATCACGCCTTCCTCTTGCAAGTGAACGACCCGCTCACGCAAAAAAGAGCGGAGGCAGGATGCACTACGTGGACAATTTCCTCTGCTGGCAATGGAGACTTCCGCGTTGGCGTCTTTCGGTCCATGTACTCCAGCCCGCAGTCAGGCAGAGGTCAACTTGTCGTCGACTATTGGGCAGAGACAAGTCACTGCAGGCTGGAGAAATCGAATTCAACCTTGGCAGCTTTGCCGGAGTTTGTCCCCAACACCAGTTTTATCTCCGAATTCCAATATTGCTCCGGCAACGAAAAGCTGAACAGCCACATCCCCCTCTCCTCCCACGCACTCGAATCTCCGCCCATTGCATGACAAAGTTCGCTCCAGTTCACAAACAGGACGGGCGACAACACACGGCAACTCGGATAAACTTTCATCTCGGTAACGCTTTCAGGAGAGAGGGTGCCATCGGCGTGCTCGATGGATATGATTGGCTTCGCAACGAGGTAACCATGCTCGGCATAGATCAAGACTAGGACATCGAGTTTTCCTTGCAAGTTCTCTTGGATCGTGTGAGCACGTAGGGTGTCGCCTTGGCGTTGCACTGCAGCTGAGTGGGCAGCAACCCGGACGAAATCGGTAATCAGAAAGACTTCCGTACAGCCAACGAGGAAGCAATCTGTCTTGTGGTATCCGAGCCTTCCAAGATGCTGAGCCAATAACCGCTGGCTCTCGAACCGTTGCCCGTACCGGATAGCGGCTTGGATGTCATCGGCATTGAGTTTGAGCTTGGCGGCGGAAGTGGGAAGCGTCAACAGAAGAGCGGATGTGAGCAAAAGCAAGAATGGAAGACGAAAAATCATGGCCCCCAAGATCTCCTTTCCTTTCTGCGCTTATAACACAGCAGACGATACTTGTCTAGTGGGCATGACTCAGGGCTGCATACAGGGCTATCCAGAGGCGAACGACATGTGTGAGGCCCAAATAAGTGCGGAATCGGCGTCGGGAGGGCAGGCGGTGGCGGCTTGCCACAAGGCGACCAGGCGTAGTTTGGCTTGCCGGGTTGTTTCGCGCAGCAGCGTCTCGGAATGTTTCACACACTTGTCCACTTCCCGCTCCAGCGACTTTAACCCCAGAGTACCAATGGTGTATACCCCACATGACTTCAGCTAGGAACCCTCGCTGGGTATGATCCGCGCCTAGCCTCGAAGAGAAACCATTCGTTCGCAGGTTGGTGTAGGCTCTCCGCACTGTGTGAATCGAACTGAGTTTTTTGGGCCTAGCTAAAGGCGTACTTTCCGACTCTGATGTATTAATAACTTAGTAAAATCTGACAAGCGGTTTTTGCCCTACTCGCCCTTAGGCATACTTGCGGGCTCTCGATGAAATCAGGATGAATCGTACACAGTGCGTGTGAGCCACTTCATTAAGATTCGATAGCCGCGCGAACTTTTCTCCTCCGATGGCAATCGCCGGACAGGCTGGGTTATCTTGTCATTGGCCTTTGGCATAACTACACCCTGGCGGCGCAGAAGCCGAGCGGTTTTTGAAAGCTTCCGGTCAATGGAGCGTCTGTGTTAGATTGCGAAGCTAGTCCATCTAGGTCCTCGTCTCCAAGGAGGGTTCCCATGAAACTTGGCCGCAACCGGGTCTGGCTAGTCACTCTGGCGATCATTCTGTTGTCACCCGGTGGTTATCGGACACTGGCGGAGCCCGACGCTCCTTTCACCATTTTGCTTTCGAACGACGATGGCTTTGACTCGCCTGGCCTGCAGGCCTTGGTGGAAGCGTTGGCTCCCGTGGCGCGAGTGGTGGTTGCTGCACCCGCTACGGAGCAGAGTGGTTCGGGACATGGAATCACATATCGCGAGCCTATCTTTTTCCACCAGATCAAATTGTCCGCGGGCGTGAGCGGATACGCGATTCAGGCCCGACCGGCCACATGCGTGCGGGTGGGAGTCGAGTCCCTACTGGAGAGCAAGCCCGACCTTGTCATCAGCGGCATCAACCGTGGTCCAAATCTTGGCATTGTAACCTTCTATTCGGGGACAGTAGGCGCGGCTCGTCAAGGAGCTCTCTTAGGCATCCCTGCTATTGCCGTCTCGATGCAAGGAGACGACCCCGACGACCTTGCCACCGCAGCCTCCTTCATCTGGCAATTGGTCCGGCATTTGCGCGCGCAGCACGTATTACGCCCGGGCCTGCTGCTGAATGTGAACGTGCCTGCAGGAAACCAGCACGGAGTTCGCGTTGTCCGGCAGAGTATTGCTCCTGACCGGGAGAGCTACGAGCGTCGCACCAGTCCCCGTGGCGCGGAATATCTCTGGTCGCGTTGGACTCCACCTGCAGATCAAGACGAAATGACCGATGTGGGGGCATTTGCCCAGAACTTCATCACGATCACTCCTCTGCGGATTGATCAGACGGATGCGCGCGAACTGGATTCGCTGGGCAAGTTGGAGTTGGAGGAACTGGTCCCGATAAGTAGGGACGCCGCCACGCGAGAGGGTTTCGCTCGGGGGAAGAATTAGCGAGGGTTCACCACCGCGTAGCCTGGGCTGCGCGGTTTCGCCATTTTCGGAATTCTGCTCTTCAACATGTCTTATTTCAGTGCTTCTCTGTGTCTCCAGATCGCCGGGCTGGAGTGGGGCAGCGGGGATGTCCGATGTTCGAATCGCCTCAAGCACCCCGTAGGTGAATGTTGCGCAAATACTATGCACAAAGTGGGCGGATGCTCTCAAATACTATGCAAACGAAGGGGGTCGGTGGATCAGCCGTAACTAGCTGAGCCGATTTGACCTCCCGCCACCTCCTGCCACCTCCTGCCACCTACCGCCCACCCGCACATACTGTGCATACCCACAGCTTGTGTGGATGTGCACACTTCTTTAGAATTTTGCACATCAAATGAGAGCATTTCCCACATGACGACCTAGGCGTCTCCCCGCGCGGGGCGATCCTGAGTTACTCCAACCCGACGACCTCGGGTTGCTGGAACCTGAGGAGTATTCTCCAAACCCAGCGTCCCAGCACGGGGCTTGCAAAATCCTCCCCGAGGGATTTTGGCACGCCCGTAAGAGAAGTGAATTGCTGTGGCTAGTTTGCGGAGTGCCACACCGGTGCCGAAAGGAGAGGCTTTCGGGAGGCTCTGTCTGCACCGCTCTTGGGCACGGATTGAGAACACTCCGCAGGACCATCTCGATGGTGGAGGAGGCCTGGTGGTTTTTCTGTGGATGCCGGTCGACCGGCATTCACTGTGGTGATTTTCGCCCCTTTGGAGCTGGGCCTCAGTTGTTTGGCTTGGCGGTTCTCTCCACTACGAGACCTACGGGCGCGTGCGGCAGGCGAAGCAAGCGGCTTCGGCTCCCACGCCCGAAGGCTTCGGGATGATTGGGACTCGGAACGGGGACAATCCTAGGCTGACTCTTTCCAAGGCTGACAGCCCCGCGGTGAAGCTAGCCAGCTCCCGGTAGTAGCCGGCCGGAGCTGCGCGGCGGAGCACCCGGGCGAAGGCCGGCAGCCACCACCCCACGTGCTCCTGGAAGAACTTTCCTCGAGCGTCTCGGCAAACTTCCGCCCCCTCCTGGTTCCCGCTCTGCCGGGCCGCCGCTTCTTTCGCCAACAATATGTAAAGAAACTCCGCTTCCACCGTGATGTGGTCGAGCCGCTCCCCCGCACGCCCTGCGACCTGCAGGCCGAAGCCGTTGTAGAAAGCCGCCACATCGGCCAACCGCTGAGAGCGATGGCTGAGCTCGGTGCTGGGTTCGTATTCGACTTCGCAAGCCGGACAGCACGGGGAAACCGCGGTTAGCCCAAACAGCTCACGATAAGTTCTTTCCAGCGTCGGGCAATGAGCCTCGAACGCCCCGAAGAGTTCTCCCGGCGACAATGTTTTCGGATCCACTTCTCCCGGCCCCAACTCCAGCGCCCGCTGCTCTCGGGCCACGAGCGCGGCCGCCTCCCTCGTTCGCCGGCGCAACTCGGGGTCTCGAAGGATTTCAAATCGCTGCCGGTGGTACGGGTCGACAAAAGCCACCGAGAGCAGCAGCCACAGTTCCCGCCGGGCCAGCAGCGGAGCCAATTCGAGGGCTTGTGCCTCCATCTCCAGTTCCTCAAATGCTGTTGTAATGCTCGGGAGACCGTTCGAAAACCGGCTCCTCCACGGTAAGTTGCACGATCTCGCGCCCCTTGGAATCGTAGCCAATCACGGTGTCGTTGAAGATTTCCAGTGTCTTTTTCTTGCCGTTGAGAAGGGTGGCCTCGCTCTCGGCAATCTTCTTTCCCTCCACCAACTTGAAACCGAAGATGATCCTCTGACTGACGCGGAAAAGCTGAAGCAGCGCCAGCATGCGGCGCGACGGGCATACGTAGGCTTCTACCGCGCGCTCCGCCTCCGGGCCGAACATCTGCGTTAGGTAGTCCAGCGGCACCCATCGCGGCGGGATGTAGTAGCCATTCGGTTCCGTGCCGAACTGGGGATAGAGGGGCAGGGCCACCTTCTCTTCCTTTACCATGTAATAAATCGGGTTCTCCGGGTCTGGAGCCCAGGCGCCATCCCGCGCGATCTTGACCAAGCCCTGCATCCGGATCTTCCCCACGCAAGCTGCCATGCAGCGAGTCTCGATGGGCACGCCGTCCGGGGTGATAACGGAATCCCTACCTTCCAGCCGCGGATAGCAGGCGATGCACTTTTCCGAGGTCCGGGTCGTTCCGCGGTACATCGATTTCTTGTAAGGGCATCCTTCGACGCATTTGCGGTATCCTCGGCACCGCTCCTGGTCAATCAAGACCACGCCGTCTTCCTGCCGCTTGTAGATGGCCTGGCGTGGGCAGGCTGCCAGACAACCGGGATAGGTGCAGTGGTTGCAGATTCTCTGCAGATGGAAAAACCAGGTCTGATGGGCGGGGAGCGATTCCCCTACGCCTCCCCACGGCAAGTGCCGATGATTTTCAGGCCTGCGGGGAGTGTCCTCGTAAATGTTAGGGGCTTCCCATTCCTGGTCGCTGGGAAGGTAGCCGAGAACGCGCCCGGACGTTTCTTGAAATGTCTCTCCTTCCTCATTTTGTTCTTCGGAGATGGCCTCGAAGATGGTTTTCCCCTCGAAGACCCCATAGGGAGAACGCTCTCCATCCTGTCGGCGGAGGTTCCAGACCTGGCCGCCTGGATTGGCCCGCTCCAACAGGGCTAGGAGCTTCTGGTCCCAGAACTGGGGGTAGCCGCCGTAAGGCTTGCTCTCCACGTTGTTCCACCACATGTATTCCTGGCCGCGGGCGAAGGTCCACGTGGATTTGCAGGCCATGGTGCAGGTTTGGCAACCGATGCAGCGATTGATGTTGAAGACGAAGGCAAATTGTCGCCGGGGGTGCCTCTCCTGGTAGGGGTAGAGCATCTCCCGTCCGAGCTGCCAATTGTAGACTCTAGGCATCGTCGCCTCCGCTGTGAGGCAGAACGGTCACCGAGACGCAGGTTCGACCCGTCCGCGCCAACACCTGGCGGACCAACTCGCGGACCCGGCCTTCGCCCCAGGCCCGATAGAGGGCATGCGTCTGATAGATGGGCTGGCGGAAGAGAGCGAGAATCTCCGCTTCCTTCAGGCCCATCCGGGCAAATTCCTCGATCAAGCAAGTGGCCATGAGCTGGAGGTCACCGCCGGACACCGGGGTCATCACCAGAGCCAGGGGATCATCCGCTTCCAGCTCTTTTTCCCGCCCCTGTCGGGTTTTGGGCTGTTCTCTCATCGGCTTCCTTTCGTTTGGATTTTCCCCCTTAGCTTTTCACGCGAATAAAGCCGCCCTGGAGGTACCGCTGGCCCTCGGCGTTCTCATTACCGGGAGAAAAGCCGGTGGTGGCCGGCTTCCAGATTCCTTTCCCGCCCAGGCCGCCGTCTTCGGCTTTGGTAATCCGAACCAGGGTCTCCTTGGGCACGCTATTGATGGCGTGGTTATCGATGGCAAAGCCAAAGACGAAACCCATGGCCCCCGTCTGCTTATGGAAGAGGTTGTCGGTTTGGTGCATGGGCATCATCCAGGCGCGGGTGATGGACTGATGGCTGCCATAGCGATAGCTAGCCTGATAGCCGGTGTCCGCCGCCAGGGCGCGCCCGTCCGGGCGTGACTCGTGGGCTCTGACGGTTCGCTCGGTGGCCATCCAGCCGGTGTGCTTCATGATGGTGAAGTTCCGCGGCAGCCCAGGGTTGTACTTCACCCGCACCATGCAGCGAAATGCCCTGTAGCGCTCGGGGCTTTTTTGCCAGCCTACGAACGGGCGGTCCGTGGGATTGGCGTCCACATAAACATAGTCACCGTCTTCGATTCCGAGCTCTTTCGCAGTCAGCGGGTTCATTTGGATTTGCCGGTCAGCAACGCCTGGGGCGCGCTTATCCTTTCGATAGGGGTCTCCGAAGTTGTCGGACCAGATCCAGTTCCAGTCCACTACGCTCCACGAAGAGTGAACCGTGTGGCGGCTCTTGGGCGTGGAGCAGAAGAAGCGGAAGCCCTGCTCCCAGAGGGGATTCTGAGTCCGCTTCACCCGCCGCCAGGGCATCTTGACGTTCCGAACCTGTCTGAAGTCCGCGTCCATGGCCGTGAGCGGGATTCCGTAATCCTGAGGACGGATATGAGGGTTGGAGGAAACAATTACGTTGGGCAGATAGGGCGTGGCCTCCGGGCCTTCGCGGTGGACGATGAAATTCTCGCCATATTCAATCGCCTCCGGGATGTCGCAGTAGGAGTTCATTCGGCCCGTGTCCGTGTAGAAGGGCAGTGAATCGTGGATTTGCTCGTAGAACGGCACCCGCGGGTAGGTGCGATAGAGCATGAGGACGGAGCCGGGTTCGTTTCCATACCTTCCTTCCAGGATTTCCTCAGCCGTGTATCTCCGACCGTCTTTCGTCCGGGTGGTGGTGGACGAAGCAAACACCCGGTTCAAATAGACGTTTGTCTCGCCGTTCAGGACAAAATGCCAGTAGTCGCGGAACCGCCCATCTCCTGTCAACTCGGTTAGCTTTTCCGCCACCTTGGCAAAAACCAGGGCATCATCGATCGAGTCATACAGGGGCTCGATTCCCCGGGTGGCTTCATACTTTCTGCCGCCCCAGAGTTGCAGGAAGGGGTTAGAGCAGGAACTCCCCGCCTCCAGGGATTGCGCCTCCACCCAGGAGTTGGCCGGCAGCACCAGGTCGGCGTATTCGGCCGATCCGGTCCATTCGATCTGCTGATCCACGATCATGTCCACTTTGGGGTTGACGTTGGTGATGAGGTGGTAGATCCACTTGGCCTGGTTCAACAGGTTGGCGTTGTTGTACCAGATGAGTTTGGTGGGGGTGGGCATGTGAGTTCTGCCGGTGAAGACTTTTCGCCCTCGGGGGGTGTCGACGATCAGGGGACGGTCGCCGGCGCCCCAATAGCCCACCTCCTCACCCCGCATGGTGGGGCGGAGGTTCTGGTGGGTGATTTCGGCTTCGGGGTCCAGCAGGGGGCGGAAGGGGTCTTCGACCACGTAGGCCCCGGCACCCGGCCCCGACCAGGGCGAGCCTTGGAAGACCGCGCCTTTGTAGTTCTCGGCCCAGGTGAAAACCCCGGCGCCATGCCGGCCGATGTTCCCCGTCAGCATCATGGGCAGGTAGACCGCGCGGTTGTGCAGGGTAGCGTGGAAGTAATGGTTGATGCCCTCGCCATGGTGGATGGCTGCGGGTCGGATAGTGGCCAAGTCATGCGCCAAGCGCTGAATCAGTTCTTTGTCAGATTGAGTGATTTCCGCTACCGTGTTCAGGTCATAGTCCCGCAGATGAATTTGGTAGAGGGCAAATGCGGTCATCACCTCCACTTTCTTCCCGTCCGTGGTGGTGATGGTGCCTCTCCATTCCAGCGCCGGCACCAGGCCCTTATCTATGAGGCGGCTGCCCACATCATCGCGAGTAATAGCCCTGAGACTTCCCGATTTCTCGTCGTAGACGACGAAATCACCCACCCGGCGGCGTTGCTCGTCGGTCAAGCCCTGGATGCGATAACTGGGGCCATCTGCGATGTCCGGCATCTCGTAGTTCTCAATCACTTCTTCGGGTTTAAGCCGCCTGAGCGTATCGGTGCGCACCAGCAACGGTAGGTCGGTGAAGTGGCGAATGAAATCAACGTCGTAAAGCTTTTCGTCGATGATGTATTTCGCCACGTAGAGGAAGAGGGCCGTATCGGAGAGACCCGGCCGGACCGGGATCCAGTAGTCGGCCTTGGCGGCTGGCGGGTTGTACTCCGGGGAGATGACCACGATCCGGCCGCCCCGCTCCATGAGCTCATTGAACCAGTGGGAGTCGGGCATCTTGTTTTCAACCATGTTCTTGCCCACCTGGATGTGGAGCCGGGCGTGGCGCAGGTCGTTAAAATCGCAGTCGGAGGTTTGCAGGCCGTGGACAAAGGGTTGCCCGGGAGCCTGGTCGCCTCGCCAGGTGTACTCGGTCCAGTCCCGCACTCCCTGGGCCTGCTCCGGGGGCACGCCGCGTACGTGATGGTCCAGCAAAGCCATCATGTTGCCGAAGCGAAACAGTCCGAATTTCCCCACCACTCCGTGCACGGGAAGGGAGGAACCAATCTTCATGGTGCGGGTGCCGGCACCCTGCCAGTGCTCGAACATTTCCTGAGGGTAGCCGTCCTGTTGGAGCCGGTTCCGGCCCGCGTCCCCGCTGTAGGTCTCCGCGATGGCCCTCAGGCCCAGGGCGGCATAGCGGGCGGCCTCCTCCCAAGAGACCCGAACAAACTGGTCATTGCCGCGGTCGTCAAAGCGGAATTGGCTGCGCAGTTCGGGATGGTCGGACAGGGAAGGAAACCCGGCGTCCGCCCATTCTTTCCAGCCTTGGCGGATGGCCGGACCCTTGAGCCGATAGGGGCCGTACACGCGGCGGTGAAAGGTATATCCCTTCAAGCAGCCGCGAGGGTTCCAGGCCGCTGTGGCTCGATTGCCGTAAAGGTCGGTGTAATTGGCATAGTCGTAGTTTTGCTCGCTGCGGATGATGACCCCATTGCGAACGAAGGAGCGGATCCGGCACATATGCGTATCGTTGGGCGCACAAACCCAGGTGAAGCTGCGCTCGTAGCGGTACTGGTCGCGGTAAATCCTTTCCCAATCGCGGTGGGGGTAGAAGCTGAGCGGATTCTGGATAGCCTCTAGGCTGGGGCCGCGGGGCCCGCATTCGAGCGACCAGAGGGCGAGCGCTCCGGTGGCGCCCGCTGCCCCTAGCCCCTTCAAGAAATCTCGCTGGCTGAGATTCCGGCCGGGAGTTACTTGAGCATTCCGATTCTCGATCTCCTCCATTGTTGCTCTCCCGGTTGCGGTGTTTCGGTTCTCATTCCAGGGTCAGCGTGTTCCAGATGCTTACGCTTTTCTGGCCGTCGCGGTCCCCCGCGCTTCCATCCCAAATGGCAAAGGCGACCGATACCGTTTTTCCCGCCTGCAGCGGGACATCCCGGGGGTCGGGGGAGGTTATTTCCCGGACCAACTGTAGCCGCCACACCCCGTCCTGCCAGGCGGAGAGGCCCTGCACGTTCTGTCCCTCGTGGGACTGGGAGGCGAGGGTGCCTAAGCCAGCCGCATTGGCATCCTCAATCGGACCCGGCCGGTCTTGAGACGCGATCAGGTTCTGAACCTCCACCGCGGGGAGGAAACGCGTATCTTCCAAGGGACCGGAGTGCCACCCGCTCTTGGAGCCAAAGTAGGCGTCGGCGACCATTCGGGGAAAAGCCGTCCCCACATCTCCAAATCGCTTCTGGTCTTCGCTCCAGACTGCCTTCCAGTGCCAGATGTTCACCGGTTCCCCGGGCACCCCCATAGCGAACAAGGGGGGCGACGCGTTCGCCGTCAGCTGTACCGCTGCTCCGTCAGAGAATTTCTGTTGTTCAATGGCTCCGGCGTCCCGGGTAGGGTCGTCCCACTCCAGTCGGAAGGCCAGACGGTGGCCATCGTGCACGGCCTTGATCCGGACTTCGGGGATGTAACCTTCGTGCCACCAGAGGGGCATCAAAGGGACACGAGCACTCGGGACGGATTCCCAGAGGGCATCCTCCGGGCCAACCGGCAGGCTGGGAACCCGTTTCGCCGCCAGTGTCTGGATTCGAATTTGTGCATCTTCCTGGGCCTTGGGGTCGGAGAGACTCTGGACGTACTGAACCACGCGCCAGACTTGCTCGGGAGAAAGGGTTTGGCTGGGCATGGGGGTCCCGGGCAAGCCGGTCGCAAAGGTGAGATAGAGCTGCTTGCCGTCGCGGCCGCCCTTGATGACGCCCTCGCGGAGATTGCGCGACCAGGTGGGATAGCCTTCCGCCGTCCGCCACGTGGGATCCTCCCTCCCCTCGCCGTTTTTTCCATGGCAATTGGCGCAGGCAGTGAGGTAGAAGCGTCGCCCTTGCCGCAGTCCCGCCGGTGTCACCGGAGGCTCCGGAGGGATAGGAATGGGCTCACCGGGATCGGTCATCTCGCCGGCATACTCGTCCGCCTCCGCCGGGGAATCGCCCAACTCGATGGCCTTGTCGTACCACCCCTGACGATTCAATTCGAGCACATAGTCGGCCAACGCCCAGCGGTCGCTTTCCGGCAGGTGAACCCAGGAAGGCATGGCGGTCCCCGGCATTCCGTTGGTGATGGTTTGAAACAGGTCCTCGCGTGTGGGCTGCAGGTTCTCCGAACTGACCAGGCGGAACTTCCCGGCGCGGAAATTTCTGGGCTTGGGTTGAAACAGATAGGCAGCCTCGCTCTTCCCGTCTCCCATGAGACCATGGCAAACAGCGCAATTCTCCTCGTAGACTACTTGGCCCCGCGGCGCCGCAGGCCGTTTGCCCTCCCGGATCCACCAGACGACCACACTCCCGAGGAGCACAGCAGCAACCACGACCATTCCCGCGAAGAGGTATCTCTTCATGCTCTCTCCCCCGCTCTACCAATTGCCCAATACAAACCGACTCTCAAACCTTGTCTCTTGAGGTTGCTTGACCCATCGGCCGCAAGGCGCGGCCATAGCGTGTGCCCCCCTGCGCGCCGAAAGCTTCACCGGCCTCACTGGAGCACGTAGGTGCACAAATGCCGAAGAAAGCGGACATCTCTCACAACTCCAATGTTTTCAAAGAAATGGCTCGGGTCTCACTGCATTTGCTAGCGACTTCACCTCGCAGCTCAATGGGGGATTTCTCCGCATTGAACGCGAAAACACCCTAAGTCTCCCCCCCCAAATCGCGGCCGGGTCGAATCAGCGAATGGCGGAGGGCCGTGCAGGGGTGTCAGGGCTCCCCGGAGGGCGGAGCGCCAAGCTGGTTATCTAGAGTCATCATGGACTGGGGAAGGTGGGCAGAGATTGGGCACACTCCCCCAAGCCGCAGAACGTAGTCATTGAAAACGAATAGGAGAGCGGCGGGCGAGCCTGTAAGCCGGATTCTGTGAAGTTGCCACGTTCTGAATTGTAGGCGGTTTCTTGGTCTGCGCATTTTCCAGCGCACGCTGTGCCGAAAGGAAATAGTTTTGGCACAGGCTGACTGGACGGAACTGCAATTCTCAGTCAGGGTGGCAGGACGGGCGAACTAGGTTCCGCTGCCGGGAACTAAATTAGGGCCGATTTGCCGGAAGCCTCCCATGCGGACGACAAACTCACGTTGACCGCTCTCGGCAGCGGCGATAGGATAGCAGCAATCAGGCAACCTCGAATGAATAGCACGCTCACAGGAGGGAAGGCCCGCACTCCAAGTATGGGCCTGAGGAACGATGAAACTGGTTGACAGGATCAGCGCTATATTGAACCAGAAAGGCGGCGAGGTCTGGTTCGTGACTCCCGAGGCGTCGGTCTACGAGGCGATAGAAATGATGGCCGACAAGCAAGTGGGAGCCTTGCTGGTGATCAGCGACGGCCAGGTGGTCGGGATCATCTCCGAGCGCGATTACGCCCGCAAAGTTATTCTTAAAGGGAAAGCCTCCAAGCAGACCCATGTCAGGGAAATAATGTCGAGTCCAGTGATTTTCGCCAGACCGGAGCACACTGTGGACGACTGTATGAAGATTATGACGAACAACCGCATCCGCCATCTCCCGGTGGTTGAAGGCGAGAAAGTGGTGGGCGTTGTTTCGATTGGTGATCTAGTAAAGTGGATCATATCGGTGCAAGACGAAACCATCCACCAACTGGAAAATTACATCAGCGGAAAGTACCCGGGCTAAAGCGCTGACGGCCTCCCCCCGCGCCTAGGAAATCTAGGATCTAGCTCCGACTCCTCAGCCACCAGTGGAAGCGTGTTCCGTTCTCTAGGTCTGCTTGAGCGCGGCCACGAGCTGCATAGCCATCTCTTTGGCATCGCCAAAAAGCATAAGAGACTTGTCGGCCGCAAACAGAGGATTGGGGATACCTGCGAAGCCTGGGCCGAGGCTCCGCTTGATGATGACGACCGACCGGGCCTCATCCACATTGAGGATGGGCATGCCCGCAATGGGGATCGAGGGGTCTGTCTTGCGCGCCAGAGGATTGACCACGTCATTGGCCCCGATGACCAGCACCACGTCGGTTTGCCGGAAGGTAGGGTTGATCACGTCCATTTCCTTCAGCTTCTCGTAGGGGACGTTGGCCTCAGCCAGCAGGACGTTCATGTGTCCCGGCATTCGCCCGGCCACGGGATGAATTGCAAACTCCACCTCGACACCCCTGGATTCGAGCAGGTTGGCCAGGTCTTGAACGGCGTATTGGGCCTGCGCGACCGCCATACCGTACCCGGGAGCGATGACCACTCGCCGGGCGCTGTCCAACAGCATCGCTACCTCCTCCGGCGAGGCTGCTTTCACGCGACCAGCGTAAATATCTTCGCTCTCGGCTTCGGTAGCGACCACCGCGCCGACGCCGGCGAAAATAATGTTGGGCAGGGAACGGTTCATAGCGCGGCACATCAGGGCGGTGAGGATGAAGCCGGCAGCTCCCACTAGTGAGCCGGCAATAATCAGCACGCTGTTGTTAAGGACCCACCCGTGGCCGGCGGCTGCGATCCCTGAGTAAGCATTTAGCAGGGAGATAACCACCGGCATGTCGGCCCCACCGATGGGGATGACCAGCATGATCCCCAGGAGAGCGGCGACTCCGCACAAGACCCAGAATGATAGCGAGGAGGTGGGCTCTGCCACCAGCCAAGCACTCAGGCCCAGGCAGATCACGAGGAGAGCCACGTTGATCACGTGGCGGCCCG
Source organism: Acidobacteriia bacterium AH_259_A11_L15 (assembly GCA_027717655.1). Taxonomy (GTDB): domain Bacteria; phylum Acidobacteriota; class Terriglobia; order Acidiferrales; family 2-02-FULL-67-57; genus 2-02-FULL-67-57. The sequence goes on from JALLOH010000033.1 coordinate 18,592, forward strand.
GGAGGAGGATGGGGCGTTCCTTGACGAGTCTCTGGAGTTTGCCAAAGGCGATCCCGCTCCCGGTGAAGGATACCGCGCCGATCAGTGCCACGGCGGCGGCGGACAGCGTGAACTGGAAATCTATTTCTTCGACAAACCCTCCCTTGAGAGCCTCCTGCAAGGCAGCTCCCACGGCCAGGGCCGAGGCGCCCCCACCGAACCCGTTAAAGATGGCGACCACCTGGGGCATGGAGGTCATGCGCGCCCGGTAGGCCATGGTGGCGCCGATGAAAGCCCCCACCACTAAGCCAGCTACGATGACCTCAAAGCTGACGATGCGGCGGTCCAAGAGGGTAACGACAATCGCCAGGAGCATGCCCGAAGAACCCAGGAGGTTGCCTCGCACCGCCGTCCTGGGATGGGAGAGTCCCTTGAGGCCGAGGATGAAGAGAACGGCGGCGGCGAGGTAGAAAAGGTTGATGAACTGTGCTGACATCCTATTGCTTGCGGTGGAACATCCCGAGCATGCGGTGCGTCACTAGGAAGCCCCCTACTACGTTGGCCGTGGCTAGGGCCACGGCGATGAAGCCGAGAATGGTGGTGAAGAGAGTCAACTGCATACCCGAGGTCACCAGCGTGCCCACTAGCGTGATGCCGGAGATGGCGTTGGCTCCGGACATCAACGGGGTGTGCAGAAGAGGCGGTACCTTGCGGATCACCTCATAGCCCACAAACAAGGCCAGCACGAATATGGTCAGCGCCGCAACAAAGACCTCCATCAGGCATTCCTCCTTTCGTCGCTTGACGACACGGAGACAGGCAGGCCCAGAAGTTCCCGTATCTGGGGGTGGACCACCTTTCCCTGGTGCGTCAGCAGGGTATCGCGAACGATCGGGTCTTCCAGGTTCAGGGAGAGCTCGCCGTTCTTGACCAGGTTTTGCAGAAAGGCCGTAACGTTTTTGGCGTACATCTGGCTGGCGTGATAGGGGACGGAGGAGGGAAGGTTAACAGGCCCCATGATGGTGATGCCGTGGGCTTCCACCGTTTCCCCCACACGAGTGAGCTCACAATTGCCGCCGCTTTCGGCCGCCAAGTCGATGATGAGCGAGCCGGCGCGCATTTTGTGGACGGCCTGTTCAGTGATGAGGATAGGGGCCTTCTTGCCTGGAACCGCCGCGGTGGTGATGACCACATCGCTTTCCGCCAAGGCTTGAGTCATCATCTCTTGCTGCCGACGGTAGAATTCGTGGCCCAGGGCCCGGGCGTAGCCTCCCGCCGCCTCAGCTTCTTCGGTCTCCAACCCCAGTTCCAAGAACTTGGCGCCCAGGCTCTCCACCTGCTCCTTGACCGCGGGCCGGACATCGTAAGCCCGTACGACGGCACCGAGTCGGCGCGAGGTGGCGATGGCCTGGAGCCCGGCTACTCCAGCACCCACCACGAACACTCGGGCCGGGGTGATGGTGGCGGCAGCGGTAATCATCATGGGGTACATCTTCTGCAGGGCGCCGGCGGCCAGCAGGGCGGCCTTGTAGCCCGCAACCGTTGCCATTGAGCTCAAAACATCCATAGGCTGGGCCCGGCTGATGCGGGGGAGCAGCTCGAGGGCAAAGGCGGTGATCCCCCGGTCGGCAAGCTCATGGGCCGCCTTCGGGGCTCCGAACGGGTTAAGGAGTCCCAGCACTACTTGACCGGTGCGGAGCAACTCGAGATCGGCATGGCCGGTTCCCGGGTTGGCATCGAGACCGTGCACTTGGAGGAGCACGTCAGCCGAGGAGAAGAGTCGAGTGCGGTCCGGCGCAAGATGGGCTCCCTGCTTCTGGTATTCGGCGTCGGGAAAACCAGCCCTCTGCCCCGCTCCCTGTTCCACCAGGACTTCCATCCCCGCCTTGGCCAAGGCAGGCACGGATGCTGGCACCAAGGCAACTCGCCGCTCATGTGGATAGCGCTCGACGGGTACTCCGACGATCATTTACACCTCTGAAGTGAGTCGCCGTTGATTGGCGGTTCGCCCAAGTCTGCCATTCTAGCGCAATCTTCCGTATAGTGCTTCCAATGTTTCGAGAGCTTGCTTTCAGGCTAAGACTTAACAGCAGTATTTGCGGGTTAATTCTTCTGGATTCGTACCAGACCTTCTAGGTGGACGTCACGCCAAGCTCGTCGCAACTCGTCCGAAACCATGTGGTTTCGGCGTGCCAAAAAGGAATAGCTTTGGCACAGCCTGCCGGGCTGTGAACTCGACGCTTGTTGAAGTTTGACAGCATATGGGACCCAGGGATAAGCTACTCATCGGTCCGCGCGTTCAAATTGAAATCAGGAATTGAGGTTTACTATACCCCTAGTAGATCGCTGCGGGCCCCGCTAGTTGGGATTCCAAGAGAAACGATGGACGTCTTCTCTCGCGACGTGCTTGTGGTGGGTGGTGGCGGCGCGGGCCTGCGTGCCGCTATTGCCGTCGCCGAGGCAAATCCTCGACTGAGCCTTGCCGTAATCTCCAAAGTCTATCCCATGCGGAGCCACACGGTCTCAGCCGAGGGCGGAGCGGCCGCGGTCATCAAGCCCGAGGACAGTTTTGATGAGCATGCGTACGACACCATCTCCGGGGGCGACTGGCTATGCGATCAGGATGCGGTGGAGGCTTTTGTCAAGGAGGCTCCCGCCGAGATGCTGCAACTTGAGCACTGGGGCTGTCCCTGGAGCCGCCAACCCGATGGCCGGATCGCCGTCCGTTCGTTTGGGGGGATGAAGGTCGAGCGCACGTGGTTCGCCGCCGACAAGATCGGGTTTCACATGTTGCACACGCTGTTCCAAACCAGCCTGAAGTACGACGCCCTCCAACGTTACGATGAATGCTTCGTCACAAGACTGCTGGTGGATGACGGACGCTGCCGAGGCGTGGTGGCCATTGAGGTGGCCACGGGAAGGATTTTTGCCATTGCGGCTAAAACCGTTATCCTCGCCACGGGCGGATGCGGCAGAGTTTTTCCGTTCACTACCAATGGAGCGATCAAGACAGGCGATGGCATGGCGTTGGCTTATCGCGCCGGCGCGCCGCTCAAGGACATGGAGTTCGTCCAATACCATCCCACCGGGCTTCCCTTTACCGGCATCCTGATCACGGAAGCTGCGCGCTCCGAAGGCGGCTGGCTGCTGAACAAAGACGGCTACCGCTATTTGCAGGACTACGGCCTGGGCAAGCCGGAGCCGAAGCCGGTGTTGCGCTCCATGGAGTTGGGCCCCCGTGACCGACTCTCCCAGGCCTTCGTCAAAGAGCAGGAAAAGGGTCGCACCTTCGAGGGACCCTACGGCCACTACGTCCACTTGGACATCCGTCACCTGGGAGAGGAGCTTATCGATAGAAAGCTACCTTTCGTTCGGGAACTGTGCCGCAAGTATGTCAACCTTGATCCGGTCAAAGAGATGATTCCCATCCAACCGGTAGTTCACTACATGATGGGAGGTATCCACACCGACATCCACGGGGCTACGCCCTTGCCCGGGCTCTATGCGGCGGGCGAGGTCGCCTGTGTGAGCATCAACGGCGCTAATCGTCTGGGCTCGAACTCGCTCACCGAATGCTTGGTCTTCGGCGCGCGGGCTGGCCGGGCGGCCGCGGGCTTTGCCGCCGAGCAGAAAGAATCCAACCCAGCCGTTTTCGCGCAGGCGAGCGACGAACAGAAGCGGTTGGAGGAAAGTCTGCTGCGCAAGACCGACGGTAAGGAGCGCATCGCCAGCCTACGCGAAGAGATGCAGAAAACTATGGAGGCGTGCGCTGGTATCTATCGCACGGGGGCCGCTCTTCAACAAGCGGCACAAGACCTGCACCAGCTCCAGGAGAGGTTTCACGACCTGCGGCTCGAAGACCACAGTTACACGTTCAACACCGAACTCACCGGCGCCCTCGAACTCTCTTTTATGCTGGATGTGGGCGAGGCTATCGTCGCCTCCGCCCTCGCCCGCCGGGAGTCGCGGGGCTCGCACCAACGTACCGACCACCCCCAGCGGGATAACGAAAAGTTTCTGGCACACTCGCTCGCCTACCGCACACCCGAGGGCCTTCCCCGGATCGACTACCTACCGGTTACAATTACCCGCTGGCCGCCGGGCCAACGCGTCTATGGGAAGTAGGGAAAAATTGCCGCCTACTGTAACGCTGGCTGTCACCCGTTACCGACCAGAAGAGGAGTCGGAACCCACTCTGCAGACCTACGAAGCCCCGTATCGGAAGGATTGGGTGGTACTGGATGCGCTGAACTACATCAAGGACAAGGTGGATGGGTCTCTCTCTTTTCGCTGGTCGTGCCGGATGGGCGTCTGCGGGAGTTGCGGGATGATGGTGAACGGCGAGCCCAAACTTACCTGCGCGGCCTTTCTCTCTGACTATTTGCCCGGGCCAATCCGTGTCGAACCCCTCCAGTTCTTCCCCATCGTGCGCGACCTGGTAGTTGATATGACCGACTTCCTGCACAAGCTCAAGAAGGTGAAGCCCTGGGTCGTCCGGGAAGAAGAGAGACCGCTCTCCGAGGGCGAGTACCGGCAAACGCCCGAACAATTGGATATCTACAAGCAGTTCAGCATGTGCATCAACTGCATGCTCTGCTATGCCGCCTGTCCCATCTATGGCCTGGAGCCGGGTTTTGTGGGCCCGGCCGCCATTGCCTTGGCGCAGCGCTACAACCTGGATTCTCGGGACATTGGCGCCCAGGAACGTTTGGACATTCTCTCCGGGAAAGACGGCATCTGGGAGTGCACCTTCGTGGGCGAGTGCACCAAGGTCTGCCCGAAGAACGTTGATCCGGCCGGCGCCATCCAGCAATACAAGCTCACCGGCGCGGCCCACTGGTTCAAGTCCGTGCTGCTACCCTGGGGAAGGAAATGACTCTTCGACATGCTCAGGGTCATCCCGACGGAGCGGAGGGATGAGCGCTGAAGCCCACTACACCCGCTACCATCCCCAATGGTACCGGCGACGGGTGTCTGTCTGGTGGTGGTTGCAGAGCTGGAGGTACACCAAGTTTGTCCTGCGGGAGCTTACCAGCGTGTTCGTCGCCTTTTTTGCCGTCATCACGCTTTGGCAGCTACGCGCCCTGGTCGACGGACCCCAAGCGTACACCCAGTTCGTGAGAGGGCTGAAAAGTTCCCCCTTGGTCGCCGTGCATGGTGTTGCCTTTCTTTTTGTCCTCTTCCATTCGATTAGCTGGTTCCATCTGGCCCCCAAAGCGATGGTGATGCGCCTGCGCGGGAAGCGGGTGCCGGATTGGGTTATTGTAGGACTGAACTACTTTGCCTGGCTGATCGCTTCCGGGACGATAGCCTGGCTCCTGCTGCGAGGCTAGATGACGGGCGGCAAGACGCCTTTTCTGTGGACCCTGTTCAGCGCCGGGGGAACTCTGGCTGCTCTCCTGTTCCCCGTCCATCTTTTCCTGAGCGGGCTCGCCTTTCCCTTGGGATGGCTAGAGGCGCCCAGCCATGATTCCCTTCTGAACTTAGTGCAGCATCCCCTCACCCGCCTTTATCTCTTCTTTCTTATTTCTCTGCCTCTTTTCCACTGGGCGCATCGTTTCCGTTACACACTCTACGATGGATTGAAATTGAAGCACTTGACTACACTCATCGCTGTCCTTTGCTATGGCTGCGCCTTGATCGGAACCGTGGTGACAGCCTATACATTGTGGAACGTCCCGTAGCGTAAGCATTGAAAAGCTATGCCCGTCAAGATAGGATAGTTTCAACTTGAGCGAGCCAGGGGGAGCCATGCTACGAATCATCCACGCCTACGACGTCAAACCCGGTGTCGTCGAGCAGCCCTTCGTCGAGTGGCTTGACGCGCAACTGGACCAAATCACCAAACGCTTTGGCTGCTTGGAGCGCAAGACCTGGGTGTTCCTCGACGGGGTCCGCGGCGACTACGAAAAGGGTAAGGCTGAACGACGCCCCAAGTACTTGAACGAGGCGTTCTGGCCTGACCAGGAGCGTGCCGACCGCTTCCGGCAATGGTTGTTGTCCCCCGAGGGAAAGGAGTTGCGGCGCCAGTGGTTTGACTCCATTGTCAACCACACTGTCCTGCGCTACACCGAAGCCGCAGTGCCGAGGCCTGTCACGGACGACTAGGTGGGCAATTTGCCCGCGGCGTGCCGCTTCTCTGCCGTGAGCTTCCCGCATCGTTTACACTTGAGAGTGGGCTGGCCATCCCAGCGGTCTGCAGTCAGACCTGCAGTCCGCCACTTTGCCAAAACCATGTGGTTTTGGCGCACCAAAAGGCAAAAGTTTTGGCACAGGTTGATTGCAGCCACAACAGCAGATGGGGACGAGATTCGGCCAG
>JALLOH010000340.1 GCA_027717655.1 Acidobacteriia bacterium AH_259_A11_L15
GCGAGTCCTGGAGGCGGCGCTGGAGAAGCTGACCAGCGCCACCCGGGAGGGCACGCTGCTCTACGACGCTTTGGCCGAGAGCCTGCGGCTGTTCCCGCCGGAGGCACGGCGGCCGGCTATGGTGGTCTTCAGCGACGGGGCGGACGAAGGGAGTCAAGTTGCCTACGAAGAGCTGGCTCGCCAGAGCTTGCAGCGGCACGCGCCTCTCTATGCAGTGCTGCCGGGGCTGGGGTCGCCCCCGGTGGTGGGCGCGAACGAGTCGGCCGCCGAGGAGGAGTGGGTAATCGTCTTCGACCTGACCGGCACTCCCCGGGGCGACATCCGCTATATGCGGGAATGAGCGGAGGGAACGGGAGATGATCTGCTGCAACTGCCAGAAGGACATCCTCGCGGGCTCGCGCTACTGCTACCACTGCGGCGCCGCCCAGAAGCCGCTCACGCCCCCGCCGGCCCCGCCGCGCCGCCCTCTGCGCCGTTCCCGCAAGAACAAAGCCATCGCCGGCGTCTGCGCCGGCTTCGGCGAGTACCTGGACCTGGACATTTCCCTGGTGCGGGTGGTTTGGTTGCTGGTCGCCGTCCTAGGCGGCGGCGCCGGCCTCATCGCTTATCTCATTT
>JALLOH010000341.1 GCA_027717655.1 Acidobacteriia bacterium AH_259_A11_L15
CCCCCCGCAACCCCGGCGGGAGTCCCAAAATGAAACGGAGCCCGTTTTGTGAGACTGTTCCAGAAAAGTTGAAAAGGGGGCCAAAAATTTAGGGGCAGCCAGAACGCCCCTCGAAAATCGGTGACTAACTAACTTCGCAAGCACTCAGACTCGCACCAACGAGGACTTTTGTCCTGCTGGATGTAGTATCTGCTTCTAGAATTCAGTATAATCGCCACTCCATTCAATCTCGTCAGAGGGGAGGAGTGCAATGAACCGTGCAGTCGTTATCAGTGCCGTGTTGTTGACTCTGCTCGCAGGGCTGGCCGTGGCCATGCACCATGAGACGGATGCGCTGATCAAGCTCGACAAGGAGTGGGGCGCCGCGCGGGGGCAAGAGGCTGTGGATGCCATCAGTCGAATCATTTCCGACGACGTGTTGGCGATCGGCGTGGGCGGTCTCGGGTCCAAGGCGACCATGATCGAAGCGGCGCAGGACGAAGACGCGCCGACCGGCCCGTACACGGCCGACAATTACGAGGTCAAGTTCCTGACCGATGACGTGGCGGTCATGGTCCACCACGTGAGCGATCCCGACCCCCACTGGAGCCTCCACGTGTGGCAGAAGAAGGGCGA
>JALLOH010000342.1 GCA_027717655.1 Acidobacteriia bacterium AH_259_A11_L15
CTACCTGCGCGAGGTCCTGGGACTGACCGGAACGCACATCGGCTGCGAGACTTCCATCTGCGGCGCCTGCACCGTGTTGCTGGACGGCCAGGCAGTTAAGTCCTGCACCCTGCTGGCCGTGCAGGCCGACGGCTGCGAACTCACCACCATCGAGGGGCTGGCCCAGGAGGGAAACCTTCATCCCGTCCAGGAAGGCTTCTGGGAGGAGCACGGGCTGCAATGCGGCTTCTGCACTCCGGGAATGATTCTGGCCGGGGCGGCGCTGCTCGACGAAAACAGCGACCCAAGCGAGGAGGAAATCCGGCGGGCAATTGCCGGCAACCTCTGCCGGTGCACCGGCTACCAGCACATCGTCAACGCCATCCAGTCGGCGGCCAGGAAGATAGAGAAGAGCGCCAAGCGCTGAGGAGAGTATGTATCAAAACGGGTGCTTCTTGGCGGGTCGGGGCTCTAGCCCCGCGATATGGAACAGGCTTCGTCCTTTCGGCCTGCGCCCTTCGACAAGCTCAGGGCAAGCAACCGCCTGCGGCAGCAAGGTGGGGTGATTTGATTCTGGCGGTAGGGCGGGGCTGAAGCCCCGCCCTACCACGAACAACTTCAGTAGGAGTAG
>JALLOH010000343.1 GCA_027717655.1 Acidobacteriia bacterium AH_259_A11_L15
CCCTCCTGAGCATCGCTTATGGGAAACCGTTGGGCGTGGTGGACGGCAACGTGGCCCGGGTGCTGGTGCGGGTGTTTCGCTTGGAAGCGGCCGACCCGGAGGACCGGGCAGGGTTCCAGCCGCTGGCCGACCGGCTGGTTTCGCGGGCGCGCCCCGGCGACTTCAACCAGGCGCTGATGGAGTTGGGCTCGACGATTTGCCTGCCGCGGGTTCCCCGCTGCCGGGCCTGCCCGCTGGAGAGAGCTTGCCGGGCTCGCCGGGCCGGGGTCGAGCAACGGATTCCCCGGCGGCGCCGGCGGCGGGCCCGAGCGCGCCTGACGCTGAACGTGCTGGTGCTGCGCCGCAACGGCCGCCTGCTGCTCGCCCGCGAAGACCAGGGCCTGTTTTCCGGCCTGTGGCACTTCCCCTACACGCGCGGCCGGACTCCTCGGCCGCTCGCCCGCGCGTTGGCTGCGAACGGCCTGCGGCACGTCGGCACGCTCGAACACCAGACGACGATGCGCGACCTGGTCTTGCGTATTTACGAGGCTAGAACGAGAAAGCAGGTCGAGTGGCCCGCGACCGCCCGCTGGGTGCGGCCGGAACAAATCCAGCGGCTGGGCGTGGGGG
>JALLOH010000344.1 GCA_027717655.1 Acidobacteriia bacterium AH_259_A11_L15
GTACAAGCCGGTCTGGCCCACCTTCGTGGTGGACATCACCCGCGAGTACGAGCAGCGGGCCCGCGCCGTCGCCTGCTACCGCTCGCAGTTCCGCGGCCCTCGCGTCCAGAAGGGGGTTCACTTCCCCCTGACCAACCTGAAGGAGTTGATGGCCACCCTCTGCGGCTTCTACGGGGCGCTGATCGGGGTCCGCTACGGCGAACCGTTCCTGACCCGCGAAACCCTGCAAGTGGAGGACGTTGTCGAGCTCCCCGTCCGCTCCCTCTAGAACAGCCGGCGCGCCAGCCAGAAGCCGAGGGCCAGCAGAAGGAAAAAAACCACCGTCAGGGTGTTGAAGTGACGATCGATGAAATCCTTGGCGGGCGGGCCCAGCCAGCGCAGCAGGCCGGCCACGGCGAAAAAGCGCAAGCCGCGCCCCAGGACGCTGGCCGCCACCAACACGGGCAGCCCCACCTGGAAGACGCCGCTGGCGATGGTGAAGACCTTGTAAGGAATGAAGGTGAACGCCCCGAGGAAGATGGCCAGGAAAGCGTTCTCCTCATACTTCCCCTTGACGTAGAGGAAGCTCTCCGGGGTGAAGCCGGGTTACATCTCCTACAGTGTCTCGA
>JALLOH010000345.1 GCA_027717655.1 Acidobacteriia bacterium AH_259_A11_L15
GGTTAAGATCATGATTGAGCGCTACCGAAGGAAACGGTCCCGGCTAAGAAGGACTACCCGCCCGTGGGTAGTGTCCTAATTTGGCCGCCAAGCCTGTCACCAACTTGGCTTGACGAAGAATACCTATATGAAAATCTGGAAAGAAGAAGAAGCTAACATTCGGGCCAAGAATCTTCCTGAACGCGTATCTAAGGTACTTGGGCAGTAGTTTTGACGCGCTTCGCCTTCGTGAAAGATATTCTCGATTACATTTTCATTCAGCCGTGGCGTCTTGTCATGGACTCCCAGCCATATACCCTCCAGTGGTGGAGGGGTGTCATATGGGGTTCGTTTGTTTGGCTACTCCTGCTAGTGCCTACAGTGATTCTAGTTTCTGACTGGCTACTATCGGCAAATTAAAGACACTCCCCTCTGGTGAGCCCACTTGACAGGCCCGTTATTTTCGCTTAATATTCGCCCCAAGAGACTCGGATTTGTGTGGCTTCCAAAACCGTGGGGAGGGCGAGCGAAACTAGTTTCTACGGATAAGCCAATTAGAATGAGTAGGTTAGAGAAGGCACGATAGAGTCGCCAGAAACTAGTTTCTGCGTGGAAGTCCTTTCTTGATA
>JALLOH010000346.1 GCA_027717655.1 Acidobacteriia bacterium AH_259_A11_L15
TCATCCGGTCGAGGAGGCGCTGGGCGCCGGTCGGCCGCTGGAGCGGCTGCTGGTGGCCCGGGGCCGCGGCGGGCGCCGCGTGCAGGAGGCCATCCAGGCGGCCCGCCAGGCGAACATCCCGGTGCGCTTCGTGGAGCGCACGGAGCTCGACCGCCTGACCGGGGGAACGAAGCACCAGGGCGTGGCGGCGATTACCGGCGCCAAGCGCTACCTCGAGCTGGAAGACCTACTGGCGCGAGCCCTTCCTTCGTCAGGACGGGCGCGCGCGTCCGAATCGGGCGAGCCCGCGCTTTTCCTGCTGCTGGACGGCGTCGAGGACCCGCGCAACCTGGGCGCCATCCTGCGCACCGCCTACTGCGCCGGCGTGGACGGCGTGGTGTTGCCCGAGCGCCGCGCCGCCGGCATCACCCCGGCAGCGGAAAAAGTTTCCGCCGGGGCCAGCGAGCACGTCGCGGTGGCCCGGGTCACCAACCTGGGCCGGGCGCTGGAGCGTTTGAAGGAAGCCGGCTGCTGGTTGATTGGGCTGGACGAGCGAGCAGAAAAGATTTTCACCGAGGCGGATTACAGCGGTCCGGTCGGCCTGGTGCTGGGCGGGGAAGGCAAGG
>JALLOH010000347.1 GCA_027717655.1 Acidobacteriia bacterium AH_259_A11_L15
CCCCAGGTGGCTCTCAGCCTCAACAACCTGGCGGTACTCTACCGCGAGCAGGGCCGGTACGCCGAGGCCGCGCCCCTCTACCAGCGGGCGCTGGCCATTGTGGAGCGGGCCCTGGGGCCGGAGCATCCCCACGTGGCCACCGCGCTGAACAACCTGGCGTTGCTCTACGACGACCAGGGCAAGTACACGGAGGCCGAGCCGCTCTACCAGCGCTCACTCGCCATAAGGGAGCGGGCGCTGGGGCCGGAGCATCCCGACGTGGCCACCGCGCTGAACAACCTGGCGTTGCTCTACGGCGAGCAGGGCGACTACGCCCGCGCCGAGCCGCTCTACCAGCGGGCGCTGGCCATCTGGGAGAAGGCCTTGGGGCCGGAGCATCCCAACGTGGCCACCAGCCTGAATCACCTGGCCGGGCTCTACGACGCCCAGGGCGACTACGCCCGCGCCGCGCCCCTCTACCAGCGCGCCCTGGCCATCCGGGAGAAGGCCCTCGGGCCCGACCACCCCGACGTGGCCGGGAGCCTCAACAACCTGGCGGAGCTCTACCGCACCCAGGGCCGGTACGCCGAGGCCGAGCCGCTCTACCAGCGCTCACTCGCCATAAT
>JALLOH010000348.1 GCA_027717655.1 Acidobacteriia bacterium AH_259_A11_L15
GTCCCACTTCAGGCTGCGGCCTTCGTGCCCCAGCCACAAGAGCCTCTGGACAGCTTCGTCGTAGGTCAATCCCATAGCCTACGGGGCCAGGAAGTCGAACGCCTGGGCGAGGTAGCTCTTCAGGTCGCGCCGATGGACGATGGCGTCGAGGAAGCCTTTCTCCAGCAGGAACTCGCTGCGCTGGAAGCCCTCGGGGAGCTTCTGGCGGATGGTCTGCTCGATGACGCGCGGCCCGGCGAAGCCGATGAGCGCCCCCGGCTCGGCGATGTTCAGGTCGCCCAGCATAGCGTAGCAGGCGGTGACGCCGCCGGTGGTGGGGTGGGTGAGCACGCTGATGTAGGGCACGCGGGCCTCGTCCAGCCGCCCGAGCGCGGCGCTGATCTTGGCCATCTGCATCAAGCTGATGACGCCCTCCATCATCCGCGCCCCGCCGGAGCAGGAGACGATGACCAGCGGCGTGCGCGTCTCCAGCGAGCGCTCGGCCGCCCGGGTCACTTTCTCGCCCACCACCGCCCCCATCGAGCCCCCGATGAAGCTGAATTCCATCGCCCCCACCTGCACCGGGCGGCCCGCGAGCGTCCCCGTGGCGAACAGGATGGCATCG
>JALLOH010000349.1 GCA_027717655.1 Acidobacteriia bacterium AH_259_A11_L15
GGTCGAGCACCATCCCCGTCTTCGAGTCGGGCTCACCCGCCACCGTCACCTCCAACACGTAGTTGTGCCCGTGCCCCGCAGGGTTGGCGCACTTGCCGAACAACCGCTGGTTCTCCTCCGGCGAGAGTTCCGGGTTCTGGTAGTAGTGCGACGCCGAAAATTCGATTTTGCGCGTAAGGTAAATCACTTTGCCGACGCCGCGTATTCCCGCCCCTTCCACTTCACCGGCTCCCCGCTCAGGTACTTCGTCGAGGAGTCCACCATCAGCGCCGCAAACAACAGGCTCCCCAGCGTGTAGTACGGCAAGCAGGCCAGGGAATAGCCGTTCCGCCGCAGCGCCAGGGCGTAGCGCAGGTGCCGCCAGCCCAGGATGGCCGCCAGCGGAACCAGCGTCCACCCGCCTACCGGCCAGCCCTTGCCCCATCCCCACAGCGCCACCAGGATGAACACCCACACCAGCGCGTCCAGCGCCGCGCCGACCAACGCCCCCGCCACCACACCCTTCCGCCAGCCGAACAGCGGAAACAAATTCTTCGACCAGCCTTCCCACATCTCTTCCAGCCGCTGGTACATCCGGCTCCAAGTCAATCCCACCCCGCG
>JALLOH010000034.1 GCA_027717655.1 Acidobacteriia bacterium AH_259_A11_L15
GTGTAGTTGATGCCGAACTGGAAGCGGTCGCTGAAGGTCTTCTTGACCTGCAGCAGGAAAGCGTGGTAGCGCGCCTTCCCGAAACTGGTTATCGCATTGGTAATGCCGAGACCTGGGTCGAGACGCGGCAGGTTGAAGGCGTCTATCGTGCGCCCGAACTGGTCAAATTGGCTGGCCGGAATCGTAGCGGAAGTTGCAGTAATCACGCAGCCCGTCACCGTCGCCGGGTCGCAAAACACATTGCGGTCCCAAGGGGTGCTGAAGAACCCGCCCGTACGCAGGTTCTCGGAGCGGTTGTACGTGTAGGTGCCTGAGATGCTCAGATCGGGGACAATTTCGCGCTCCACGCCTATCTGGATATTGAGCACACGAACGCTTTCCAGATCGGGGTCCGCATAATCAATCGCCGGCGGCGGCAGCAAGCTCTCGACAAACGGCGTGACCACAGCCAGGTCCGGGTAAGAGAGGCCCAGGCCGAGCAAGTCGGTCGGGGAGCCGAAGAAGGGAATAAAGACCACTCCCCCTCGCAAGCCGGGCCCGGCCAGGGTGCCGGCCCAGAAAATCGTGGAGGTAGCCGAGTAATAGAGGCCCAAGCCCCCGCGGACGATGGTCTTCCCATCCCCGGTGGCGTCCCAGGCCACGCCCACGCGAGGGGCCCAGTTGTTGAAGTCGTTGGGGATGTCTGCCAGTCCCGTCGTGGGTGCCAGGTCCACCTCTACGCCATTGCCGGTAATCCGGGGTTTCCCCACCGGCACCGTGCCGGCGGGCAACCCGAATTCAGAATCGGGATTCCACACCCCATCCCAGCGCAGCCCCAGGTTCAAGGTCACCCTCGGGTGAATCCTCCAGGTGTCCTGGATATAGAAAGACAGCTCGTGCTGCCAGAAGTCAGACAGGCTCCCCGACTCGGTAGCGGTCAACCCGCCGATGCCCACTCGTTGCAGCAGGAACAACGGTTCCCGGGCGATAAAATCGGCCAGGCTGCCGAAGAAGTATGCACCCCCGGCAAAACCGATGAAGATTTGGTTGGTGGCGTTGGAATTCAGGTCGACCCCAAACTTCAAGTCATGCTTGCCAAAGGTATGGCTGAAGTTGTCGATAAACTGCAGGCGCTTATGCTCGCTGTCAATGGGCAGGAAGAACACCGGGCCGAAGTTTCCGGTGCCGTCGAGGATCGCCGTTTCTTGAGTAAAGTCCGCCCGGGTGCGCCGGGGCCGCTTCTCCTGGGAGAAGCTGAAGCGGAATTCATTCACACTCCTGGGGCCGATCACCGAGGTCAGCGATTGACCAATGACAAAGCCCTCGTTGACAAAGTTCTCAAAGTTGTTCTCGACTCGACCGATGACAAAGGGGTTGTTGCCGGCGAAACCCTTAAAGCCGTCCGTCTCGTTGCGGGTGTAGTTGAACCGCGTGGTGGCGATGTGGTTGTCCGTGATGTTGTAGTCGAAACGCAAGAACGGCGCAAACAGGTCCTGCCGCTCCTTGGGTTGCCTTTCCAAGTCCAACAGCTCTCCCCCGCCGAATTCAGAGGGCAGCGGGCACGGCGGGCAGAGCGTCCTGATCCCACCGGCATCACCGAAAACCGCACTTATCGGCCCCTTCCGTTCCTGGGCCTGGATGGCGAAAAAGATAAAGGCTTTGTCGCGCTTGATGGGCCCGCCCACGGTGCCGCCGAATTGGTGGCGGGTATCGGTATTCGGGGGAATGGTCAAATTTGGATTGGCCGGAACCGCGGTGCTGGCAATCAAGCTGTTGGTCTGGAAGAACCAGTGCACGGTGCCGTGCCACTCGTTGGTGCCCGACTTGGTGACCACGTTGATCAAGCCGCCGGTGGAATGTCCGAATTCCGCCGAGAGCCCGCTGTCGCGCACCTGGAACTCCTGGATGGCATCCTGGGGGAAGGTGAAGTTCGTGGTTTCCAGCGACCCGAACCACTCCCCGAAGAAGGAGTTGCGCTGGTCCACGCCGTCGACGAGGAACCCCGTAAATTCGCCCTGTTGGCCGTTCAGGCGCACCGGAGACCGCAGAGCCGGGCTGGTATCGGCGGTGCCCGACAACTTGACAAAGTCGCGGAAGTCCCGGCCGCTGATGGGCAGATTTTCGACGTAGGTCTGGTCGATGACCACATTGGGGCGGCTCTCGCTCCTGTTAATCGGGCCGGCCTCCGCCGTCACTACAACCTGCTCGGCTGCGGCGCCAAGCTGCAGGGTCACGTCCTGAATCAGTTCTTGTCCCACGGCGAGCCGAACTTCCCGCACGATGGCGGTGGCGAAGCCGCTCTTGGTGACCTCGATCCGATATTCCCCCACCGGCAGCACCGCCGCCGCGTAGCGACCGTCACTGCTCGTGCTCACCTCGCGCTCGGCCCCCGTCGCCACGTTGATGATTCTGACCGTGGCGCCCGGGACTACCGCCCCGCTGGGATCATAAACGGTCCCTGTGATGGAGCCTTTTTCCAAGACCTGGCTGGCTGCAGGAAGAGCAACCAACAAAGCCGCCAGGACGGCAAAAAAAGCAAACCTGCCTGCAATCCTGAGTTTCATCCGACCCTCCATCAAGACAGACTCAAATCCCAGCTTCGTGCTTTTCAAACATCCACCTGCATGGACCCCGAACCCCATCTTCGCGCGGATTCTAGGTTGCCCGGCAATCCCTGTCAAGTGAAAAGAGCGGTCAGAGGAACAAAGTTTCTCTCGCTCCCGCTCTTCTCCGCCTGACTTCCTCCCACCGCGGACGCCGTTCAACGGTAAGCTCTTGATACCTTTTACCGTAGAAATGGCTTAGACTGGACGCGCTGAGAGCAAACAGGAGTTGCACAGGAAAATCGTGCCGGAAATCATAGTTCTCGGCGACATCAACGTAGACATCGTCGGTCGCCTGGACGCACCCCCTTTGTTGGGGGGGGCGATTGCCTGGCGCCTGAGCTGGAGCTCCATTGCGGCGGCGTGGGCGCCAACACTTCCCTGGCGCTGGCCCGCTGGGGCCATGGGGCTCGCCTGCTGGGGTGCGCCGGGCGTGATTGGTTCGGCGATTTTGCTCTGGAAGTCCTCCGCCGGGAGGGAGTGGACGTCACCTTCGTGCAACAAACCGAGCAAGCCCTCACCGGCTTGATCCTCTCCGCCGTCGCCCCCGACGGGCAGCGCACGATGATCGGCAGCCGCGGCGCCAATCAGATCCTCCAGGAAACGCCCCCCCTTGACCAGGTATTCGAGGGCGTTGCCGGGGTGCACCTGATGGGCTACAATTTCCTTACGCCATCCGTGGCCCAAGTGGCAAAACGCCTTTTGGCGGAGATGCGCCGGCGCGGAGGGTGGGTTTCGTTCGACGTGGGCATGGCTCCCACCCAGCAGCTCGGGCAGGCAGTCTTGGCGACGGCCAAAGAGGTCGACACGATTTTCCTCAGTTCGGACGAAGCCGCCCTCCTGACCGGACAGCAAGAAAGTCGCAAAGCACTGGAAGCCCTGGAACAATTCGGGGCGCGAGATGCGGTGATAAAGTTGGGCAAGCAAGGGTGTTTATTCCAACAGGACGAGCAGGTCCGCCACGCCCCCGCCTTCCCGGTCGACGCGGTGGACACCACCGGAGCCGGAGACGCCTTCACCGCGGCGTTCCTTCACGCCCGCCTGCGCGGCTGGCCCCAAGAGGAATGCGCGCTCCTGGCCAACGCAGCCGGCGCCGCGGCGGCTTCGGTTACCGGAGCGGGCGAGCAGATGCCCGGGCCGCGCCGCGTCTTTGAACTGCTCTCCACAGCGCCGCTGCCCGCTGAATGGGACCTGGTTTGCGCCAAGCTGCGTGAGCGTATGAAACAAGAATTGCCTCTGGCGGCCAACGCCAAGCTATAGGGAGGTCAGAATGCCGGCAGGACCAAGTTGGAAGCAGGAAATAGAGCGGCCGCGACTCAAGTCGCTCGAGCAATTGTTCGGAGTCCCCAAGCCGGTCATCGGCATGGTGCACTTGTGGCCGCTCCCGGGCGCGCCGGGCTACACCGGCTACGGCATGCAGACCATCCTCGACCATGCCCTGCGCGACGCCGAAGCTTTGATCCAAGGCGGCGTCAACAGCTTGATCGTCGAAAACATGTGGGACCATCCCTACTACGTGGGCGCCGAGGTCAAGCCGGAGGCGATGACCGCGCAGGCGGTGGCAGCGGCGGAAGTCGTCAAAAATTCTCCTGTGCCCGTCGGGGTCAACGTCATCCACAACGGCGGCGTTGTCTGCTTGTCGATCGCCGTGGCCGCCGGAGCCCGCTTCCTCCGCGTGTGCATCCTGACCGGGGCGCGCTTGTGGGACACAGGCGAGCTCGACCATGGCTGCGCCGCCGACCTCATCCGCAAGCGGAAGGAGCTTTGCGCCGAAGACATCCACATCTTCGCCGACGTGGACAAGAAACACTCGGTGGCCTTCCCCGGGATCGACCTCGGCACCCACCTCGAATGGTGCGAATTCTATGGCGCGGATGCCTTGATCGTCTCCGGCAAGATGACCGGCTCGGCTCCCGACATCGAGGACGTCCGCCAGGCCAAGCGCCTGGCCACCCGTCCCATCTTCCTCGGCAGCGGCACGACGGCCGAGACGATCGCCACCTATCTGCAATCGGCTGACGGAGTGATCGTCGGCACGAGCCTCAAGGTGGATGGGGTGATGGAAAACCCAGTGGACGTCAACCGGGTTCGCCGCTTCGTGGACGCGGTCCGCTCCGTCCGCGAGGCCTCGGCGGCGCGTACGTAACCGCGCGCGCCGTTACTAGCTGATGCCCCTGGCCTGGCCCACAACTTTTGACTCTCCGGTCCTGAAGAGCCTCCGCCCAGTCATCGCACAATCCCGCCACGTGCGCACCCACCCCGAGAAAATCGCCGAGCACGCCGGCTGGATGGCCTACGAGGAGCTTCCCTTTCCCGAGTTCGTCCTCCCCTTCGGCCTGGAAGCCGACCACGAGCAGACCCTGGACTTCATCCTCGTCTCCACCTGCCTGAACTTTGCCTTTACGGATTTTGCCACGCACGAGGTCTTCCGGGTGGACTACGCCGGCAAGACCTGGCTCGATGCAGAGGCCCTCTTCGCGTGCATGAAGCGGGCCCTCGACGAGGGGATTCCTTTCCTGGAGGGCGGTTACCTGCGCCGGGTGAGCCGCCGCGACCTGGAGCACATCTTCCGCGGCCCCGCCCCCTTGCCCCTGCTCGACGACCGCGTGGAGATCCTACGCTCGGTCGGGGCGGTGCTGGCCGAGCAGTATGGGGGCCGCTTCTACCACTTCGTGCAGGCAGGCTCGCCCAGCGTCTATCACAACGGCCTGGGGTTGCTCGACCGCCTGGTCAAGGAGTTTCCCCGCTTTCGCGACGTCTCCCCGTACGGCGACCACCAGGTCAAGTTCTACAAGCTGGCTCAACTCGGACTTTGGATCCTGCACAGCGCGCTGTCGCGCTCCGGGCGCTTCCGGCTGGAAGACCCCGAGCGCCTGACCGCCTTCGCCGACTACATCGTTCCGGCCGCGCTGCGCATCCTGGGCATCCTGTCGTATTCGGCGGAACTGGAAGAGACCATCCAGCAGCGCCGTCTCATCCCCCGCGACACCCCCCAGGAAGTCGAAATCCGCGCCCATACCCTCTACGCCACGGCGCTACTCACCGAAGAAGTCAACCGCCTGCGTCCCGCCGACCGCCAGGTCATCATTCCCCAAATCGACGCGCGCCTCTGGACCCATTACCACACCACCTTCTGGCCCCATCACCTGACACGAACCATCATGTACTGAACTCCGCGAAAGGAGGGGGGACTCATGAAACTTTTGCTGCGAGCCTCTTCGCTGGCCCTGCTTTCCTTGGCGCTCAGCCAGCCGCTGGGCGCGCAAGAAAAACGAAAGATCATCATCGACCAGGACGCCCGCGGTCCCGCCACTACGGACCTGCAAGCCATCCTGGTTCTCATCCAGTCGCCCGAAGTCGAACCCCTCGGAATCACCGTAGTCAGCGGCGACCAGTGGCGCGACGAAGAAGTCGCCCATACGCTGCGCTTGCTGGAAATCATCGGACGCACCGACATCCCCGTCCTTCCCGGCGCCGTCTTCCCGCTCATCAACACCCAGGAGGAGATTGCCCGCTGGGAAAAGCTCTACGGCCAGGTCCGCTACCAGGGCGCCTGGAACGAAGAAAGGATGCCCGGGTACGAGGGTGCCTGGAACCGCGGTGTCAACTATGGCCCCTTCGAAATCCCTCCCTTGCCCGAAGGAAATCCCACCACGAAGCCCGCGCAAGAAGACGCCCCGCACTTCATCATCCGAATGCTTCGCCAGTACCCGGGCGAGGTCACCCTCTACGCCGCCGGCCCGCTAACCAATCTTGCCTTGGCCGTCAGCCTGGACCCGGAGATTCCAAAGCTGGCCAAAGAGCTTGTCCTCATGGGTGGCAGCCTGAGCCCGACCGTGGACGCTCGCCCCTTTTCCCCTTCTCCCCGGCGAGAATTCAACTTCTGGTGGGACCCGGAGGCGGCCCACATCGTCCTCCGCGCTCCCTGGCCCCGGATTACCCTGACTCCTGTAGACATCTCCATTCGGACACGCCTGACAAACTCATTGATCGAGCAAATCGGAAAGACAGACACGCCCGCCGCGCAGTACCTGGCAGCGTGGGCCGATGAGGAGTACATGTGGGATGAGCTGGCGGCCATTGCCTGGCTCGACCCCAGCATCATTACCGAGACCCAGACCATTTACATGGACGTCAACATTGACCACGGGGCCGGCTACGGCGACACCCTGACCTGGCCCCAAGGAGCAAACCCGGGCCTGGGCGAACAACGGGTCAACGTAATCGTGGACGTGAACCGGGAAAGGTTTTACCAGATCTTTCGCGAGCTGATGACCCGCCCGACTCCAACCCCAAGCCCCGCACGCGAACGCTCTGCGTCGCCGTAGGGATTGGCGGGAGATTATTTGCCGCGGAG
Source organism: Acidobacteriia bacterium AH_259_A11_L15 (assembly GCA_027717655.1). Classification (GTDB taxonomy): domain Bacteria; phylum Acidobacteriota; class Terriglobia; order Acidiferrales; family 2-02-FULL-67-57; genus 2-02-FULL-67-57. The sequence goes on from JALLOH010000034.1 coordinate 6,940, forward strand.
GCGGGAAAGAAACAGCCGGATGAACCGCTCGGCCTCCACGCCGATGCACACCTCGGCGTTCGGTTCCACCCGCTCGATTTCCGTCACCACGTAGCGGTCGCCTCGTAGGCTCCGGCGCTCGACTATCAACTGCCGGTTGGCCACCGTCTCCCCCCGCGTGCGTTCGCCCCGGGTTTCCACCTCTACGCGCATCGCCTGCGTGCTCACCAGCGTGCGATCAATCGTCACGCCCACCGCCAGCGGGTCGTGCATGGACGCGCCCCCGAAACCATGCTCCTCGGAAAGACTCACCAGGTGCGTGAGCACGCCGACGGCAAAGTCATTCTGCCGGCCCTGAGTGCGGGCCAGCTCGGCCAGGTGCTCCCGCCTGAACAATGTCCGGTTGGTCACGTCCAGCCCCACCATGGTCACGCGCCAGCCGGCGGCGAAGACGATCTGGGCTGCTTCCGGGTCGTTGTAGATGTTGAACTCGGCCGCGGGAGTCACGTTGCCCCCGGAGACCGACCCGCCCATCAGCACCACTTCCTTCACCAGTGCCACGATCGACGGGTCCTTCAGCACAGCCAGAGCGATGTTCGTCAGCGGCCCCACGGGCACCAGCGTGATCTCCCCCGGCTGCCGATGAACCAACTCGATGATCAGGTCGGGCCCGAAGCGTGGGTCAACTTCGCACTTCGGCGGCTCCACTTCCACGTTGCCTAGCCCGTTCGCCCCGTGCCAGATTTCCGCCGTCGTCAGCCGCTGCGCCAGCGGCCGCCGCGCCCCGGCGGCCACGGGAACATCACACCGCTCGGCCAGCGACACTACTTTCAGGGCATTCTCCGTCCCCTGCTCCAGAAGGACATTACCCGCTACCACCGTGATGGCCTGCACGTCCAACTCGGGCGAATTCAGCGCCAGCAGGATTGCCATGGCGTCATCCGTGCCCGGATCGGTGTCGAGGATGACCTTGCGCGCAGGTTCCGCGGCCCCGGGCTGCCCCAGCACTAAGAAGAGCCCCGCGAGCCATACCGCGCAGAAGAGGCGGCGTCGCCCGAACCCGCCGTCCTGCAGCTTTCCCTCTCGATGGGCTCCCAACACCGGTCTCATATCTCGCTGTCGCCTCGTCGGTAAAGTGGGTGAGGGCGCATCTTAAGTCGCGGGGGAAGCCAAGTCAACGCGCCCCCCGCTTTACTCCCGCCGGACAACCACTATAATGACGCCTCGTCGACTCTCGGAGGGGAGCTGCGCAGATGCCGCCTCGGATTGCTGTCGTGGGCAGTGCCAACGTCGACCTCACCACCTTTACCGATGCGTTTCCCCGCCCCGGCGAAACCATCTTCGGCAAAGCCTTCGATCTCGGCTTTGGCGGGAAAGGGGCCAACCAGGCGGTGGCGGCCCGCCTCTGTGGCGCCGACGTGCAAATGGTCGCCAAGGTGGGCAACGACTTGTTCGGGCCGGCCACGGTGAAGAATTTTCAGTCCTTCGGAATCGACGCCACCAATGTGCACATTGAGGACGGCCTCTCCTCCGGCGTCGCTCCTATCTTCGTGGACAAGACGGGACAGAATCGAATTATCGTGGTGAAGGGAGCCAACGATTCCCTGCGCCCGGAAGACGTCGAGCGGGCCGCGCCCGCCCTCCAGCAGGCCGACTGCATTATCCTGCAACTGGAAGTCCCGCTCTCCACCGTCTATCACACCATCCGCTTCGCCAAAGCCAACCGCGTCCGCTGCCTCCTGAACCCGGCCCCCGGCCAGCCCCTGGATATGAAGCAAGTGACTCAGGTTGATTACCTAATTCCGAACGAGAGCGAGGCGGAAGCCATAACCGGCTTGCCCGTGCGCAACCCGGACGAGGCCAGGCAATGCGCCCAACGCCTGATTCAACAGGGTCTCCGCCAGGTCATCATTACTCTGGGGGCGACCGGAGCCTTGCTGGCAAACTCCGGCAAAGCGGAGTTGATTCCTTCCTTCCCGGTCAACGCCAAGGACACCACGGGTGCCGGCGACGCCTTTATCGGCAGCTTCGCCGTTTTCCTCGCCGAAGGCCTGGCGGAAGCAGAAGCCACTCGCCGCGCCAGCTTGTACGCGGCGTTGTCCACGACCAAGGTGGGCACACAAAAGTCCTTTCTTCAACGACCAGAATTCGAGAAGGAGTGGAAAAAGCGCGCCGGGAGCTAGAACCCAAAACCCCACTTCCGCGGAGCAGCGATGTTTGTTCTCCACAGTTACGTCTGGGCGGTGGCCTTTTGCGGCATCACAATGCTCTGCTGGGGCTCCTGGGCGAACACCCAGAAATTGACCAGACGGGAATGGCGCTTCGAGCTCTTCTATTGGGACTACGCGGTGGGCGTACTTTTGGTCTCGCTGGTCTTCGCCTTGACGCTGGGCAGCCTGGGGTCGGAAGGACGCAGCTTCCTCCAGGACATCGGCCAAGCGGAAACCCCGAGCCTGCTCTCGGCCTTCATCGGGGGCGTGATTTTCAACGCCGCCAACATTCTTCTGGTGGCCGCCATTGACATCGCCGGCATGGCCGTGGCCTTTCCGGTAGGGATCGGCCTGGCCCTGGTGCTGGGCGTCGTGGTGAATTACATCGGCCTGCCGGAGGGCAATCCCCTCCTCCTTTTTGGCGGCGTCGCCTTCGTGGTGCTCGCCATTCTTCTGGATGCCACTGCCTATCGTAGGCTCCCGGGCCAGGCCGCGGGCGTGAGCCGGAAAGGCCTGGGGCTGTCGCTGGCCTGCGGCGTCCTGATGGGATTCTTTTACCGGTTCGTCGCCGCCTCCATGTCCGCCGATTTCACCAACCCGGAGGCGGGAAAGATGGGACCCTACGCGGCTGTGGTCGTCTTTTCTCTCGGCCTGCTGGCCAGCAACTTCCTCTTCAACGCCTTCATTATGAAAAAACCCTTTGTCGGAGAACCGCTCTCAGCCACCGACTATTTCCGCGGCGACCTGCGCACGCATTCCATCGGCGTGCTCGGCGGTACCATCTGGGGCGTAGGAATGACCTTCAGCATCATCGCCTCCGGCCAGGCCGGCTTCGCCATCTCCTATGGCCTCGGCCAGGGCGCCACCATGGTGGCCGCCCTCTGGGGCGTCTTTGTGTGGCGAGAATTCAAAGCCGCCCCGCCGGGCACGGGCAAACTGCTCGCTCTGATGTTTGTCTGCTTTCTGGCCGGCTTGGTGCTCATCATCGCCGCTCGCACTGTGTGAAATCGTGGCCGCAGCCCCACCCGCTTCTCTCACGACCGCGGCCCTCCGCTTCCCTCTTGCTTCTTCAGGACTCCCCAGGACCGCACCGCGTATAATGGGGGCTCCCCGACACTCTGAGCTATGCGGTTGACGACGAAGCGCGCCGGCCCCCTACTTCTAGCCTTGTTTCTTTCGGGCGGCTACTTATATGCCTTTCCCTCAGCGAGCGTCCTCTATGCGCTGATTATCCTCTTGCATCTCCTGGCTGGCGGGGCTTTCACGATCCTGTTGATTCCCGCCCTGTGGCGGAACTTCCGGGAAGCTTCCCGACAGACGCGCCTGGGATGGATGCTGCTGGCCGGGGGAGCGGTGTTGGGCCTCATCCTGATTTTTGTGGGTGCCCGGCGACCCTATCAGTCTCTTTTGTACACCCACATCGCACTAAGCCTCGCCGGATTCCTCGTCCTCGTGAGTACCCGGCTCGAAGCCCACCTGGCAAAGAAAGCCTTTGTCCGCTTGGCCCTGCTCCTGGGAGCGGTCGTCCTCTGCGGCTCAGCCTGGGCAGTGCGGGAGCTCCGCTGGTACAGCAGCCATCAAATCATGAACCCGGCTTTACCCCCCGCGTCCATGGAAGGTGAAGGCGGCGGCGCCCAGAGCCCCTTCTTCCCCAGTTCCGCGCAGACCGTCAATGGCGCGCTGTTTCCCGCGTCTTTCTTTATGGAGTCGCAGGCGTGCGAGCGATGCCATGCTGACATTTACCAGCAGTGGTTCAGTTCGACCCACCACTTCTCGTCCTTCAATAATCAGTGGTACCGGAAGACCGTCGAGTATATGCAGGAACTGGTGGGAACCCAACCCTCCCGGTGGTGCGCCGGTTGTCACGACCCAGCCTTGCTCTTCAGCGGCATGATGGATACGCCCATCGGAGAGATCATCGACCGCCCGGAAGCGCACGCCGGCCTGGGATGCGTCGCCTGCCACTCCATCGTCGCCGTCAAAAGCACCATGGGCCAGGGAGGCTACCTCATCGAGTATCCTGCCCTACACGAACTGGCCGCCAACGAGAATCCCCTGATCCGTTCCCTGCACGACTTCCTGGTTCGCCTGAACCCCGAACCCCACCGGCGCGCCTTTCTGAAACCCTTTATGCGCCAACAATCAGCCCGGTTCTGCTCCGTGTGCCACAAGGTGCATTTGGACAAGCCGGTGAACCTCTACCGCTGGGTGCGCGGCTTCAACGAATATGACCACTGGCAGGACAGCGGCGTTTCCGGCCAAGGGGCCCGCTCCTTCTACTACCCCGAGGAACCGCAGACGTGCGTGGATTGCCACATGCCGCTCGTCGCCTCGGGGGACGACGGCAACCGGAACGGGGTCGTCCACTCTCACCGCTTTCCCGGGGCCCATACCTCCCTGCCTGTCGTCAACCAGGATGATACCCAGCTCGAAATCACCCGGCGGTTCCTCCAAGACGATATCCTCAGCGTGGACATCTTCGCTCTGGCCCAGACCTCCTCACCCAGACATTCCGGCCCTGTGCAAGACACCATCCCCGCGCTCACCCCAATCCAGGCCCCCCTCGGCCGCGCTGAAGCCGTCGTCCATCCCGGAGATTCTGTCCGGGTGGACGTCGTGGTGCGCAACCGCAAAGTCGGCCACTTTTTCCCGGCAGGCACGACCGACGCCTTCGACGTCTGGCTGGAGCTAGTCGCCACGAATGAGGAGGGGCGGGTACTCTTCTGGAGCGGTCGCGTGGAAGAGAACGGGCACGGTCCCGTGGAAGAAGGAGCCCACTTCTATGGAACCGTCATGGTGGACGCCCACAGCAACCTCATCAACAAGCGCAATGCTTGGGCCAGCCGGGCAGTGATCTACAGCCGGCTCCTTCCCCCGGGGAGCGCCGAAGTCGCTCGCTTTCGCCTCTTCGTCCCCCAGAACGCGGGGACGCACATAACCCTGCGGGCGCGGCTGAACTACCGGAAGTTTTCCTGGTGGTTTACGCACTTCGCCTACGCCGGCGAGCGCGACCCGGGGCAACCGAACCCCGACGTCACCCCGCACTATGACGACGGCCGGTGGGTCTTTACGGGCGACACTTCGAACGTCTCCGGCCAAATCAAGGACGTTCCCGACCTGCCCATCGTGGTTCTAGCCGAGGGCGAAGCCACCTTTCAGGTGGCGCCGCGGACGAGCGCCGCGCCCCCGGCACAAGCGGTTCTCGATCCAGCCGACTGGGAGCGGTGGAACGACTACGGGATCGGCTTGCTGCTCCAGGACGACCGGAGAAACGCCGAGGCGGCTTTCGAGAAGGCTACTCAGATCGACCCTCAAAACCCGGACGGTTGGGTGAACTTGGGTCGGGTTCGTATTCGGGAAGGCGATTTACCCGGTGCGCGCGAGGCCTTGGAGCAAGCCCTGGAAATTCGTCCCGGTCTCGCTCGGGCTCATTTCTTCTTGGCCCAGGTGGAACGAGCCGAAGGCCGCCTCCAAGAGGCCTACAACCATTTGGAACAGGCCGCCGCCCAGTACCCGCGCGACCGCCAGGTGCGCAGCGAAATGGGCCGCGTCCTCTTTTTGCAGCACCGCTACCCGGAAGCTATCACCCAGTTCCAACAGGTGCTGGCCATCGACCCGGAAGACCTCCAGGCCCATTATCATTTGATGCTCACCTACCGGGCGCTCGGCCAGCCCGAACGCGCCCGCGAGCACCAAGCCCGCTACCTGCGCTTCCGCGAGGACGAATCCACGCAGAGACTCATCGGCCCCTATCTGCTCGAGCACCCCGAAGACAACAACGAGCGCCAGCCCATCCACGAGCACGAGTCCGTTCCCCTCGAATAGACACCCCTGGCGCGGCTCGAAGACGGGCAGAGGCAGCGGCATCCCGGAAAGAGCACTCCATCCACAAAAACAATGGCAGAAGGTCGGCGCTAATCCGCAGCCTCTTCGTCTTGGTCAGCGCCGCTAGCGCGGGAACGGAAACATCAACCACCCCAGACCGACCCCGACCAGCAGAAACAGCAGGAAGACCTTGATGAAGTACCTCGCCCGCTCGCGCCCCGTGGGTTTGCTGAGAAAAGCAAACACCAGCGAAGTGAAGAAAGCAAACAGGGTCATCGCCTGAAAGTGATTCAATTCGACCACCGCGGCCAGCCAGGCCACCCTCATTGCTTCTTCCCGCTCGCGATGTCGTGGGCATCCAGTGCAATCAGCAAGTTCAACAGCCCCGCGCACAGAAAAAACACCGTCCCATAATCCCCCAGCGACTCGCCCATGTATTCTCCCCCCAGGCTCGCGAGCTGGGCGGCGAAATAGATCACCCCTGCGCCCAGGTCTCCCAGGAAGCTCAGCACGTGCAGCAAAGTGAGGAACGCTCCCGTGGCCGCCGAAAACGGCGGCGCGTAGAGTTTCCCCCCCATAGCCAGTCCCAAACCGGCCATCGTCACGATGGAAAAGAAGAACACCACCGCCCGGTCGAACTTCCTCAGCAACAAGTGGCCCAGGCCGGGCACCAGCCAGCCCAGCACCGCGTAGAGCCAGGAACGGCCAAGCACCCCGGCGGCGGGCCGCGGCGGTTCCTCGACTACTGTTTTCGGGCTTTCGGTTTCTTCCACCATTTCATCCCTTGATCCGCACGATTTCCTTCTGCACGGCGCCGGTCACGCCCGCTTGCCCTTCGCCCACATAGACGTCCACTTCCAAACGCACCCCGAAGTCGCGCAGGTAGATGCCCGGTTCCACGGAAAAACAGGTTCCCGGGATAATCTCCCGGTCGTCGTGCGTCTCCAGGTTGTCCATGTTCGCCCCGGTCGAGTGCACCTCTTCTCCAATGGAATGGCCGGTGCGGTGGACGAAGGCGTCCCCGTACCCGTGCTGGCGAACCACCCGGCGGGCCACGTCATCCACTTGATAGCCGCGGATACACTCGCCTTTCGCCACTGCCTCGGCGATGAATTCCACCGCCGCGTCGCGGGCGGCCCGCACCACGTCAAAAATTTGATTGTAGCGCGGCGGAACAGAGTCGCCCACGTACCCAACCCAGGTGATGTCGTAGTAAACCGAGCCCGGCTGCTTCAGCTTCCCCCAGATATCCAGCAGCACCCAATCTCCAGGCGCGATGGCTCGCTGGTTCTCCGGGCTGGGCTCGAAGTGAGGGTCGCCGCTGTGCTCGTTTACCGCCACGATGGGCGCGTCCTCGGTGGTAAGCCCGCGGGCCTGGAATTGTTTCAGGACCCATTGCTGCAGGATGTGCTCCGTCACTTTCCGACCTTCTTTGACGGCGGCGCCAATCTCCGCAAACGTCGCCGGCAGGATTTCATCGACGGCGCGCCCCGCGGCTTTGTGCAACTCGTATTGCTCCTTCGTCCAACGGGCTTCAAACTGCTGCACCAGGTCGCCGGAGCTGACCACCTCCTTCCCCAGTTTCCGCACCAGCTCCACCGTGCCGGCGTCCGCCAGCGAGACGTACGGAATGTTGTTCAGCGGCGAGTACTGCATGGCCACCTTCTTGGCTGAGCCCAGTAGAAGTTTCAGCTGCTCGTGCAGCTCACCCCAGGCGGCATAGTCGTGTTTGTCGCCCGGCAGGGCGTCCAGCCGGCGGGGCTCCACCCGGTGGACCAGCTTTTGCGGCGCGCCCTGGGCGGGAATGAAGTAGAACCACCGCCGCTTGGTCATCCCCGGCCCCAGCTTCAGGACGCCGTAGGCAATGGGGTCGCGGTGGAGGATGTCGTAGAGCAGCCAGCCGTCAAAGCCTCGCCGCTGGAGCTCGGCTTGGATCCCCTTGAGGTCGAACCCCATTCCTAGGCCGCCGCCTCCTTGGGCATCACCGCCCGCCACTTTTCTTCCGGCGGCGGCGCCGTGGCCAAGCTCACCAGCACCAGCGCCAGGAAAGAGAAAAACACAGCGGGGATGACCGCGTCCACCTCCTTGGTGAACACCACAAAGGGATGCTCCGAGGTCAGGTTGGCGATCAGGTTCCACCCGATGCTGATGCCCGTTCCCACCAGGATCGAGGCCAGCGCGCCCCGGGCGTTCGCCCGCTTCCAGAAAAAGGCAGCCAGTACCACTGGCGTTACCGCCGCGCCGTACACCGTGTAGGCATAGAGGGCCATCCGCAGAATGGATTCGGTGTGGGCCGCCAGGTACACCGCCACCACGCCCAGCAGGATCACCACCAGGCGCGAAAAGATTAGAATTTCTTTCTCGGTGGCCCGGGGATGCAGGAAGCGGTGATAAACATCGTGGATAAGGTTGCTGGCGGGCGAAAACAAATAGTTGTTCCCGGTCGAGATGACCTTGGCGAAGATGCCACCCAGGAAAAAAGCGCCCAAGAGGACCGGCAATCCCAGGCGAGCGGCCACCGGGATAATCTCGCGGGGCTCGAGGTTCGGCTGGTTCCTATAGAGGGCGCTCCCCACCACAGCCAGGGCGATGATCACCGTCTCCAGCACCAGGGTGCCGAGGATCCAGCCGACCACGGAAATCTTGGCGTCGCGCTCGCTGCGGGCCGAGAAGAACTTCTGATACATCGCCTGATTGCCCAGCAGCAGGAAGAGCACGGGCAAGAAGAAGTTCAACGCCTGGTACCACTTTAGGTGACCCAACACTTGAAAATGGGTCGCGGGCAGCGCCGCCCGCACCCCCTCCCACCCGCCGGCCGTCCCGACCAGTAGCGGGAGGGCGAGGCAAGCGGTGATGGTCACCAGCAGCCCGATCACCAAATCCAGGTAGGCTACCGAGCTCATCCCGGCTAGAGCGGTGAAGGTGATGACGAAGATGGCGATGATGTACATCCCTGTCTCCCGCCCGATGGTCTCCGGGAAAATAAGGTGCAGGATGTCGCCGCCGGCTCGGAACTGGTAGCTGGTGATGCTTATATAGGCGATGACAATGGCCAGGGTTCCGAAGAGGCGGGCGAAGCGGTCGTACCGGGCCTCCAACAAATCCGGCACCGTGTACTGCGCAAAACGCCGCGCCCGCCCCGCGATCAGCACCACCACAATCAATCCCACCCAGCCCCCGGCGGGCTGCCAGAGCGAGGCAAAGCCGTTATTGAAGGCGTTCTCTGCGCCGGCGAACAGGCTCCCGGCCCCGATCCAGCTCGACAGCAGCGTGAAGACCAGCACCGGCCAGGCCAGCTTGCGACCAGCCACTACAAAGTCGGCCTTGGTCTTGACGAAGAAGCTGCGGGCGATGCTGACCGCCAGCAAGACGGCCAGGATTCCGATCAGTACAACGGCGTAGAGCACTTGCGCTCCTCTCCCGCGGAGCCCTCCGGGCCGCAGGCGGACAAAAAAATCACTCCGACCGCAGCCGGAGCCGTTCGAGAACGGTGGCGGGATCCAGCCCCGCCACTTCGACCAGCTTCAGCGGGGCGCGCTCGCCGGCGGCTATCTTAATGGAACTTCGAGAGACGCGCAAATGCTCGGCCAGCAGCTCCACCACGGCCCAATTGGCCCGGCCTTCCACCGGCGGGGCGGTGACGCGCACGCGCAAGGCACCGTCGTGCACGCCGGCAATCTCATCGCGGCGCGCGCGCGCCTGCACCTTGAGGCGGAAGCGGACGGCCCCACGGCGGCTTTCCACCACCAAGGTCATTTCTTAGCCGGCCGAGGGCCGAACAGGGCCGTGCCCAAACGAACCTGGGTCGCCCCCTCCTCAATGGCGATTTCAAAGTCGTGGCTCATCCCCATCGAGAGTTCGCGCATCTCGACGCCAGGGAGGCCGCAGTGGGCGAGTGCTTCGGCCAGCTCGCGCAGGCGGCGGAAGTAGGGCCGCACCCGCTCCGGCGGCTCCAAGTAGGGCGGCAGCGCCATCAACCCCTCCAGGGCCAGCGCCTCCAGCGCCGCCACCTTCTCGGCCAGCTCCACCAGCGCATCCGGTTCCACCCCGTGCTTGCCGGGCTCCTCGCCCAGGTGCACCTCCACCAGCACCGGCAGGCGCCGCCCAAGTCCGGCAGCGGCGGCGGCCAATTTCTCCGCCAAGCGCAGGCTGTCGAGCGAATCCACCCGGTTGAAAAGCGCCGCGGCCCGCTGGGCCTTGTTCGTCTGCAAGTGCCCGATCAAGTGCCAGGTGGCCTCAGGCAAGGAGAGCTGGCGGCGCTTGGCTTCCAACTCCTGCACCCGGTTCTCGCCGAAGTGGCGGAGGCCCGCCCGGTAGGCCTCCGTGATGCGCTCCGCCGGCACCAGCTTGGTGGCGGCCACTACCGTGACCTCATCCGAGCGCCCGGCTCGGCGCCCCGCCACCCGGATGCGCCCCCGGATGCGCTCCAACTTCTCGGCCACCGAGACTGTGCCGGCCTGGCTCATCCCCCAAATTGTACCTCGGGCCGGGTAACCCCACGCCCCCGCCTTCACGTCTAAGCGGATTAGGAGCCCAGAAGAAGGTGGAAAAAGCCGACCCACTCATGCTAGGGTGAGAGGGAACTATGGCCCTCGATCACGAGCGTCGAACCCATCCCCGGATCCAGCCGGACCGCGGCATTTATGTGGAGTACCCGGACCTGCGGCCGCGGGTCCGGGACATCAGTCTGACGGGCGCCTTCATCGAGGATAACCGCCCGTTGTCCCGCGGCCGGATGCTCAATATGACTTTCTGGCTGGACGAGCAGACCTCGGTGACCGCCCGGGCCATGGTCCGCCGCTCGCACGAAGGCGTGGGAATGGGTGTGGAATTCCTCTCAATGAGCAACGAGGACCGCAACCGCCTGCGCCAATTCGTCGGGATCTCCGCTCAGGTCGAACGCTTGCAGTCCTTTTAACCGGTTCGTGCCCGATCCCGGAGCCTGCATACATGCCACCCCGAACGGCGCCAGGTTGCTTTCTTACGTTCGAAGGCATTGACGGCTGCGGTAAGACGACGCAAGTGGACCTGTTTGCCGAGTACTTGACGCGCCTGCGCCTCCCCTTTCTGGTGACGCGCGAACCGGGGGGGACAGAGCTGGGGGAGCGCATCCGCAAAGTCGTCCTGAGCGGACAGAGCGTTGGCATGGATCCCCGGACGGAACTGCTCTTGCTGTTCGCCTCCCGCGCTCAAAACGTAGCCCAAACCATCCGCCCCGCTCTGGCACGCGGGCGCGTGGTGCTCTGCGACCGCTTCACCGACGCTTCCCTGGCCTATCAAGGGTACGGGCGCGGCCTAGAGCTGGACTTCATCCGCCGACTCCACCGCATCGCTTGCCAGGGACTCCAGCCCAACCTAACCCTGGTGATTGACATTGACCCCAGCACCAGCGTCCGCCGCGCCCGCCGCCGCAACGTCGACGCCAGCCAGGATGAGGGGCGCTTCGAGCGCGAAACTCGCGCCTTCTACGAGCGGGTGCGCCGCGGCTATCGCGCCCTGGCCCGCCGCGAGCCCCGGCGGGTGAAGTTCATTCCCGGCGAAGACACACCAGAAAACATCCACCAGGCCGTCCTCGAGCACGCCCGGCCGTTGCTGGCGGCCCCGCTGCGGAGGAGGCGGCGATGACCTTCCTCGATTTCGTGGGGAACGCGCGCGTGGTCACCGCGCTCCGGCGCATGCTGGAAGGCGGCCGCCTCCCTCATGCTCTCCTGTTCGCCGGACAAAAAGGGGTGGGCAAGTTCACGCTGGCCACCCTGTTCGCTTGTGCAGCCAACTGCCAACGCCAGGCGGGAGAGATCTGCGGCCACTGCGGTAGCTGCCGCGCGTTGGCTCCGCTGGAGGACCTGGCGGAGCTGAAGCGGGCAGCCTTGCAGGCCCGGGGGAGCGCCAGTCCTGAGACCGTACCGCTGCTGCTCCGGCCGCACCCCAGCGTGACGGTGCTGGTGCCCGACGGGGCCTTCATTCGCGTCAGCCAGATGCGGGCTGTGGTACGCCAGGCGTACACCCTGCCGGCCGGGGTCCGCCGCAACGTCTTCCTCATCGATGAAGCCGAGCGGTTGCGGTTTGACTACGCCGACCTCCTACTCAAGGTGTTGGAAGAACCGCCGGCCCACACGAGCTTGATTCTGGTGACCGCGGCGCCGTTCAAGCTCCGCCCCACCCTGCGCTCCCGCTGCATTCCTTTCTACTTCGCCCCGCTGACCACCGAAGAAATTGCGCACTACCTGGCCCGGCACCGGCCCGAAGGAGAGAAGCAGGACCAGGAGCTGGCGGCGGCAGCGGCAGCCGGCAGCCTGGGAACTGCCTTGAGCCTGGACTTGAGGCTTTACCGCCAGGTGCGCGCCGACGCGCTCGAGCTGCTGCGGGCCGCCGCCAATCAGCAGCCGAGCCCCGAGCGCTTCTTTGCTGCCACCTCAACTCTGGCGGGCAAGACCTCCCGCCCCGGCGCCGATTCCGAGGACCGAAGAGAAATTATGGAATTTTCTCTTGAAATCGTGTATAGTCTCTTAATAGATAGTTTGTACTTGAAGATAGGCACTCCCGAACAGGGACTCCGCAATCCCGATTTACGGAGTGAACTTTACCAGTTGAGCCGTCACATCACTCAAGAGTGGCTGGAGGAGGCCGTGGCTGGGTTGGATCGCATCGAGGGTTGGGCGCGGCGGAATGTAAGCCGGCAACTGGCCCTGGATGCTTGGGCCCTGGCTTTGGCCCGATCGCTACCGCAAATTGGGTGAAACGTTTGGCCGGGCTGGCGCATCTTTCTTGAGTAGGGAAAGCGCCGCCGAATGCGCGTACCCGAGGGCAACACCGATAGCCCAGGAGTTAGCCAAGGAAGGGGTGAAGAACAGTGAACCGCCGACTAATCCGTCCGAGCTTGGCTGAGGTCAAGGAGCAGATGGGTGGGGGGGGTCAACCGGCCCGCCGGAAGCCCATTCCCCCTGAACAGACCCATGCCGAGGAGTTCTACTACGTCAAACAAATGCAGGCACGGACCCCGATGGTGGTGGTCTTGACCGACGGCGAAGTCCTGCGCGGCACCATCGAGTGGTACGACCGCACCTGCATCAAGCTTACGCGCACGTCGGCTCCTAACCTGCTCCTCTACAAGACCAACATTAGGTACATCTATAAGGACGAGAACGGTGGCGCCAACGGGCAGCCCGTGGAGCCGGAAATGGCGCACGCCAGCCGCGAGCGCGAGTAAGGACTGCTTCCTTCTGCCTGCGTGGAATTGTGTGCCTAGGGCTTCTCCCCGTGTGGCCGAATGCTGTAGGTGAGCAGGCTCTTGGCCACCAGCCCGCGGGAAGAGGCCTTGCGAATCTCGACCTCGCCCACCGCCCACCGCTTCCCCACTCGCAACAGGCGAGCGTCAGCCCGCAACCGACCCCGCTGGTGAGGGGAGAGGAAGTTAATCTTCATTTCTACGGTGGAGATCCAGGCGCCCACCGGCAGGCGAGTGAACAGCGCCATGGCCAGGGCCGTGTCGGCCAGCGCCGCCAGCACCCCGCCATGAATCCCCTGCGGGTGCGAATGCCGCGGGCGGGCGTCCAAAGTCAGCGTGGCCCGGCCGGGACGGAGCTTGGCCAGTTTCATCCCCAGCAGCCGCACGGCCCCCACGCGACGGAAGCGTTTGGCGATCTCGGCATAGTGGCGGTTTCGACGCCCCATTGGATTCTCAGTAGGCGCTGAACCCGCCGTCGAGCGGGATGGCCGCCCCGGTGATCCAGCCTGAATCTTGGCCGGCCAAGAACAGCGCCAGCCGGGCCACATCTTCGGGTGTGCCCGCGGAACCCAGGGGAATCTGCGCGACCCGTCGGGCGCGCTCCGCGGCCGCGTTGTCGGCCCGTTCGAGGGAGTCTTGCCCCATCGGGGTGTCCACCAGGGACGGACAAATGCAATTCACGCGAATCTTCTCGGCGGCATGGTCGAGGGCCAGGCATTTGGTCAGGAGCACCAGCCCCCCCTTAGAAGTGGAGTAAGCCACTCGCTGCTTCATCCCCACCAGCCCCAGCACCGAGCCGATGTTGATGATCGAACCTCCCCCCGCCCGCCGCAGCTCCGGCAGGGCGTGCTTCACCAGCAAGAAAACCCCCTTCAAATTCGTGTCCATCATTCGGTCCCAGTCCGCCTCGCTGGTCTCCTCGATGGTTCCCGCCATCCAGTAGGCTGCGTTGTTCACTACCACGTGCAGCCCGGCAGCCTCCCGGACGGCGCGCGCCACCAGGGCTTCCAGGTCGGCTTCCCGGGTAATGTCGCAGGGCTGCGCCAGCGCTCGACCGCCACGGCCGGTGATGCCGGCGGCCACTTCCTCCAGCGGCTCTCGCCGTCGCCCCGCCAAAACTACCCTGGCGCCCTCCCGGGCAAACAGCTCCGCACAGGCGCGCCCGATACCGGTTCCGGCTCCCGTGATGATGGCGTTTTTGCCTGCCAGCTTCATGGCAAAAAGATTACCCGAAAGCGAAGCAATCTAGCACGCCCCCGCGTCTAAGTCTACGTACGCTTGCGGATACAGAAATCGGTCTGCTAGAGTGCCCCGCGATGAAAATCGGCATCACTTGTTATCCCACCTACGGGGGCAGCGGCGTCGTGGCCACGGAGTTGGGGATGGAGCTGGCCGCCCGCGGCCACGAAGTCCACTTCATCAGCTATGCGATGCCCTTTCGGCTGGCCGGGCTGGACGACTCACCCGACATCGCCCACCGCATCAGCTACCACGAAGTCGAAGTGCTGGCCTACCCCTTGTTCGACTATCCACCCTACGCGCTGGCGCTCGCCAGCCAGATGGCGGAAGTGGCCGAGCATTATCGCCTCGACCTCTTGCATGTTCACTATGCCATCCCCCATTCGGTCAGCGCCTACCTCGCCCAGGCGATGCTGGCCCCGCGGCGGCTGCCGGTGGTGACCACCTTGCACGGCACCGACATCACCTTGGTCGGCCAGGACCGCTCCTTCCTGCCCATCACCCGCTTCGCCATCGAGCAGGCCGATGGCGTGACCGCAGTGTCGACCTACCTGCGCGAGATTACCGAGCGGGAGTTCGGCATCACCCGGCCCATCGAAGTCATTTCCAACTTCGTCAATTGTGACCGCTACCAGCGCTCCCCCAACCAGGACCGGCGCCACGAGTTCGCGCCTAAGGGCGAACGTCTGATCGCGCACCTTTCCAATTTCCGCCCCGTCAAGAACGTTCCCGACGTCATTGAGGTCTTTGCTCGCATCCGGTGCGAGCTGCCCGCCCGCCTGCTCCTCATCGGCGACGGGCCCGAGCGCGCCAATGCCGAGTACTTGGTGCGGGAAAGAAACATCAGCCAGGATGTCATCTTCCTGGGCAAGCAGGATAACGTGGCCAACATCCTCGGCGTGGCCGACCTGTTCCTGCTTCCCAGCGACCTGGAATCCTTTGGCCTGGCCGCGCTGGAGGCCATGGCCTGTGAAGTGCCGGTCATAGCCACCAACGTGGGGGGCTTGCCGGAACTGATCCATTCCGGGGAGGACGGCTGCCTGGTGGCGCCGCGTGACGTCGCCGCCATGACCAGCTGTGCCCTGGAACTGCTCCGGGAACCGGAAAGGGGCCGCTCCATGGGACGCCGTGCTAGAGAAACCGCCCGGGCTCGCTACTGTTCAACTCTCATCATCCCCCGCTACGAGGCGTTCTACCGGAAACTCTTGGGAGTCCCCGCCTAACCGGGGGCTAGAGGGCGATTCCCTTCTTCCGGAACCGCTTCGCCGCCAGCAGCAACAACCCCACCCCCATCCCCAGTAGCACCAAGATGTACCAGCCCCGCTCTCCGCAGAATCACCCCGCGGGCGATGTTGACGAAATACGTGGCCGGCACCACGAGACTCATCCGGGGGAACGGCAAGGGCATCGTCTCCTGTCAAGCCCAAATCCCCGGGCAGGGGCACAGCCCCCACACCCAGCCTAGGAGGACGACACTTCTGGGATTTCGATGCGGATGGTGGTCCCCAGGTTCGGCAGGCTCTCGATGCGCAGCGAATACTCCTTCCCGTAAAGAACCTTCAAGCGCTCGTTCACGTTACTAATCCCGATCCCGCTACCGTAGATCTCCGGAATGCGCTCCTCGGCGATTCCCACCCCGTTGTCTTCCACTTCGATCAGCAGCCGCCCGTCCTGTCGGACGGCCCGCAGCCGAATCTCTCCCCCTTCGATCCGCGGTCCCAGGCCATGCCGGATCGAGTTCTCAATGATCGGCTGCAAGAGCATGCTGGGCACGAAGAGCTCCAACGCCTCCTCTTCCACCTGCTTGTAGAACTGCAGCTTCTCGGGCCCGAAACGCACCATCTCGATGGCCAGGTAGTCGTCAATGAACTCCAACTCCTGCCGCAAGGGAACAAAGTTGTCGTGCTTGCCCAGCAGGCGGCGCAGGATGGCGGAAAGCTTCACCACCAGCTTGCGCGCCGCGTCCGGCTCCACCCGCACCAGCGACGCCACCGTGTTCAGCGTATTGAACAGGAAGTGCGGGTTGATCTGGCTGGTCAGCGCCTCCATGCGGGCCGCCAGCAAGGATTGCTCCTGGTCGAGCAACTTGATTTGGATGCGGGTGTTGTTCCAAATCATCAGGGAAAGCCCCACCGCCACGATGGTGGCAAAGATCGGCAGCACCACCAGCCAGCCCTCGCCAGCCCCCAGATAGAAGAGCGCCCCCGGGAAGGTTTGCCCGAGGCCGATCCGCAGCAGTTCCAGCCCGGCGCAGCCCAGCAGGGGAAGCATCAACCAATTCCCTTCCCTTTTGGTCACCAAGTCGTACAGCCACCGGGGCAGGCTCAGGAAGGAAAAGGGCC
The DNA here is from genome assembly GCA_027717655.1 of Acidobacteriia bacterium AH_259_A11_L15. Taxonomy (GTDB): domain Bacteria; phylum Acidobacteriota; class Terriglobia; order Acidiferrales; family 2-02-FULL-67-57; genus 2-02-FULL-67-57. The sequence goes on from JALLOH010000034.1 coordinate 23,760, forward strand.
CGAACTGCCACACCCGCTCCTTGTTCGCGCACAATTCGCGCAGCACCCCACCCACCGCCCCGCACAGCATCCCAAAAGGCAACGAGAGCAGCTCTCCGTTCAGGAACGCCGGCAGCGCCGCCAGCGTGCCCACCATCATGCCGGTCATTCGCCCGCCCGCCAGGCCGGCCACCAGCGCCCCTTCCAGGCTGACGTCGGTAGCCCGGTAGCCGAGCAGGATTCGCGTCAGCACCCCCACCGCCACCGGAGGCGCGTAGAGCAACACAAAGAGCAAGCGCTCGTCCACGCTGCGCTCTTCTCGCCGCAGCACACGCTGGAAAAAGATCGAGCGGGCAATCAAGGCCGCAATCGAAGCGGCTACCCCCAGACGGAAAAGAAGGGTAAGGACGAGGTCTTGCAGAAGGAGTGGCTGTTCCATCGCCGTGGCCGCGTCCGATTACCCTAACGCAGCCCCACGGGGTTGTAAAGCCGCCCCCCCCGGGAAGCCCTGGCCGCAGGCAGCGCCGCACCCTATAATGGCGGGGTGAAGCTGAAGCGGACATCTCGTCTCCGCCTCCGCCGGGCTGCCCAAGCTCGCCTGCCTACCCGCTACGGCACCTTTCGCATTGTGGGGTTTGAAAACGGCCGGCAGGAATGGCTGGTGGCGCTCCTGAAAGGCAACCTGAAGCGGGCGCCCGCTCCCCTGGTGCGCATCCACTCCCAATGCCTGACGGGCGATGTCTTCGGCTCACAGCGCTGCGACTGTCGCGCCCAACTCGAGCTGGCCCTGGCCGCCATCGCCCGCGCGGGCGCCGGGGCCATCTTCTACGAGCCCCAGGAAGGCCGCGGCATCGGATTGATCAACAAACTCCGCGCCTACCAGCTTCAAGACCGCGGCCTGGACACCGTCGAGGCCAACCGTCGCCTGGGCTTCCCCCCCGACCGGCGCAACTATGGCTTGACTGCCCAGGCGTTGCGCTTGCTGGGTCTGACCCGCATCCGCCTGCTGTCGAACAACCCGGACAAGGTGGCCGCGCTGGAGCGCGCCGGCATTCGTGTCACCCAGCGCCTCCCCTGCCAACCCGCCCCCACCC
>JALLOH010000350.1 GCA_027717655.1 Acidobacteriia bacterium AH_259_A11_L15
CGACCAACTTGCCGTGGTTAGGTTCAATCTCGTTCGCCTGCGCCACTTTGACATAATCGGCCATGTTAGCCTCCTCGATCGCTCAACTTTCCCGCGGCGTGCTGCCCTGTCAGGATTGGCGAAGACCCTCGACGCCCTCAGTGTCCCGGTTGTGGTGCGGAAAAATATAGGCTCGCCCGGCGGGCTGCGACCTATCCAGCCGACGGCTTGAAGTAGTCAGCATTGATCTGAGTATAGTTGGCCCACTTTTCTGGCAGGTCTTCGAGCACGAAAATAGCTGTCACCGGGCAGACTGGAACGCAGGCGCCACAGTCAATGCATTCTTCTGGGTTTATATAGAGCTGCGGCACTTCGTCGAAGTTTTTGGTTCCTTGGTTCTCCGGCCCGCCGTGATAATCACGATCTTTAGCCGGGTGGATGCAATCAACCGGACACACATCAACACAAGAATGGTCTTTCGTGCCAATGCAGGGTTCAGCAATTATGTACGCCATTGGTCGCTTCCCTCTTTACCGTACGGCGGGTTAGATAATTTGTCAAGACCAGCCTTTACAAATTTAGATTGTAGAAAGCGCCGCCCGGAACTAGAATCAG
>JALLOH010000351.1 GCA_027717655.1 Acidobacteriia bacterium AH_259_A11_L15
GACATGCTCGGTCAATCCGAGCTAAGCCTGCTGGTTGACCCCAGCGCGGAAAGCAAAGTCCGCCAGGGCATCACCACCGAAATCACCGGCGAAGGCGGTTCCGCGGCCCCGCAGAACCAGCGCACCCTCGCGGAGCTGGACCCCTTCGTGGCCCGCTACGGCCAGCAGGTGGACTGGCGGGACTTCGCCGGCTACTTCGCCCGCCTCGAGCGCCAGGGTATGGCCCTCAACCTGGGCAGCTACGTCGGCGCCACCCAGGTGCGCAAAATGGTGCTCGGGTCGGAGAACCGCGCTCCCACGGCGGAGGAGCTGGCCCAGATGCAACAACTGGTTCGGGAGGCGATGGAGCAGGGCGCTCGGGGACTTTCCAGCTCCCTCGTCTATGCGCCCGCCAACTATGCCCACAGCGACGAACTGGTCGCGCTCGCTCGCGTGGCCGCCGAGCACGGCGGCCTCTATGCCACCCACATGCGCGGCGAAGGCCGCGGCATCTTCGAGGCCTTGGAAGAGACGTTCGCCATCGCCCGCCAGGCCGACATCCCGGTAGAGATTTTCCACCTGAAGGTGGCCGGGCAGGACATGTGGGGGCGGATG
>JALLOH010000352.1 GCA_027717655.1 Acidobacteriia bacterium AH_259_A11_L15
GCCCACTACCGCCCCATCGCCGGCACGATAGCGCAGCATCCGATAGGGGCCGACGCCCATAAAGCTGTAGCGGGCGATCTTCTCCCCGCCTTCAATGCTCTCCAGCAGGAACGACGGCTGCCCGCGGCGGGCCGGCCCGCCGAAGCCGGCAGAGCGCAAGCGGGCCAGGCGCAGGTAGGCCGCCACCGGGGTGAGCAGGTCGGCGGCAATCCGGCGGACGACAGGGATGACGTTCCCCTGCCGCGCCAGTCTCTTGAAGGTGGGAAAGTCAGGCTCGATCATCGACTAGTTAGATAGTTGAATCGTTAAATAGTTGATTGGGCACCCCAGGGCAAGCGCTGGAGCACAGCGCGGCGCATCACCTGAAGGGGAGCGCGCAGGCCGGTCCAGATTTCATACTGGGCGGCGCCCTGCTCGACCAGCATCTCCCAGCCGGGGACGACCCGCACGCGGCGACGGCGCCCCAAGCGCAGCAGCCGGGTCCCGCGCGGATTGTAGACCAAGTCGACCAGCACGCGACAGTTCAGTTCGCCGGCTTGCAGCGGGGAGTCCTTTACGTTCGGCGTCTGCCCGACCGGCGTGCAATTGATG
>JALLOH010000353.1 GCA_027717655.1 Acidobacteriia bacterium AH_259_A11_L15
GAACTGAAGCAGACTGGCTGGGCGGTCACCGGCAGCAACGACGAGGACGGCGTGGCCGCCGCCATCGCCAGGTACTTGCTTTCCGCCTAGCGAGGCTCCGATTCGTCGGGTTCGGAAGGCGGGCCGGGCTGGGGCAGGCCTTCGCTGGCTTCGGCGAGCGGGTCGAAGATGAACTCCCACTCGTAGTAGTACTGGTACCCGTCGTAGACCCGGATGGCGTACTCCCGGCTGCGGCTGGCCACCCCGGCGATGGGCAGGTCTTCGATGTTCCCTTCAAACTCCTCTTCTTCGCTCTCTTCGTCTTTCCGCCCGCGGTGAACCGAGCCGATGAACTCCCCGTTCGGCGCTGCGCGAATCAGGCGCCACTCCCCCTCCAGGGTCATCGGGTCGGGCCACTCCCGGCGCAGGAAAGCCCGGTCGTTTGTTTCCAGAAGTTCTTCCATCGAGTTCGGGTACCGCCCGAACTGTTTGTAGAAGAACCCGATGGCCCGCCGGTACTGCTCGCCGCGGAAGATGAGCTCGGTCTCCTTTTCCCGCCTCCCCTGGGTGAGCACCCGAGGCACAGCCGCCGAGAGCGAAATCAGCAACAG
>JALLOH010000354.1 GCA_027717655.1 Acidobacteriia bacterium AH_259_A11_L15
AACCGTGAAGACCACCGTAACCTGGGGATAGAAGCCTTCCAGTTTCTGCGCGGCAAAGTAGGCTTGGGTATCGAACCGCAGCCGGTACGTACCGGTCGAGAGGGCCGAGCCTTCGGGAAGAAGCTGCTTGACCCGGCCGTCGGCCTCCGTCGCACCCCGGCCGACCGCTTTCCACTCGCCTCCGGCTTCCTGTACCTCCAGCACCACTGGCACGCCTTGGGCGGGCCGTCCCCGGGCGGTATCCAGCACGTGCGTGGTGATCCCGCTCATTGCCCTAGTAGCTTCTCCAGCCGAAGACGGGTGATGCGCCGCTGCTCTTCGGCGGCGGTGCGAAGCTCGGTCTCGCCGTCATTCTGCAGGCGTTGGCGGAGAAGCACAAGCATCTCTTCGCTGCTCTTTCCGGTGGCGCAGACGATGAAGAGATAGCCGAAATGTTCTTCGTAGGCCTGGTTGGCGTTCTGCAGGGCCTGCCGGGTGGCCGCCGAAGCGCCGTGGGTGCCCGCCTGCTCTTGTTCCGACCACCGCTGCGCCGGCTCGGGGCCGGCTTTAGTTTTTTCTCCAATCCTCGGGTGAGCCCGGAACGCCTC
>JALLOH010000355.1 GCA_027717655.1 Acidobacteriia bacterium AH_259_A11_L15
GAACTCCACCTTGCCCGCTTTGGTCTCCTGGACGGCCTTGGTCACGTCGAAGGTGACGGTTCCGGTCTTGGGGTTGGGCATCAGGCCGCGCGGGCCCAGGAGGCGACCCAGCCGGCCCACCGCTCTCATCATGTCCGGCGTGGCGATCACGACGTCAAAGTCCATGAAGCCCTGCTGGATCTTCTGCACCAGGTCGTCGCCGCCCACCAGGTCAGCGCCGGCCGCTTCCGCCTCCATAAGCTTCTCGCCGCCAGCGATGACGGCCACCCGCACGGCCTTGCCCAGGCCGTGCGGTAAGACCACGGTACCGCGCACCATCTGGTCGGCGTGCTTGGGGTCGACCCCCAGGTTGAGGACCAGCTCCACCGTTTCATCGAACTTGGTGAAGTGCACCTCCTGCAGCAGCCCCATGGCCTCCTCGATCGGGTAGAGGCGGTTCTCCACCTTGGCGCGGGCTTCCCGAATCTTTTTTCCGCTGCGTAAAGCGGCGATCCCCACTTCCTCTCCTCCTTAGCCGGGCAACACGTCCAGGCCCATGCTGCGGGCCGTGCCCCTGACGGTCTGAATGGCGGCCTCCAGGGAGGC
>JALLOH010000356.1 GCA_027717655.1 Acidobacteriia bacterium AH_259_A11_L15
ACTCTGCCGCCCGACTTCAGCCGCGTGCAACTGGACGAGTCCGCCGTCACCTACCAGCAGGCGCGCCTGCAGGGGAAGGGCAGCGTGCAATTGAGTCCCTCGGTGGCCTTCGACCTGGCGCTCGTCACCTCCGACGCCGACCTGCAAGGACGGCTACAAATGCCGCGGCGGCTCGGCTACTCCTTGCCCGCTACGCCGCCGCCGGCCACCGGCAAGCTGACCTCGCGGTTGCACCTGACGGGCACGCCGGAGGATTGGGAGGTCACCGGCGGGGCCAGATTTCGCGGCCTAAGCGTACAGCTTGAGGGGTTCCCCGACCCGGTGCGCGTCGAGACGCTCGACCTCAAATTCGAGCCGCCGCACCTCGGAGTAGCGGCCTCTAACCTCACCTTGCAGCCCGGCCTCAACCTCTCCGTGGCGGGCCGCGTGGACAACTACCGAGGCGAGGATCCTCGCGTGAGCGGGCGCGTCACCGCCGGGGAGTGGCCCTTGGAATCCCTGTTGGCTCTGGCGGCGCGCTTCGGCTTCCAGCCGTTGGGCGAAGGCCGGAAGGTCAGCGGCTTCGTGCAGCCTGCCCTGGAGG
>JALLOH010000357.1 GCA_027717655.1 Acidobacteriia bacterium AH_259_A11_L15
ACCATGGGGTGGTCGAACGGGGCCATCCTCTCGATTGAGCTGGTGACGCGCAACCCGCGGTACAAGGCGGCCTCGGTGGGGGCGGGCGACGTGGAGTGGATCAGCGACTGGGCGAACGTGGACTTCGGGGCGGCGTTCGACAACTACTACTTCGGCGCCTCGCCGCTGGAGAACCCCGAGCTCTACATCCGCAAGTCGCCGTTCTTCCGGATGAAGAACGTGCGGACGCCGACGCTGATTTTCTTCGGCATGGAAGACCGGAACGTGCCCACCGGGCAGGGGTGGTCGCACTACCGGGCGCTGCAGCAACTGGGGCAGACCGAGGTGCGATTCATCCTCTTCCCCGGCGAGCCGCACGGCCTGCGGCGGCTGGCGCATCAGCGGCGGAAGATGGAGGAAGAGCAGGTCTGGTTCGAGCGGCACTTGTTCGCGACCTACCAGGCGCCCAACGAAGCCTTCCAAGAGGGCTCGCCGCTGGACGTGGCCCTGAAGCGAGAGCGGATTCACAAGGTGGGCACGCGCTACGGGGTCCTCCGCCGGAACACGCTCATCCCGGAGGTGGTCTCCCACGAAGGGCTGGAGC
>JALLOH010000358.1 GCA_027717655.1 Acidobacteriia bacterium AH_259_A11_L15
CCGGCGATGGTGGTCAATCGCCAGCGCCGGGTCCGCGTCGACGAAGAAGACTTACTTCGCGCGCAGTCTTGTCAGCGAATTGGAGGACCGAAGCAATCAGGGGCACGTCATCCTTCTCCAGGATGCCGCGCTCCTGGCCCTCTTCGACCAGCTCCTCGATGGCTTGCTCGGGCGGCTCGGCCTCCTCGGGCTCCTCGCTCTCCGCCAGGTGCAGCAGCGATACACAGAAGCCGTAGAGCACCAGCAGGGGTGTCACCGCATAGCCGAAGCCGCGCAGCACCGGAACCAGCGGCACCAGCCAATTCCCCCGGCTGCGGCTCATCAACAAGTAGGGCACGAACTGGTAAACCAAGAGAATCTCCAGCACCACGAAGAAGGCCGTCTCGAACACTGCTCGTGCGGGGCTCTGAAAGGTCATGGCCATGTAGCCGATGGCCAGCGCCACCAGCACCATGGTCAGCTGCGCCAGCAAGCCGAAGGTCTGGACGCCGCGGCGGCGGTCCATCTTCAGCCGGGGCTCAATTTGATGGTGGAAATGCTCGATGTTTTCCCGCCGCCGTCGCGAGGCCTCCCGCCCCCGCTC
>JALLOH010000359.1 GCA_027717655.1 Acidobacteriia bacterium AH_259_A11_L15
GTTCATAGCGCAAAGCTTCGATGGGCTGCACGGCGGCGGCCCGGCTGGCCGGGTAGAGTGCCGAGAGAATCGCCACCGTTCCCAGCAAACCGAAAGCCAGCAGCCCGGACGTCCAGCTAGGCAAGAAACCGGCGAAAAAGGTGTTCCCGGTCATCTGGCTGAAGACGGCGGCGTTGATGACCGCACAGAAGCCGTAGGCGAGGCTCAGCCCCAGCGCCCCGCTGAGGAAGACGACCAGCGTGGTTTCGGCGAAGAACTGCTTCAGTATGGTGCTGGAGCTGGCCCCCACGGCCTTGCGCACCCCGATTTCGCGCGTGCGCTCCCGGACGGCCACCAACATGATGTTCATCACCCCGATGCCGCCCAGGAAGAGCGTGGTCACCCCGATGGCGCCCATGAAGTACTTCATCCCGTCGGTCATGGTGCGGAAGGCCTCGGCGTTTTCGATGGTATCCCAGATGGGGGCAGCTTCTTTGTCGCGGGGATCGAAGTGGTGGATACGGGCCAGCGCCTTGCGGGTTTGCCACTTGCAGGTTTCATGCTGCGCGAGCGACCGCGGAGTCACGAGCAACCGGTCGACCG
>JALLOH010000035.1 GCA_027717655.1 Acidobacteriia bacterium AH_259_A11_L15
GCGGCTCCGGGGTCAAGTGGGACATCCGCAAAGCTTTCCCCTATGCGGCCTACGACCAGTTTGAGTTCGACATCCCGACTGGGCAGAACGGCGATACCTACGACCGCTACCTGGTGCGGCTGGAAGAGATGCGGCAATCGCGCCGTATCGTCTTGCAGGCGGTGGACTCCATCCCCGAGGGGCCCATCCTGGCTCGGGTGGGCAAGGTCATCAAGCCCCCTCCGGGCGAGGTCTACCACTCGATTGAAGCTCCCAAGGGTGAGCTGGGCTACTACATCGTGAGCGACGCCACCACCACCCCGTACCGTCTGCGCATCCGCCCACCCTCATTCATCAACCTGGAAGCGTTTGACAGGATGATCCGCGGCCACCTGGTGGCCGACGTGGTGGCCATCATCGGGACTCTGGACATCGTTTTGGGAGAAGTGGATCGCTGACACACAGAATTGAGGACTGCGCCCCGCGCCGATGACGCAACTGTTCGATAATTTCCACCCCATCGTCGTCAGCTTGATCAAGATCACCATCGTTTTTCTTGGGCTGGCGCTCGTGGTCGCCTACGTGGTCTATGCCGAGCGCAAGATCCTTGCCCACCTGCAGGTGCGCCTGGGGCCCATGCGGGTCGGCCCCCACGGGCTGCTGCAGCCCATTGCTGACGGCTTGAAGCTCCTGCTCAAGGAGGACATCATCCCCGCCGGCGCCGACCGCTGGGTCTTTTGGCTGGCCCCGGTCATCAGCGTCATCGCCGCTTTCACTGCCTTTGCCCTCATACCTTTCGGAGCGAACTTCACCATCACCGACGTCAACGCCGGCTTGCTCTTCGTCATCGGCATCTCCTCGTTGGGCATTTTCGGGACCATCCTGGCGGGCTGGTCGTCGAACAGCCACTACCCCCTGCTGGGCGCGCTGCGCTCGACCGCGCAACTGGTGAGCTACGAAGTCGCTCTGGGCTTCGCTATTGTCGCCGCCCTGCTGCTCGCGGGCACGCTCAGCATGAAAGGGATCGTCTATGCCCAGGCGGAGATGGGCGTGTGGTTTATCTTTTTGCAGCCGGTGGCTTTTTTCATCCTCTTCGTCGCCGCCATTGCGGAAACCAACCGAAACCCCTTCGATCTCCCCGAGGCGGAATCCGAACTGGTCGCCGGCTTCCACACCGAGTACAGCGGTTTCCGCTTCGCCCTGTTCTTCCTGGCCGAGTACACCGCCATGGTTTTGGTCAGCTCCATCGCGGTCACGCTTTTCCTCGGCGGTTGGCTGCGGCCCTTCGCTAGTGTGCGGGCCCTGGATTTTCTGAATTTTGCTCCCGTAGCTGTTTTCGTCGCAGCTGCCGGTTGGTGCTTCTGGGAGGCGCTCCGCCTGCCCGCCGCCCGGGAGTGGCGCTGGCAACGGCTGTTGCTGCTGGTTCTGGGCGCCGGCGCCTCGGGAATTCTCGTGGGGCTGTTGATCCCCGGCAGCGCGTTCCCTGGTGCGGCAGCGGAGGATCAGCCGACTTTCCCCGTGCTCGAGGCCGTGCAGGGCGTGTTCTGGTTCATGACCAAGGTGTTCGTTTTTCTCTTTGGCTTCATCTGGTTTCGCGGCACCTTTCCCCGGTTTCGCTTCGACCAACTGATGGACTTGGGCTGGCGCTTCATGATCCCCCTGGGCATCGTCAACGTCATCTTCTGCGGGGCGGGGATCGTGTTGAGCCAGCGGCTGGGATGGAACTTCATCGCCAGTTTGTGGCTGGGCACGGCGGCCACGTTGCTGGTGGCAATCTTGCTGACGCGCGGACGTAGCTGAGACGCCCATGTTGTTTGCTCAGATCATCTTCTACCTGCTGGCTGGGGTAGCGGTGGTGTCGGCGCTGCTGGTCATCACCCGGCGCAACCCCGTCCACAGCGCCATCTACTTGATCATCACTTTGTTGTCCGTGGCCCTCATCTATCTGCAATTGCAGGCGGAATTCCTGGCCGCCGTGCAGATCATCCTCTACATCGGCGGCATCATGGTGCTGTTCCTGTTCGTCATCATGCTGGTGCGACTGGATGAGGCTCTCCGCCAGGAACAATTCAATCGGCAGTGGTTCGTCGCGGGCGTGGCCGTAGTGGTGCTGGCGGTGGAATTGATCGGGGTGATCTACCTGGGGCGGGATACTGCGCTTGGTCCGGAGGCAGGGCCCGAGGCTCTCAAGGCTCTGCAGCCGAACACAGAAAGAATCGGCGAGGCGCTCTTCCAAACCTACATGCTGCCGTTCGAGATCGCCTCGCTGCTCCTGCTGGTGGCGATGGTGGGAGCTGTCTTGATGGCTCGGAGGAGGGTAGAGTAAGCATGGTTCCGACCTGGCACTACTTGCTGCTCAGCGCTGCCTTGCTCACCATCGGCATCCTCGGCGTGCTCACCCGGCGGAACATCATCATCATCCTGATGTCCCTGGAGCTGATTCTCAACGCGGTGAACATCAACCTGGTTGCTTTCTCTCGTCAATGGGGCGACGTTTCCGGCCAGGTCTTCGCCATTTTTATCATTACGGTGGCCGCCGCCGAAGCCGCCGTCGGATTGGGCATCCTGATCGCCCTCTTCCGTAACCGCGATACGGTAAATGCAGATGAAATCGACCTCCTGAAGTGGTGATGCACTGATGCCGGAGAGCTTCATCAACGTCGTCTGGCTGGTGCCGTTCTTCCCCGCGGCGAGCGCCCTGCTGATGCTGCTCGTGGGCCGGCGGCTCTCTCGTCCCGTCATCAGCTGGCTCTGCTGCGGCACGGTCTTCCTGTCGTTCCTGGTTTCGGTAGGGGTGTTCTTCGAGTTGCTGCGCTTGCCCGCCACTGACCGCCTGCGGGAAGTATCTTTGTTCACCTGGATTCCTTCCTTGCCGCTGCTTTCCGAGGCCGGCACCCAGTCCTTCCAAGTCGAGTGGGCCTACCTGGTGGACCCGCTCTCCGCAGTGATGATCCTGGTAGTCAGCGGGGTCGGCTTCCTCATCCACGTCTATTCGATCGGCTACATGGCCCACGAGGGCGGCTACTACCGCTACTTCGGCTACCTGAACCTGTTCATGTTCATGATGCTGACCCTGGTGCTGGCCAACAACCTCCTGTTGATGTTCATTGGCTGGGAGGGCGTGGGGCTTTGCTCCTATCTGCTCATCGGCTTTTGGTTCCTGAAGAAGAGCGCCGCTGACGCCGGCAAGAAGGCGTTCGTGGTAAACCGCATCGGCGACGCCGGGTTTTTGCTGGGGATTTTCTTGACTGCCACCACCTTCGGCACCCTCAGCTTCGTGGGCGTGAATTCAATTCTGGCCGGCGGGCAGTTCGCGGCCGGCAGCTCGGCCATCACCGCCATCACCATTCTTCTCTTCATTGGGGCCACGGGGAAATCGGCGCAGCTCCCCCTCTACGTTTGGCTGCCCGATGCCATGGAAGGTCCCACCCCGGTGAGCGCCCTCATCCACGCGGCCACGATGGTGACCGCCGGCGTTTATATGGTGGCGCGCACCAACGCCCTCTACCGGTTGGCGCCCTTCACCCTGGAGGTGGTGGCCATTGTCGGGGCCGTGACCGCCATCTACGCCGCCTCCATGGCTATGGTCCAGACCGACATCAAGCGCGTGCTGGCCTACTCCACCATCAGCCAGCTCGGTTATATGTTCCTGGCCTGCGGCGTGGGCGCCTTCGCCGCCGGCATCTTCCATCTCTCTACGCACGCCTACTTCAAGGCCTTGCTCTTCCTGGGCTCCGGCGCTGTCATTCACGCCCTGGCGGGCGAGCAAGACATCCGCAAGATGGGCGGTCTGTGGGCGAAATTGCCCATCACCGGCAAGACTTTCCTGGTCGCCGCCCTGGCCATCGCCGGCATCCCCCCGCTGGCCGGCTTCTTCAGCAAGGACGAAATCCTCTGGCGCGCCTTTGCCAATGGCAACTGGCTCGTCTGGGGGCTGGGCACGGTAACCGCCTTGATGACCGCGTTCTACATGCTCCGCCTGGTGATTCTGACGTTCTTCGGCGGGTCGCGCAGGAGCCCCGAGGTCGAGCACCACCTCCACGAAGCCCCGCGCTCGATGACCGTGCCGCTGATTCTCCTCGCCGGCCTGTCCATCGTCGGCGGCTTGGTAGGCATCCCGGCCGTGCTGGGGGGAGGGAACCGGTTTGAGCATTTCCTGGAGCCGGTCTTCGGACACGCTGCGGCAGCCCCTTCGCACGCGCTCGAGTTTGTGCTGATGGTCTTGTCAGTCGTCGTCGGCCTGCTGGGGATTCTGGTGGCGTACGTCTTCTACCTGAAGCGGCCGGAGATTCCCGCCCAACTGGCCCGCCGCTTCAGCGGCCTCCACCAGCTCGTCTACAACAAGTACTACGTGGATGAGGTGTACAGCAAAGTGTTCGTGGAGGGCCCGGTGCTGGGCAAGGCTATGGGCGACACCTTCGGACGCTTCGACCTGAAAGTCATCGACGGCATTGGCGTGGACGGCTCCGCCTGGCTCACCCGCTTCACCTCGCAGCTCTCCATCTGGTGGGACACCTGGATTGTCGACGGGGCGGTGAACCTGGTGGGCTGGACGGTGTGGATACTGAACTGGCCGGCGCGTGCCCTCCAGACCGGGCTGGTGCAACGCTACGCGCTCTGGATGGCCGCCGGCGTGGCTCTCCTGCTCTTTTACTACGTGCAGCGCTATATCCTGGGCTCCTGATGAGGTGACGTCGTGGACTATTTCCGGGACACCATTCTCAACTGGGTGCTGTTTGTCCCGCTGGTGGGGGCGCTGGTCCTGCTGGCGATTCCCGGCGACAGGAAGAACCTGATTCGCTGGGTCGCCAATCTCTTCGCCTTCGCGGGCCTGCTGGTGGCGCTGCCGCTGGTCGCCTGGTACGACAAGACGGAGGCCGGCTTCCAGTTCACCATCGCCAAGGACTGGATTCCCTCCATCGGCGCCAGCTACCGGGTGGGCATCGACGGCATCAGCTTCCTGTTGGTGATGCTGACCGTGGTGCTGGGCTTTATCGCCATTCTTTCTTCCTGGTCGTTCATTCAGAAACGGGTCAAGGAATACTACATAATGTTCCTGGTCTTGCAGGTCGGGATGCTGGGCGTCTTCATGGCGCTCGACTTCTTCCTCTTCTACGTTTTCTGGGAAGTGATGCTGGTGCCGATGTATTTCATCATCGGTATCTGGGGCCACGAGCGGAAGCTCTACGCCGCCATCAAGTTCTTCCTCTACACCCTGCTGGGCTCGGTGCTGATGCTGCTGGGCATCCTGGGACTGTACTTCTTCCACAGCGGCTTGCACGCCGCTGGCGCCGCCTGCCCGGCCATTGACGCGGCCGGCCACGCCATCGACACCTTCAGCATCCCCGTCTACTTGGAGCTCGGCAAGGTATTGCCTGTTCCTTGGCAGGTTTGGATCTTCTGGGCTTTCTTCATCAGCTTCGCCATCAAGGTGCCCATGGTGCCCTTCCACACCTGGCTGCCCGACGCCCACGTGGAGGCACCCACCGCGGGCTCGGTCATCCTGGCCGGCGTGCTGTTGAAGATGGGCACCTACGGGTTGATGCGTTTCTCCTTGCCTATCTTCCCGGACGCCACCCGGATGTACGCGCCCTACCTGGCGGTTCTTTCCATCATCGCCATCATCTACGGCGCCCTGGTGTGCATGATGCAGAAGGACATGAAGAGGCTGATCGCCTACTCCTCGGTCTCGCACCTTGGCTTCGTCACGCTGGGGATCTTCATGCTGAATCACACCGCCCTTTCGGGCAGCCTGTTGCAGCAGGTCAACCACGGGATCTCCACCGGGGCGCTGTTCTTGATCGTGGGACTGCTCTACGAGCGGCGGCACACGCGTGAGATTGCCCAGTTCGGCGGGCTGGCTACTCCCATGCCGATCTTCGCCACCCTCTACATGATCATTAGCCTGGCCTCGATGGGGATGCCCCTGCTGAACGGCTTCATCGGCGAGGTGACCATCTTGATTGGCACGTTCCAGGTCAACAAGGTCTGGGCGGGCTTTGCCGTGGTGGGAATCGTCCTGGCCGCCGCCTACCTGCTCTGGCTCTACCAGCGCGTAATGTGGGGTGAGGTCACGAATCCGGCGAACAAGGGGCTGCGCGACGTCAACCTCCGCGAGGCGGTGACCCTGGTGCCGCTGGTGCTGTGGTGCTTCTGGATCGGTGTCTACCCCAAGCCCTACTTCGAGGTCTTGGACAAGCCGATTGCCTTGCTCGTCCAACGGGTGGAGGTCGCGCAGCCGGCGATGCCGGTCGCGGTCACCCTGCCTGAAACCGAAGAAGAAACGCCGAGCGAACCCTGATGGAACAGCTCATCCGGCAAGTCATGGAAGACGTCGGCTTCATCATGCCGCAGATTCAGCTGACCCTGTTCGCCTGCGGCATCCTGCTGATGGATTTCCTGTTGGAGCGGCGACACAAGTATTTGAATGCCATTACCGCCCTGATGGGCATTGGCTTCAGCGGGTTTGCTCTCTGGCGCGTGCGAGGATACGAGCGGCTGGCCTTCAACGGCCTGGTGGTGGTGGACCCGTTCTTCATTTTCTTCGGCTTCCTCTTCCTGCTGGCTACCGCCTTGGTGATCTTGATGTCCATCAAGTACCTGGAGGTGGAGGCCGAGCAGGAAGGGGAGTACTACGCTCTTATCCTCTTCGCCACTGTGGGCATGATGTTCCTGGCGGGCGGCACCGACTTGATCACGATTTTCATCGGCCTGGAACTGATGGCCCTCTGCTTCTACCTGCTCGCTGGCTTCCTCCGGCGCGACCGGCGCTCGAACGAGGCCGCCATCAAATATTTGCTACTGGGCGTGTTCTCGACCGGCATCCTGGCTTACGGCTTTTCGCTCCTCTATGGCGTCAGCGGCTCAACCAACATTTACCGCATCGCCGACGCCGTGGGCCAGCGTGGCCTCGATGACCCCCTGGTCTTCGTGGCCATGGTTGCGGTGGCCGCAGGGCTCTTCTTCAAGGTGGCGGCGGTGCCCTTCCATCAGTGGGCTCCCGATGTGTACGAAGGCGCCCCCACGCCCATCACCGCCTACGTGTCGGTGGCCTCGAAGGCGGCCGCCTTCGCCCTGCTGCTGCGGTTGTTTTTGATTCCCCTCGGCCCCTTGCGAGCCAACTGGGAGGACTTGGTGGCGGTGGTGGCGGTGGCCACGATGACCATCGGCAACCTGGCAGCGCTCAATCAGGACAACGTCAAGCGCTTGCTGGCCTATTCTTCCATCGGGCACGTGGGCTATATTTTGCTGGGCCTGGTGGCGGGCAACGAGACCGGCCGCACCGGAATTTTGGTTTACTTGCTGGCCTATGCGGTGATGACCCTGGGCGCCTTCGCCGTCATCACCGGCATGCGCCGCTCCAACCTGATCGGCGACCGCTTGGATGACCTGCGCGGCCTGATATCCAAGAACCCGGTCCCGGCCGTGATGATGCTAGTTTTTCTGTTATCGCTCACCGGCATCCCGCCCACCGTCGGCTTCTATGGCAAGTACTTCATCTTCCTTTCTTTGATTGAGACGGGGCACTACTTCCTGGTGGTATTCGCGGCCCTGTACGTAGTGGTGGCGCTCTACTACTACTTTCGCATCGTGGTGATGATGTTCATGCAGGATGCCCGCGAGCCCGGCCGGATGACGCTGAGCCCGGGCCTGACCGCCGCCCTGGTGATCACCCTGCTTCTGACCCTGATTCCCGGTCTCTATCCCGAGCCCATGATCGCCCTCGCCCGGTTCTCCATTCTGCCGTAACGGACGGCCCGGATGACGCCGCCGGACGGGAAAAACCGCAGCCCCTGGCGGCAGGTGGGTGTGGTCCTGGGGATGGGCTTCTCCTTTGCCGCCGCGGTCGCCATTGGAGTGCTGGTCGGCTACTGGCTGGACGGCAAGCTGGGCACTAAGCCGCTCTTCACCTTGCTGCTCGCCGCCCTGGGCCTAGCGGGCGGATTCTTGGAGCTGCTCCGAGAGCTAAAGCGCTTCAACCGGGAATGACAGAAATCCCTCCTCGGGAACTTGAGCTACTCGCCGGCGCCGAGCGCCGCCTGGGTCGGACGATTCTTTTTCTGGTTCCGGTGGGCACAGCGGTGGCCGCCTGGCGGTGGGACGGGGGAATGGCACTGGCGTTTGCTTTCGGCGGCGCCCTGGCGTATTTGAACTACCGCTGGATCGTGGCCGTGGTGGACACGCTGATGCGGGCGCAATCGGCGCGCATCCCGCGGCGCACCTACGCAAAGCTGTTTCTGCCCATCGTCTTGCTTGTCTTGTTCCTGTATGTTATCTTTTCGCGCTCGCTGCTTTCCCTGGCCGGGGTCGTGGCCGGCCTGTTGCTTCTGGTGGTGGCGGTTTTCGTGGAAGCGCTGTACGAAATCGGACTGGCGGTGCGTAGGTAGAGAATGGAGCACCACCCCACCTGGATTGGGAACTTGTTCAACCAGCTCTTCGGCGGGCTGGTGTTGTCCCTGCTGGAGGCTCTCGGCATCCATCCGCATGACCCTCACCGGCCCATCCCCGACCACATCGCCACCATGCTCTTTATCCTCCTTGTGTCGGCCATCTTCTTCCTGTGGTTCCGGCGGCGGCTGTCGGCGGAGAATCCCGGGGCTTTGCAGCTTTGCTTTGAGCAGCTTCTATCGAATAGCTTTCGGGTGGGCATCTACGACCTGTTGGACGACATCGTGGGCCACGGCGGCCGCAAATACCTGGCCATGATCGGTACCGTGGGTTTGTTCGTCCTATTCTGCAACGGCATCAGCCTGATCCCTGGTTTTGTCTCGCCCACTGCGGTCCACACCGTGCCCTTGGGTTGCGCCTTGGTCGTCTTCATTTATTACAACAGCGAAGGCGTGCGGGCGCAGGGGGCGGGAGCATACAGCAAGCATTTCATGGGACCTATCTTGCCGCTGGCGCCCTTGATGTTGCCGATTGAGCTCATCAGCCATCTGGCGCGGTTGCTTTCGCTGACTGTTCGTCTCTGGGTGAACATGGTGGTGAGCGAGTTACTGTACTTAACGTTTCTGGGCCTGGGTGTTTTGGTGATGACCACCCTGTGGGACATCAACAAATTCTTGGGGGGGCTAGGAGCTTTGGCCCCGTTGGTGTTTCCCTTGGCTTTTGTGGTCTTGCACGCGTTCGTTGCGCTTCTGCAGGCGTTCGTATTTACCCTTCTCCCGGTTGTGTACGTGGGCGGAGCGGTGGCGGAGGAGCACTAATAGCGGACTACTGTCCGTGAGCGTGAGCCCCGGTCGTACGAGGGTGGCCGGGGAACCACCCACTGCGGACAATTCATACACAGAGGAGAATAACCGTGAAACGACTGGTTGCTTTGGCAGGACTCACCATGATGGTGTTTGTGTTTGCGCTGCCGGCAGCGGCCCAGGCTGCCGAGGAGAAGCCTCCGGTTCAGGTGGCAATGTGGATTGCCATCACCTCGGGCTTTGCCATGGCCATCGCCTCGGCGTTTTGTGGAATCGCCCAGGCGAAGGCCACGTCGGCGGCCTGCGAAGGTCTGGCGCGCAACCCGGGGGCCGCACCCGCCATCCGGTTTGCGCTGATTCTGGCCCTGGTGCTGATCGAGTCGCTGGCGCTCTACACCTTCGCTATCGTGTTCCTGAAGGTGACCTACTAGCACCACAGGAGCCAACAGAAGGGGGAAGCCCGTGCGGCTTCCCCTTTTTCTTTTTAGGGCAGGGTGGACCGGCTGGCGATCTGGAACACGGTTCCGGGCATGACGCCCAAATAGAGGGTGCCGAGAGCCGCAAAAGTGAGGACGAACGCCAGAGGGGCGGGCACGGGCGCCACCGTCAAAGTGCCGCCCGGCTCGTTCATGTACATCACCTTCACCACCCGCAAGTAGTACGCCACCGACAGCACGCTATTGACCACCCCCAGAATCACCAGCCAGATCAGGTCCGCCTGCACCGCGGCGGTGAAGACATAGAACTTCCCCAGGAAGCCTCCGGTCAGCGGAAGCCCGATCAACGACAGCAGGAAGATGGTCAGGCATGCGGCCAGGAACGGATGCCGGCTGTGCAGCCCGGCGTAATCGTCGATGTCTTGGTTGCGCTCTCCGGCTGACACGTGGGCTACCACGGCGAAGGCGCCCAGCTTCATCAACGCGTAGGCCACCAGATAAAAGAGCACCGCGGCCATCGCATTGACTCGGGCCTGCTCATCGGCGACATCCGTGAGTAGTTGATTGGCGGCGGCGAAGGCGATCAATATGTAGCCGGCGTGAGCGATGGAAGAGTAGGCCAGCATCCGTTTGATGTTCGTCTGCACCAGAGCCCCCAGGTTGCCCACGAACATGGTCAGCAGGGCGGAGGCCCAGATGATCCCGAACCAGGCCTCGTGGGCGGGTTCCAGGGCGGTAAAGAAAATCCGCAGAAAAACGGCGAACGCCGCGGCTTTCGGGCCAGCCGACAAAAAGGCAGTAATCGGGGTGGGGGCGCCTTCGTAGACGTCGGGGGTCCAAACTTGGAAGGGCGCGCTGGCTACTTTGAAGCCGAGACCGACGAACAGCATCGCTATCCCCATCAGCGCCAGCATGCTGGGAGTGTCCTGCGAACCAAGCAGCCGGGCGATGTCCGGGAGGAAGGTGGTCCCGGTGGCGCCGAAGAGCAGGGCGATGCCGTAGAGCAGGAAGGCGGTGGCGAAGGAGCCCAGCAGGAAGTACTTCATCGCCGACTCGTTCGATTTCAGCTCCGTGCGGCGGAAGCCCACCAGCACGTAGGTGGCAATGGAAGACGTCTCCAGCCCCAGGAACACCAGCACCAATTCATTCGCGACGGCCATCACGCCCATCCCCACGGTGCCGAACAACAACAGGGCGTAGTATTCGCCGTGGTTGATGTTCTCCCTCTCCAGGTAGCGCAGAGAGGCCAGGATGGTCAGGGCGGTGATGGCGAGGAGGACAAAGTGGAAGAAAATGCCGAAATTATCCACATGGATGAGCCGGTTGAAGGCATACCCCGGATGGAGGCCTTGCACCACGGTAGCTGCCAGAGCGGCCGCCACCCCGACCAAGGCCAGCGGCCCCAGCACCCCTTTGTGCGCGCGGCGCAGGAACGGCTCTGCCCCCATGACCAGCAGCCCAAAAACCGCCAGCACGATTTCCGGGAGAACGCGCAGCACGTCGGTGGACGAGACGATCATTGAGTCCTCTCGGCGGGGTGGGTCGAGTGCGCGAACTCATAGTAAGGCGATTTCACCTGGCGAATGATGCGTTCCACCGTGCGTTCCATGCGGCTGGTGAAGACGGGAGAGGCCACGCCCAACCAGATGATGGCCAGGGCCAAGGGGATCAAGACGGCAAGTTCCCGCCGCGAAGCGTCCGGGAGGGAGCGGTTCGCTTCCTGGGTGACCTGGCCGTACACCACGCGCTGATACATCCAGAGCAAATAGACGGCGGCCAGTACGACCCCCAGGGCCGCCAGGACCGCGTAGGTGCGGTTGGTTTCAAACACGCCCACCAGGACCGGGAATTCCCCCGCGAAGTTCGCCAGCAGGGGAAGCCCGAGCGACGAGAGGCAGGCGAGCAAGAAGAACGCGGAGAAGACCGGCATCGGAGTTCCCAGGCCGCCAAAGTCGCGAATCAAGTGGGTGTGCCGGCGGTCATAGAGCATTCCGGCCAGCACGAAGAGTGCCGCGGTTGAGACTCCGTGCGCCAGCATCAGGACGATGGCGCCGGAGACGCTGATTGGGGTCATGGCCATGATTCCCAGCACGACGAACCCCATGTGAGCCACCGAAGAGTAGGCAATCAGCTTCTTTACGTCGGGTTGGACCAGCGAGACCAGGGCCCCATAGAGGATGCCGATCAGCGCCAGGACCGAAATGGCGGGCGCGAATTCTTTGGCCGCCGCGGGAAACAGTGGCAGGCAGAAGCGTAGTAGGCCGTAGGCGCCCATCTTGAGCAACACGCCGGCCAGCAGCACCGAGCCCGCCGTGGGGGGCCTCCACGTGGGCGTCCGGCAGCCAGGTGTGCAGCGGGAATAGGGGGGACCTTGATGGCGAAGGCTAGGAAAAACGCCAAGAAGAGCCAGCGCTGCTGCACGATCGGAAACATTAGCTTCCCTTGCTCAAGCCTTTCCAGAATCGACAGCAGATCAAATGTGTTGGTGGCGGTGTATAGCCAGATGATGGCCACCAGCATCAGGAGCGAGCCGAGCATAGTGAAGAGGACGAACTTGATGGAGGCGTAGAGCCGGCGCTCGTGGCCCCAGATGCCGATGAGGAAGTACATGGGGATGAGCATCACTTCCCAGAAGACGTAGAAGAGGAAGAGGTCAAGGGCGACGAACACCCCCAGCATGCCGCTCTCCAGTACCAGTATCATGATGAAGAACTCTTTTACCTTGTGGGTGATGGGCCAGGAGACCAGGACGGCTATCGGGGTCAGAAACGCGGTGAGCAGAACCAGCCCCAGGCTCAGCCCGTCCATGCCCACCTGATAGAGGATGGGCGGGGAGGAAATCCAGACGTGCCGTTCCAGAAACTGCATTCCCTCACGCCCGGCGTTGAACCAAAACAGAAGCGGGACGGCGAAAGCGAAGTCGGCCAGGGTGACCACCAGGGCGGTGCGACGGATTTTCTCCCAGGACGTGGCCGGGAAAAATAGAAGTAGCAGCGCCCCCAGCAGGGGGAGGAAAACAACCAGGCTGAGCCAGGGAACCATCATCGTTTGCTGTTACCGCACTAAGAAGCCTCGTACGAAGTAGACAAGAATCACTAGGGCGCCCACTACCACCCAAGCGCCATAGCTGCGGGTGTTGCCGGATTGCATCCGGCGGGCCCAGTGGCCGAATTGGCGGGCCCAGGCGGCGGTGCCGTTCACGCTGCCGTCCACCACGCCGACGTCAACCACCTGCCAGAAGACGCGGTTGGAAAGCCAGTGCAGCGGGCGGATGACAACGGCGTGGTAGAGCTCGTCCACATAGTACTTGTTCACCAAGATTCGATAGGCCTGGCTGAAGGTGCCGGCCAGTTGATTGGCCAGTTCGGGATTCCGGATGTAGAACGTGTAAGCCACGGCCAGCCCTGCCAGGGCCAGCAGCACCGTCAGCCCCATCAGAGCGATTTCCTCGGTGGGCGCGTGGGACACGAGCTCGGGGTGGAGGAGTTTGGTGGACGAGGAAAACACGGGCTCCAGAAAACGATCCAGGTAGTTGGCCAGCCCCAGCGGTTCGCCCAGGGGGGAAGCGAATCCCACCCAGCCGCCCACCACCGACAGGAGGGCGAGAATGACCAGCGGGGTGGTCATCACCCGGGGGGATTCGTGGATCTTTCGGGCGGTCTCCGGCGTATAGCGCGCCTGGCCGTGGAAAGCGAGGAAGACCAGCCGGAACATGTAGAAGGAGGTCAGCAGCGCGGCCACCAGACCCACCAGCCAGAGCAGCCAGGGGAAAGGAACGCTCTGGCTGGTGAAAGCCTGCCAGAGGATTTCATCCTTGCTGAAAAAGCCGGAGAGTCCGGGGATGCCTGTGATGGCCAGGGTGGCGACCAGGAAAGTCCAGTAGGTAGCCGGAATCTTGCGCCGCAGCTCGCCCATTTGGTGGATGTCCTGTTGGCCGTTCATGGCGTGGATGACGCTGCCGGCGGCGAGGAAGAGCAAGGCCTTGAAGAAGGCGTGCGTCATCAGGTGGAAGATGCCGGCGGCGAAGGCGCCCACCCCCAGCCCGAGGAACATGTAGCCCAGCTGGCTCACGGTGGAGTAGGCGAGGACGCGCTTGATGTCGGTTTGCACCAGGGCGATGGTGGCGGCATAGAAGGCGGTCAGGCAGCCGATGACCGCGACAACGGTAAGGGAGAAGGGAGCGTGAGCAAACAACACGTGGGAGCGCGCCACCATGTAGACGCCGGCGGCCACCATGGTGGCGGCGTGGATGAGGGCGCTGACCGGGGTGGGGCCCTCCATCGCATCCGGCAGCCAGACGTAGAGCGGCACCTGAGCGGACTTGCCGACGGCGCCGGCGAACAGCAACAGGGTGATGACCGTCAAGGGTGTAGTCGAGAGGCCCATTTCGCTCAAGCCCGCCGACTCCGGGTCCATTTGCGAGGCGACGCTAAACACTGTGGCGTAGTCGAGGGAGTGGAACTGCCAGAACAGGAACAGCAGACCCAGCGTAAAACCAAAATCACCGATGCGGTTGACGATGAAGGCTTTCTTGCCGGCATTGGCCGCCGGGCCGCGCAGGTAGTAAAAGCCAATTAACAAGTAGGAGCACAGCCCTACGCCTTCCCAGCCGACGAACAGCAACAGGTAGTTGCCCGCCAGGACCAGCAGGAGCATAAAGAACATGAACAGGTTCAGGTAGGCGAAGAAGCGGTAGTAGCCATTTTCGTGGGCCATGTAGCCCACCGAGTAGACGTGGATCAGGAAGCCCACTCCGGTGACCACCAGAATCATGAGCAGGGAGAGCTGGTCGAGGTAGAAGCCGGCTTCCACCCGGAAGGAGCCGGCGGCCAGCCAGGTGAAGTAGTGCTTGATTACCGGGATGCTTGTCTCAGCGAGGCCGGCAAAGGCGACGGCGACTCCCAGGGCAGCCGCAAAAGACAAGCCCGCCGAACCTACCCCGACGAGAGTGACAGTGCGCCGCGCCATGCGCCGGCCGGCCACGCCCAACCAGAAGGCGCCGGCCAGCGGCAGCAGCGGAACCAGCCAAAGAAAATCCAGCATCGCAGAGCTACCACTTCATCAAATTGACCCGTTCGACGTTCAACGAAGCACGGGTGCGAAACACAACGATGATGATGGCCAAGCCCACGGCCGCTTCCGCCGCCGCCACCACAATGACAAAGAAAACGAAGACCTGGCCGCTCAGGGCGCTGTCGAGGCCTTTCCAGGCGGTCCAGTAGTGGGAAAAAACGACGAAGGCCAGGTTGACGGCATTCAGCATCAGCTCGATGGACATGAAGATGGTGATGATGCTGCGTCTCAGCAAGAACCCCATCACCCCCAGGCCGAACAGGATGGCGCTCAACACCAGGTAGTAGGAAAGAGGAACCACGGCGCCTCCCTACAGCTCCTTTTTCGCCAGCACGACCGCGCCCAAGACGGCGATCAGGATCAAGATGGACGTCAGCTCAAACGGAAGAACGAAATCTTTGAAGAGCATTTCGGCCAAGGGGCGGGTCTGGCCGAGGGAGGGGTGCGGCTGGACGAGCAAGTCCACCGGCCAGGCTCGGTAGAGCAGGTAGGCGAGCCCACTCAGCAGCACGGCGGCCACGGGCAGGCCCACGTAGCGGGCCATGCGACTCAGGTTGGTGCGCTCTTCTTCCCCCGCGTTCAATAGCATGATGACAAAGACGAACAAGACCATGATGGCGCCAGCGTAGATGATGATTTGGACGGCGGCGATGAATTCCGCTCCCAGCAGGAGGTAGAGGACCGCCAGCGAGGCCATGACCAGGATGAGCGAGAGGGCGCTGTGGATGGGATGGCGCTGCAGGATCAGGTTCAGGGCGCCCAGCACCGCTAGGCCGCCGAGAACATAGAAGAGTACAGTCTCCAGGGTCATCTCAGTCGGCTCCCCAGGCCACCACAAAGCTGGTGACCATGATGTTCAGCACCGCCAGCGGTACCAGGAATTTCCAGCCGAAGGCCATCAATTGGTCGTAGCGAAAGCGGGGCAGGGTGGCGCGGGTCCAAATGAAAATGAACAGGAAGATCGCCGCTTTGGCCAACAGCCAGAAAGGCCCCTGCACCAATTCCAGGAGGGCCGGCCCGGTGAACAGTCCCCAGGCCACGCCGGCGAGGGCCAGACCCACCAAGATTACCAGAACCCGGTGACTCAATGGTTGGTGATGAAAACTATCTTGCAGGAAGACCACAGCGAGGCCGGCAGCTACGGCCGCGGGAAGATAGCGGGTGAATGCCCAAAACTCCCCCGCGGGGAAGGGTGACAACCAGCCGCCCAGGAACAGCAGCGTGACCAGCAAGGAGGCGGTGATCATGTGGGCATATTCAGCCATGAAAAACATGGCGAACTTCAGGCTGCTGTATTCGGTATGGAAACCGGCGACCAGCTCGGTTTCGGCTTCGGGCAAGTCGAAGGGCAAGCGCTGGGTTTCAGCCACCCCGCTGATGAAGAAGCACAGGAAGGCAACAAACTGGGGAAAGATGAACCAGCGGGGCAGGAGGCCGCCCCAGTGGCCTTGCTGCGCCTCCACCAACTCCCGCAGTGAAAGAGTGCCGGCCAGCAGCAAGACGCCGACGACGGACAAGGTCAGGGCAATCTCGTAGCTGACCATCTGTGCGGCGCTGCGGAGCCCCCCGAGCAGGGGGTACTTGCTGTTCGAAGCCCAGCCGGCCAGGGCGACGGAGTACACCGTCAGCGAGGTGACGGCCAGGATGTAGAGGAGGCCGACGTTGATGTCCGCGATGTAGAGACCGGTCTGGGTGCCCAGGAGTTCAAACTTTCCGGACCCGAAAGGAATCACCGCGATGGCCATCAGGCCGAGTGTCACGGCCAGGAACGGCGCCAGCAGATAGACAAAGCGGCTGGTGGCGTGGGGGAAAAAGATGTCTTCTTTGAAGAGGAATTTCAACCCGTCGGCCAGCGGCTGCAGCAGGCCGTGGGGGCCCACGCGATAGGGGCCCCAGCGTGACTGGATGTGGGCGATGAGCTTGCGCTCGACCCAGACCAGGTAGGCGACTGCGGTGAGCAGGACAAAGAGCACCAGCCCTATCTTGGCAAGCGTAATCACAAACACAGCGTTTCGAGTGAGCCAATCGGTCATACGCGTGAGCGAGGGAGCCTCCGCTCGTGAACGGAATCGAGAGCCTTGCTGTACCGGCTCAAAGTGCCCGAGGTGAACAGCGAATCATCCGAGGAGAAGACCAAGCCCGCTGGGGTTTCAGGAGGCAAACGACCGTCGGCGGGAGCGGTGGCGACGGCCTGGCCGGCGAGGAGCGAAGCCAGAGCTACTTGGTAGCCGGGGACGTGCCGGCGAATCTCCTCGAGTGCCGCCTCCGGGGTGGGTAAGAGGATGGGCTTCTTCATAGCATAGGAAAGCAGGCGAAGAATTTCGAAGTCGGTGCGCGCGCCCACGGGGTCGAGCGGCCGCCGCAAGCGCTGTAGCTCCCCACAAGTATTGGTGAAAGTTCCTGCTTTCTCGTAGCCGCTGGCGGCGGGCAGGACCACGTCGGCCAACCGGGCGGTTTCGGTGGGAAACAGCTCCTGAACCACCAGCAGCTCGGGATTGCCCAGTCCCTCGCGAGTGTTTTCCAACCCGAAGGTCTTGATGGGATTCGAGCCGAGGACGTAGAGGGCGCGAAGCCGGCCGGGCTCCAGCATCTGGGGCGTGCTCAGGCCGGGCTTTCCCGGCAGAGGAGTTCCCCAGAGTTGTTCCCACTTCTGCAGGCTGCCAGGGTCGCTGACGGGGGCGTAGCCCGGGAGACGGTCAGGCAGCAGGCCCATATCGGCGGCGCCGCGGGAGTTGGCGTAGTCGCCCAGGGGAATGTAGCGGGTTCTGCCCGGGAGCCTGTGGCCAAACTCAACCAGGCGCTGCACCGTGCGGCCGTAAATTTCGGAACCAAACAAAATGACGATGTCGGCTTCTTTCTCCAACGCGGCCCGAAGCTGCGCCAGCCGCTGCTGGATCTCCGGGGGCAGTTCGGTTTTTTCTCCCAGTAGGGCGTTCACCGCGGCCGCCTCTTGGCCAGCCGGCACCCAGACAGATTGCGTGGCTTGCCGGCGAAGCTGGATCTCGCGGGGGTTGAGGATGTAGAGGCGGACATCGCGGAGGCGAACGGCGGTGCGGATGTTCCAAGCCAGCAGGGGGTGATTGTGGGTGGGGTCATTGCCCAAGAGGAAAATGGCGGAGGCGCGGAGAAGGTCGCCGGAGACGGCATAGCGGTCCTTCTGGTCTGCCAGGGCCGAAGCCAGCGCGGCGAAGTCGGCGGTGCGATGGTGGTCGATGTTGTTGGTGCCGATGACGGCGCGAGCGAAGCGCTGCAGCAAGTAGTTTTCTTCATTACTGGTACGGTTGCTGCCGACGAAGCCGAGGCTTTCCGGCCCCTGGCGGGCGATGATTTCAGCCAGGCGATGGGCGACGAATTCGAGGGCTTCGTCCCAGGTGGCCGTTTCGAGGCGGCCGTTGCGGCGCAACTGGGGGTGCTGGAAGCGCTCGGGGTGGCGGAGGAAATCGCCGCCATAGCGACCCTTGATGCAGAGGAAGTCCCCGTTGATCCCGGTCCTGTCCCGATTGTTTCCCCGGAGGATGGTGTTGTTGCGGACGTTCAAGGTGGTCTTGCAGCCGTCCCCGCAGTGAGCGCAGGGCGTGGCGACGTAGTTCATCTCCCAGGGGCGGGACTTGTAGCGGTACGGCTGGCTGGTGAGCGCCCCCACAGGACAGATGTCGATACACATTCCGCATTCTTGGCACTCCAGGGTGCCATCCGGGCGATTGGGGATGATGGTGGAGCGGACGCCCCGCTGGCCGACTCCCAGCGCCTTGACGTCCATGCCTTCGTCGCAGACGCGCACGCAGCGGAAACAGAGGATGCAGCGGGCGTAGTCGAAATAGACAATGGGGGAAAACTGCTGCTCGGGCTGGTGCTCCTTTTCCTCCTGGAAGCGGCCCTCGGCGGCCCCATAGCGGAAGACCATGTCCTGCAGCTCGCACTCGCCGCCCTTGTCGCAGACCGGGCAGTCCAGCGGGTGGTTGGTGAGCAAAAACTCCAGCATGTCCTTCCGGGCCTGGTGCACCTGGTCCGTTCCCGTGCGCACGATCATGCCCGGTTGAGCGACGACGGTGCAGGCGGTCTGGAGCTTGGGGGCTTTCTCGATTTCCACCAGGCACATCCGGCAGGCCGCCTGGAGGGACAGGCCGGGGTAGTAGCAGAAGGAGGGCACCTCGATGCCCACCGACTTGCAGGCCTCAATCAGCAGCGTGCCTTGCGGGACGGTGATGTCCCGGCCGTCGACACTCAACGGCACGGTTTTTCTTTCTGCGGCCATTCTCAGGGGACCGCCTGCGCTGGGCTGCGGGCCAAGGGACATTCTCCCGTACGCAAATGTTCTTCAAATTCGTCCCGGAACTTTTCGACCAGGCTGATAGTAGGCATAGCGGCGGCGTCGCCCAGGGGGCAGAAGGTTTTGCCCAGCATGTTCTGGGCGAGCTCCTTCAGCAGGGGAATGTCTTCTTGGCGGCCGCCGCCGTCGTGGAAGCGGTCGAGCATCTTCCGCAGCCAGGCCGTGCCTTCCCGGCAGGGGATGCACCAGCCGCAGGACTCATGAGCATAGAAGTGCATGATGCGCTGCGCCACCCGGACCATGCAGGTGTCTTCGTCCATCACCATCACTCCCCCCGAGCCGAGCATGGAGCCCGCCCTGGCCACCGAATCAAAATCCATGGGGGTGTCGAGCTGGTCGGCGGTGAGCACGGGGACGGAGGAGCCCCCCGGGATGACGGCCTTGAGTTTCTTGCCGTCGCGCATGCCGCCGGCCACCTCCTCGATCATCCGCCGCAAGGGGAAGCCCATGGGAAGTTCGTAAATGCCGGGGCGATTCACGTGGCCGGAGAGGCAGAACAGGCGAGTGCCGCCGTTCCGGGGCGTGCCCAGGTTGGCGTACCAGTCGCCGCCCCGGAGGATGATGGAGGGGACGGCGCTGAGCGTCTCGACGTTGTTGATGACCGTGGGGCATCCGTAGAGGCCCACCACGGCGGGGAAGGGCGGGCGGATGCGCGGGTAGCCGCGCTTGCCTTCGAGCGATTCCATCAGGGCGCTCTCCTCGCCGCACTCGTAGGCGCCGGCGCCGGTGTGGGTGCAGAGGTGGAAGTCGAACCCGCTGCCCAAGATGTTTTTGCCCAGGTAGCCCCGCTCGTAGGCCTCGGCGAGGGCCCGGTCGAGGATTTCCATCACGTAGCGGTATTCGCCCCGGATGTAGATGTAACCCTGGTGGGCATGGACGGCGCGGGCGGCGATGAGCATGCCCTCGATCAACTGGTGGGGGTCGAGCTCCATCAAGGGCCGGTCCTTGCAAGTGCCGGGCTCGCTCTCGTCGGCATTGGCGATGATGTACTTGGGTTGGTTGGCCTCCTTCGGAACAAAACCCCACTTCATCCCCGTGGGGAAGCCGGCCCCGCCGCGCCCGCGCAGGTTGGAGCGCTTGACTTCCGCGACGATCTCTTCGGGCTTCATTTGCTTCAAGGCCTTCTCCAGCGCCTGGTAGCCTTCGTGTTTCAGGTAAGTGTCAATGCTGGTCGAATCGGGCAGGCCGAAGCGGCGGCTGATGACCCGGACTTCAGCCGGGTGCGGGTTATCGGTTTGCACCCCAGTGGTGTAGGGGACCGGTGTGGGCTTCTTGCCGGCGCGCAGCCGGTTCATCAACTCGTCCATCTTCCGCACGTCCAGGGTCTCGTAGTAGTCGTAGTTGACCTGGACGCAAGGCGCGCCCGTGCACGCCCCCAGGCATTCCACTTCTTCGTAGGAAAAGAGGCCGTCCGGGGTGGGGGACTTGGGGGGAACGGCGCACCGTTGCCGAACGTGGTCCAGGACGGGCTCAGCCCCGCGCAGCAGACAGGAAACGTTGGTGCAGACTTGCAGGTGGTACTTGCCCGCGGGCCGGCGACGCAGCATGGAGTAGTAAGCGACGGTCTCTACCACCTGTACGGGGCGCAGGTTCAGGTCTTCGGCCAGGAAGGCGATCAAATCATCGGAGATGTAGCCGAACTCATCCTGCGCGAACATCAGCATGGGGATGAGAGGGGAGCGCCGGGACGGGTAGCGGCGTTTCAGTTCCTGGAAGCGCTGCCGAAGCTGGGGGGAGAGTTGCAGAGCCATCAGCGGTCGACCTCGCCGAGCACGAAGTCGATACTGGCGATGATGGCGATGGCGTCGGCAATCATATGGCCGGGCAGGAGCTTCGACAGGACCTGGACGTTGAGCAGGGAAGGGCCGCGCCAGCGCATGCGCCAGGGGCGGGGGCTGCCGTCGCTCACCAGGTAGCAGCCCAGTTCTCCCTTCGGGGACTCGATGGGGAGGTAGACTTCGCCGGCCGGGGGAGCGAAGCCGTCGACGACGAGCTTGAAGTGAAAGATGAGGGCTTCCATTTGGGTTTTCATCGTGTCCCGGTCGGGCAGCACGATGCCGGGAGCGTTGGCGATGAAGGGACCTTCCGGGAGGCCCTCCAGGGCCTGGTGGATGATGCGGACGCTCTGCCGCATCTCTTCCATCCGCACCAGGTAGCGGGCATAGACATCGCCTTCCTGGCGGACGGGGACGTCGAAGTCAAAGTTCTCGTAGCCGGAATAGGGCTCGGCCTTGCGGAGGTCGTGGGCGATACCGGAGGCGCGCAGGTTGGGGCCGGAGATACTATAGGCGAGGGCGTCCTCGGGAGTCAGCACGCCGACGCCGCGGGTGCGCCCCAGCCAAATCCGGTTCTGGCTGAGCAATTCTTCGTATTCGTCGAAGCGCTCGGGGAGAATCTTCAACAGGAGGTCGAGCTGGTGGTGGAAGTCGAGCGGGATTGGCCCCGCCAGGCCGCCGATGCGGAAGTAGCTGCACATCATGCGCTGGCCGGAGACTGCCTCGAAGACTTTTAGGATTTCCTCTCGCTCGCGAAAGCAATAGAGGAAGATGGACATGGCGCCGATTTCCAGGGCGCAGGTGCCGAGCCAGACCAGGTGGTTGTTGATGCGAGTGAGTTCGGTGAGCAGCACCCGAATCCATTGAGCGCGCGGCGGGACTTCGAGTTGGAGCAGCTTTTCCACGGCCAGGCAGTAGACCAGATTGTTGGACAGCGGGGCCACGTAATCAATGCGATCGGTGAGAGGGATAACCTGGGAGTAAAAGAGTTTTTCCGCGTTCTTTTCGATGCCGGTGTGCAGGTAGCCGATGTCGGGGGTGGCGCGGAGAATAGTTTCGCCGTCCAGTTCCAGCACCAAGCGCAGGACGCCGTGGGTAGAGGGGTGCTGGGGCCCCAGGTTCAGGGTCATTGACTCGGAGCGGAGCGGAGGGGGCAAGAGGGGGTCTGGCATCAACGGTCCCCCTCCAGGGGATAGTCCTTGCGCAGGGGATGGCCTTGCCAGTCGTCGGGCATTTGGATGCGCCGCAAACCGGGGTGGCCGGTGAAGTGGACTCCGAAAAGATCGAACACTTCGCGCTCCAGCATATCCGCGGCGGGCCAGAGCGGCACCAGCGAGTCGATGCGCGGGTCCTTGCCCGTCAGCGGGGCCTTGAGGCAGAGGCGTTGCCCCGTCTTCATAGAGCGGAGGAGGTAGACGATTTCGAACCGGGGCTCGACCGGGTAGCGATCCACCGCGGTCAGGTCCACCAGGAAGTCGAATCTCAGTTCTGGATCGCTGCGGAGGAAATCGCAGATGTCGCGGATGAGCGCAGCCGATACCACCCCGATCAATTGTCCGCGGAATTCGCTGGCTGCCTGGAGCGCCCGGGGATGGAAGGATTGCAGTTTCCGGATCACCAGCCGGTCAGCCAATTCACTGGGACAGGTCATGACAGTGCCGTCCCGCGGGCGGGCCTACGAGGAGCGCCAATCCAGGGCGCCCTTCTTCCACAAATAAACGTAGCCGACCAGCAAAAAAAGAACATAAATGAGCATCTCGACAAAGCCGTACATCTTGAGGTCCCGGGAGATCACGGCCCAGGGGATGAAGAATATAGCCTCCACGTCGAACAGGATGAAGAGGATGGCCACCAAGTAGAACTTGACGGCAAAGGGCTCGCGGGCGTCCCCGGTGGGCAGCATGCCGCACTCGTAAGGAATGAACTTGCCCAGACTGGGCTTGTGCTCACCGATGAGCCAGGAGATAAAAATCATGCCCGCAGCCAGGCCGGCAGCCAGCAAGAGGTGAAGGAAGATGGGCTGGTAGCTCGACAAGTATCCTTGATTCATCGTCTTGCGGTGCGGGTCGAACGGTGATGCTATAATGAGCCCCACCAGAGGGCTCAGACTTTGGACTATAGGGGTCGCCGCGGTGGGATGTCAAGCGAAGCCGCCGCAGGAGGCAAACCCCGAAAACAAAAGCGGTGAGGCGCAGAGCGAGCCATGGCAGTTTTTGGATTTAACACCGATGTTAAGGTAGAGCGTACCGTTTTCCACGTGCAGACCGAGGATCGGGGGAGCGCCAACCCCGTGTTGGACACCACGATTTACGTCAAGGGGCGGGTGCTGGCCAAGCGGGGCACCAGCTACCAGGATTTCTTGGCTTCGCCGGACTTCAACGAGTCTGAGCTGCACGCCATGCTGGAGCGGCAGCACAAAGAAATCATCGAGGCGGTGCGCTCCGGCAAGCTGGCGGAAATGGATCAACTGGAAGAGCGGCCGACCCCCAGGGGCATCGGTGTGCAGTTGCTGAATCCGGCGACTTTCTTGAAGGGGACTACGGCAACCCTGGAAGTGGCGGTGACCCGGCAGCGGGACGGCAGTCCCTTGCCCGACGCCACCATCCGGGTGCGGCTGCATACAGGCACGCCGCAGCCGCTGCAATTTGAGACCAAGGGCGACGCGCAGGGGAAGGCGAGTCTTCAATTCCCCATGCCCCGGCTGGGACCGGGGGGGGCGGAACTTGTCATCCAAGCGGTGGGGTCTGAGGGGCAGGACGAGATCAAGTATACGGTTCGTCCGCGGCCCAAGGTCGGAGCCTGATGCAAGTCACCATCAACGGGGAACCCCGGACGTTACCGGATAACCTCTCGCTGCAACAGGCGCTCGAGCACCTGAAGCTGAACGCCGAGCAGGTGGCCGTCGAGCACAACCGGCGAATCGTGAAGCGCGAGCAATGGGCGAGGGTGGAAGTCCACGCGGGCGACGAATTGGAAGTGGTTCATCTGGTAGGCGGCGGCTAGGCAGTCCCGTTCCTTCCCCACGTATTGTCTACAGAGCC
>JALLOH010000360.1 GCA_027717655.1 Acidobacteriia bacterium AH_259_A11_L15
CGCACGTGCATGGTTGTGGGAAAACTGGTGGAATCGGCCGCCATCGGCTTGAAGCAGACGCTCCGGGGGAGCGGGTTCTTGCGGGAGGGCTATTCCCCGGCTGACTTCCGGGAAGCGTGCCGCCGCTACATCGATAAATTCGGCCCGCTCAAGTCCTTCAGTCAATACCGGCCGCCGCCGGGCATCCACTGGGACGAGGAGAAGTATCAGGGGGATGCCTACAGCGCCTATGCCTGGGCGGTCTACGTGGCCGAAGTCAGCGTCGATTCGCTCACCTATGAGGTGCGGGTAGATGATTTTGTTGCCGTGCAGGAGGTGGGGCGAGTGCTCCACGCCGTGCTGGCGGCGGGGCAGATCGAGGGCGGAGTGGCGCAGGGGATCGGCTACGCCCTCTACGAGAATTGCGTCTGGCAGGAAGGCCGGATGGTGAACAGCCAGATGACCAACTACATCATGCCCACCTCCGTTGATGTGCCGCCGATTCGCGTCTACTTCGAGGAAATCCCCTATGCCTACGGGCCGGGCGGGGCGAAGGGGATCGGCGAGCTGCCGATGGACGGCACTGCCCCTGCGGTGGTGAAC
>JALLOH010000361.1 GCA_027717655.1 Acidobacteriia bacterium AH_259_A11_L15
GAGGGTGGTGGTGATGATGGTGAGCAAAAAGCGCTCCTGCTTGACCTGGTAGCCCTCCAGCAGCAGCTCCAGGGCGGCGGGGTGGGCGAACTTGGGGGCGTTGCCAAAGCCGCCGCAGCGAAGGTCGAAGAGCTTGGCGGCGGAATCGACGATGGCGTCCGCCACGGTGGGAGTGAAGTCGCGACGCGCCTCGGAAAAGGACTCGGCCTGGCGCAGGGCGCTGACCAGTTTTTCGGCGTTGTCGGCAATCTCGCCCTTGCGCGTCCGGTAGTTGGCGGCGATGCTGGCCAGGACGCGCTTGAGGCCGGGGCGGCCGAAATAATCTTCCGGGGGAAAGTAGGTGCCGCCGAAGAAGGGCTTGCCCTCGGGAGTGAGGAAGGCGGTGAGCGGCCAGCCGCCCTGGCCGCTGAGGGCGCTGACGGCGGCCTGGTAGCGGGCGTCGATGTCGGGGCGGTCGTCGCGGTCCACCTT
>JALLOH010000362.1 GCA_027717655.1 Acidobacteriia bacterium AH_259_A11_L15
GCGCTTTACTGCTCGGACATTCCCTTCCACCGGCCCATCGCCGCGGTGCGCGTGGGCTTGGTGGAGGGCCGCCTGGTGGCGAACCCCACCTACGAGGAGCAGAAGCAGAGCCTGCTGAACATCGTGGTGGCGGGCACGAGCGAGGCCATGGTCATGGTGCAGGCGAGCGGGCGCGAAGTGGCTGAAGAAACGGTCGTCGACGCCTTGCAGTTCGGCCACGAGCAAATCCAGAAGATCATCGCCGGCATCCAGCAGCTCCACGACCAGATCCAACCCCAGAAATGGCCGGTGGAGCCCCCGGCGGTGAACCAGGAGCTCTACCAGCAGATCGAGGGCCAGTACCGCGAGCGACTGAAGGAGGCCTCCGACACCGCGAAGTATCCGAAGAAGGAGAGCCACAACCGGATCGACGCCCTGAAGAAGGAGCTGGCCGCGTCGATCCCGGAGGACGACGAGGGGCGGCGGAAGGAAGCGGCCCGCTACTTCGGAGGGCTGCGGGAGGAAATCTTCCGCGAGCAGCTTCTGAAACAGAAGCGGCGGCCGGACGGGCGGGGGTTCGACCAGGTGCGGCCGGTGA
>JALLOH010000363.1 GCA_027717655.1 Acidobacteriia bacterium AH_259_A11_L15
TCCCGTACCAGCCGGGCCAGCCTGCCTCGTAGCTCCACCAATCTCTCGGCTGCTACCGCCCGGGTATAGAGAATCCGCACCGCTGTCAGCACCCGAAGCTTCTGGCGCTCGGCCTCCGCTTCCAATTGTCTTTCCTCTTCGACTACTACGTTGCGGCGGTGACGCAGCTTGCCGGCGGTGACGATTTCCTGCTCGATGAAAAAGCCGTGCTCCCCACCCCGAATGATGGGCCCGGTGCTCACTTCGTTGGCGGTGTAGCCCGCACTGGGGTTGGGATAGAGACCCACTTGGAGCCTCCGGCCGCGAGCGGCGCGCACACGGGCTGCGGCCTGAGCGAGCGTCGGATTATGCTGAAGAGCCATCTGCTCCAAATCTGCCAGTGTGATTGTGCTTTGACCCTCTGGCGCCGTTTGGGCTCCCAGAAAAGCGGGGCAGAGAATCACCAAGACCATCACGCAACCCGTAACCACGTTGATGTTGCAGAATCGCTTCATGTCTGCTCTCCTTCCGTCACCCCTGTCAGTAGTTCACCAACCGTGCCGGAGCTTTCCCCTAGGGATGAGCATAGTGAATGTG
>JALLOH010000364.1 GCA_027717655.1 Acidobacteriia bacterium AH_259_A11_L15
CGCCAGCGCGCACCAAGCGACCGGCTTACCCTCCACATAGGCCAGCAAGCCGGGCTTCGCTCCTGACTTCACGATTTTCTTCAGCGCCCGCTTGTTCCCGGCGCCGCGCTTCTTCTCCCACTCGGAGCGTTTCAGCCGCCACCACATGCACCAGCAGCCCCCGCAGGCCCCGTGCTCCCCGAACAGCTCTTCCAAGTCGCGCCAACGCGAAGGCGTCAAGGGCGCAAATTTGAGATGTGAGATTTTCTTCACGGGTCGCGGGTCGCGGAACACGGGTCGCGACCTAGTCCGTATCAAAGCGCTGCTCTTTCCAGGGGTCCCCGTAGAGGTGGTAGCCGTTGCGCTCCCACAAGCCGGCCACGTCAGCGGTTTGCGGCAGCGCCAGAAATTCCTCGTAGGTGAACCGCAGCGGTTGCTCCCCCAGACCAAAGACGCGGAAGTCCCACGTGCGCGCATCGAATTCCGGCACCGTGCCGGTGTGCAGCACCGGCCACTTCAGCGTCGCCACCTGCCCCGGCGGCAGCCGCCCCGCCTGCCGCATCTCCTCTTCCAGCACCTTGCGCTCGGCGTTCTTC
>JALLOH010000365.1 GCA_027717655.1 Acidobacteriia bacterium AH_259_A11_L15
CTCTATCTCCGCGACCAGCAGGGAGAAAAATCTTTTCAGCAGAAGGCGGAGGTTCTCGTTCCTCCTTGCATGCAGCGGCTCTTTGAAGGGGGCGAGCCCAGCCTGCAGGCCGCCCGTGCCGCGCTCGACTACGTTGTTGGGCAGGGGGGCGTCGTCGTCGGTCCCTCCGGCGAGCCCGTCCTCTATCGCCGCGACGCCATCAAGCTGAAAGTGCCTGTCGTCCCGCGCAAGTTCTTCCATACCGCGGGCAACTTCCGCGAGCACCACGAAGAGGCCCAGAAAGCCGGCTTCTCCCATCCCGTGCTGCCCTGGATCGTCTTTTTCCAGAACGTGGACGCCCTCATCGGCCCCGACGAGCCGGTCGTCTATCCGCGCCACCTGACCCGGGAGTTGGACTACGAGTTGGAACTGGCCGTGGTGGTGAAGAAAGCCGGCAAGCACTTCACCCCCGAGCAGGCCAAGGATTACATCGGCGGCTACGTCATCTTCAACGACATTACCGCCCGCGACATCCAGCGGCGGGAGATGAAGTCCGGGGTGTTTAGTTTTTGCAAAGGCATCGATACCTTCTGCCC
>JALLOH010000366.1 GCA_027717655.1 Acidobacteriia bacterium AH_259_A11_L15
GGCGTTCGAGTTCGGCCCGATCGTCGCGGGCGTTTCCCAAGAGCACGGGCTGGGCACCGGCCAACGTGGCCTGGGCAGCCATCGAGGCGCTGTTGCTGTTGCGAATCTGGCTCGGGCCGGGCTGGGCGTCGATGGGCACCACTTCGTCCCCGGTCGAGAGAATAGCCACGCGGGGGCGGCGATAGACGCGCACCCGGGCTTGGCCCACCTGACCGAGCAAGGAAATCTCCGGAAAACCGATGCGCGCGCCGGGGGCCAGCAGCGGGGTACTCCGGCGGGCCTCACTTCCCTGCGCCACCACGTTGGCGCCGGCTTCGACGCGGCGTTCCACCGCTACGCGGTCGGCCTTGGGCTGGGTGTGCTCGATCATCACCACAGCATCCGCTCCCGGGGGCAGCGGGGCGCCCGTCATAATCTGCACGCACTGGCCCGGGCCCACCGTGCCCTCGAAGGCTTCGCCCGCTCGGACCTCGCCCAGTCGTTTCAGGGAAACAGGCACCTGCACCAAGTCGGCAGCGCGCACCGCGAAGCCGTCGCGGGTGGAACGGTCAAAGGGAGGATAGTCGCGGTCGG
>JALLOH010000367.1 GCA_027717655.1 Acidobacteriia bacterium AH_259_A11_L15
GCTGGAGGCCGAGGGTCTGCCCCGGCGCTTTCTGGGCGGCGGCAGCAACTTGCTGGTGCGCGAGGGCGAGCTGCCCTGGGTGTTGCTCCATCTTTCCTCGAAGAACGCCGAGCCGGAGTTCCACGGCAAGCGGATCCGCGTACCGGCGGCGGCGGACTTGGGGCGCACGGTTACCTTTTGCGCCCGGCAGAACCTGGGCGGCGTCGAAGCCCTCATTGGCGTGCCCGGCTCGGTGGGCGGCGCCCTGCGAATGAACGCCGGCGCCTACGGCATCGAAATCAGCCAGTTCATCCGGAGCGTGGAGTTGTACCGCGGCGCAACGATGAAGATCGAGACCTTGCCGCCGCAAGCCCTGGGCTTTCGTTACCGCCAGAGCGGGGTCGGCCCGGGTGACATCCTGATCAGCGCCGAGATCGAGCTCGAGGAAAAACCCTACCAGGAAATCCGGGACACCATTCGGATGTGCAACCAGAAGCGCCGCGCTTCCCAGCCGCTGAGCGAAAAGAGCGCGGGCTGCATCTTCAAGAACCCCGCCGGCGCCTCGGCGGGGAAGATGATCGAGGAGCTGGGC
>JALLOH010000368.1 GCA_027717655.1 Acidobacteriia bacterium AH_259_A11_L15
GCGCAAAGTAGCGGTGGTCGGGGCGGGCATGACCAAGTTCATGCGCCGGGCCCTGGAGACGCCGAAGGAATTGGCCTGGCTGGCCGCCAAGGCCGCGCTGGATTCCGCCGAGATGAAGCTGGAGCAGATCAACTGCGTGGTCCACGGCACCGCCCCGGACGCCTTCGACGGGCTGCACATGAAGGGCGAGTACCTCTCGGAAGGCTCCGGAGGCTGGAAGAAGCCCTACCTGCGCTGCTACGTGGGCGGGGGCACGGGGGTCTACGCCATCGCCCAGGGGTGGTTCCAGGTGGCTTCGGGATTGTTCGACACGGCCCTGGTGGTGTGCGAAGAGAAGATGTCCCCCTGCCTGCCGCACCCACAGGCGGCTTTCCTGACCATCTTCGACAACATCACCGAGCAACCCCTGAAGCCGAACCTGCTGTGGATTTTTGCCCTGGAGCAGAACCGTTACATGGCCCGCCACGGGATTCGGAACGAAGAAATCGCGCGCGTGGCGGTGAAGAACAAGCGTAATGCCCTGGGGCATCCGTGCGCGCAGCTTGGGGCCAAGTTGACGGTCAAGCAAATT
>JALLOH010000369.1 GCA_027717655.1 Acidobacteriia bacterium AH_259_A11_L15
TTTCAACTCTCCCAGGCCAACCGCCAGGCGGTCCTCGCCGCACGAGAAGCGGGAGGTCATTGTCAAAGTAGCCACCCGGGAGCAGATTGCCGACATCCTGAAGAAAAGCGAGCAGTCGCAGCGGGTGCTGGAGGAAGCCACGGAGGGCTTCCGGCTGAGGGTCGTGCGGGAGACGGAGGAGGGCGAAGAGATTTCGGTCGAACGGCTGACGCGGGACACGGAGAGCAGCCCGGTCATCCGCCTGGTGGAGTCCACGGTGTTCAACGCCCTGGAGCGGCGCGCCAGCGACATCCACATCGAGACCCGGGACGGTGAGGTCATGGTCAAGTACCGCATCGACGGTGTGCTCCATCCCGCCATGGCCCCTCTGGCCAAGGAGTGGCACTCGGCCATCATCTCCCGCATCAAGGTGATGTCGGAGCTCGACATCGCCGAGCGCCGCGTCCCCCAGGACGGGCGCTTCCGCATCCACTACAAGGGCCGCCCCATCGACTTCCGCGTCTCCATCATGCCCTCCATCCACGGCGAGGACGCAATGCTGCGCATCCTGGACAAGGAGTCGCTCAGC
>JALLOH010000036.1 GCA_027717655.1 Acidobacteriia bacterium AH_259_A11_L15
AGCGCTTGAGGAAGTAGTTGATGGTCTCGACACGGATCCGGATGGAGCCGGTGGGCTTGTTCTCGTCGACGTCCTTGAAGGCGAAGTAGGGGGTACCCGATTTTTCGACGGTTTCTTCGACCACCGAGTAAATGGGGGCGTCGTGGCCGCACTTGAAGCTGGAGAGCTCCAAGGCGACCAGGTTGGGGTGGCGGGCGATGTACTTGGCCGTCCACACCTTGCGGCTGGTGTTCTCGCTGTAGGAGTTCGTCCAGATGTCGCGGATGTCCATCGGGTGGATGATTTCGCCGCCCAGCCGCTCGATGTCGTCGGCGAACAGTTCCCAGATGATGTCGTCGTCAATGGGCAGCGAGTCCTGGGCGAAGACGACATAGCCGAGCTTCTGGAACTCTTCCATAATCTCGTGGTTGATGCCGGGGTCGTTGTGGTAGGGCCGGCCGAGCATGACGATGCCGATCTTGTCTTCGGCCACCAGTTGGTTCAGCACCTCGCGCGCGGTGCCGCGCAGGGTGACGTTCTCGAAGATGTCCATGGCCTTGTAGCCTTCCTCGACCGCGCGGAGGTTCTCCTCCCAAGAGAGCCCGAAGATGTCCTCAAAGGTCTCGAACAGCTCGCGGGCGATCAAGCCGGGCTGGAACATATTAACGAGGGGGTCGAGGAAGCGCACGCCCTTTTCGGCGAAGACGTCGCCCTCCTTGGTGAAGGCGGCCTTGACCGCCGCGGGGGTGGCGGTGACGGTGGGGCAGGCGCGCGTCCCCTGGGTCTTAACCAGGTCGGTGGTGAGGTCGTCGATCATGGGGAAGAAGACGTAGTTGAGCTTCTTCTTGGGATGGATGACGTAGAGCAGGTTGTGCACGTGGGGGATGCCCACCTTGGAGGGGAAGCAGGGGTCGATGGCGCCCCGCTTGGCGCCTTCCTTGAAGAGCTGCTCGCTGGTGTAGTCCGACCAGATGAGGTTCTCGGGCTGCAAGCCCAGCGACTCGAAGTACGCCATCCAGAAAGGCGCGGTGGAGTACATGTTGAGCAGCCGCGGCAGACCGATCTTCATCTGCGGGCGCTGCTGCATCCGCTCCCGACGCTGCTTCTGGGCTCTGGTGAAGGCGTACCGGGGCAGGGGGTCGGCCACCTGGGGAGCATTGCTGGGCCGGAAGGCCGCCTTGGCGGCGATTTCCACCAGGTTGGGGTTGGCCTTCTTGATCGCATCCAGACCGGCCTTAATCCCGCGCATGTCGTCCACGTTCTCCACCTGGCCCTTTTCACAGGTGGAGATGATGAGCCGGGTAGCCCCCTCGACGAGCGGCACCTTGGTCTTTGTCGGCGGCTTCCAGTTTTCCGGTTTCCTCGCGGTCTGCACGTCAATGAAGGTGCGCAAGCACTTATTCTTGCAGAAGTAGCAGCGCGTATTCTCGTCGCGGCTGGTGGTGTAGGTGATGGTGGCCACCGCGTCCAGGCCGATGAAGGAAGTGGCGCGCCCGTTCTCGTGCAGCCGGAGAGCTTCCATGGCGGCGCCGATGGCGCCCGCCTCCCCCGTGTGCTGGTGGACGATCACCTCGGGCTGGATGCCTTTTCCTTTGAAGCGGGATTCGATGAAGTCCACCTGGGCCTTGACGGCGGCCAGATTGTGCTGGGTGCCGCCCTGGAGGACGAACTTGCGCCCAATGGCCGGGAGGTTGGGAATCTGGCTGACGTAGAGCCAGATGTTCTTGGGGAGCACATTGGCCAGGCCGGCCATGATTTCCTCGGGTTTCCAGCCCTGGCGCTGGAAGTCCACGATGTCCGACTGCATAAACACCGCGCAGCCGTACCCGAACATGGGGAAGGCGGTAGCGCTGAAGGCCACCTCGGCGTACTGCTCCACCGGGACGTTGAAGCCCTGGGAGGTGGACTGCAGGAAGTAGCCGTTGCCGGCCGAGCACTGGGTGTTGAGCTTGAAGTCTTTGACGCGCCCGTCCTTCAAGATGATGATCTTGATGTCCTGGCCGCCCACGTCGCAGATGACGTCGGCGTCCGGGTAGAAGTGGAGTCCGGCCTGGCTGTGGGCGACGGTTTCCACGATGGCGGCGTCGGCGCCGATAGCGTCCTTGAGGATGTCCTTGGCATAACCCGTGCAGCCCACCCCCAAGACCTTCATGGTGGCCCCCTGGGCCTCCACCTGTTTCTGTAGCTCCGCGAACATCTCCATCGTGTCTTCGATGGGGTTGCCCTTGGAAAGCTGGTAGGCCTTCACCAGGATGTTGCGGTGCTTGTCGATCATGACCGCCTTGGTGGAGGTGGAGCCGCCGTCGAGACCGATGTAGCAGTCCACCGCTTGCCCGGCTTGCAACTTTGCCGGCTCGAACTTCCCGTGCCGGTACTTTTCCTTGAAGGCCGCCAGCTCTGCCGGCGACTTGGCCAGGCCGGCGCCGCCGCCCCGCTTCTGTTTTTCTTCGTGGCGGCCGACGTCGAGGTACCACTGCAACTTTTCGGTGCCCAGATACTTGCCCAGCTCCGGGTCGCCTTCGTCGAGCCCGAACTGCACCGCCCCGATGGCGGCGAAGTACTGGGCGTTCTCCGGAGTGCGGATTAGGTCCTTGGGGTCCACGCCCTCGGGCAGCGGGTAGTTGCGCTCTTCCCAGACCTTAGGGATGTTGTGCTTCCAGCAGTCCCGCATGCCTTCAATGTAAGTGTTGGGACCGCCCAGCAGGAGCACCACCGGGCGCAGGGTATTCCCGCGGGTGAGCACGGCCAGGTTCTGCTGGATGATGGCCTCGAACAGCGACGCCATCAGCTCGGTGGGAGGGACGCTCTGCTTCTGCAGGGAGTTGATGTCGCTTTCGGCGAACACGCCGCACTTGCCCGCCACCGGGTGGAGCTTCACCCCGTAGTAGCCCATCTTGCAGAGCTCCTCGGGCGGGATCCTGAGCTTGGCATTGATCTTGTCGATGACCGCCCCGGTGCCCCCGGCGCACTTGTCGTTCATGGAGGGCATCTTCTTCTTGCGGCCGGTCTCCGGGTCTTCCTTGAAGATGATGATCTTGGCGTCCTGGCCGCCCAACTCGACCACCGAGCCGGCTTCCGGATAGAGCTTCTCCACGGCCAGCGAGACGGCGTTTACTTCCTGGACGAACTTGGCGCCTATAAGCTTGCCAATGCCGCCGCCACCCGAGCCGGTAATAAAGATACGGAGATTCTCTTTGGGAATGTCCTTCAAGTCGCTCTCGATCCGCTGCATGAACTCCAGCGCCTTTTCCGGCTGCTTGGTGTCGTGGCGCGTGTAGTCGGACCAGAGGATCTTGTCGGTGGCCGGGTCAATCACCACCGCCTTGATGGTGGTGGAGCCCACGTCCAAGCCGATGTAGTAGAGCTTCTTATCCTGGCCGTTCGGTTTGCCGTTTGCGCCCATGCCTTGGGGTTGCCTCCGCGGCTTAGTGGCCGGACTCGACGCCGCCGGGCTTCAAGGTGGCGTTCCCTTTCATCAGCTCGGCCACATGGAGGATGAAGTTGGCGCCCGTGGCGATGACGCCCTTGCGCCGGGGGAACGTGTACAGGGGCCGCTGCAGCGGGTCGTGGTTGCGAACGAAGGTCTGAATCTCCTCCAGGGTGAAGCCGGTGGACTGGAGCGCCTCCTTGAACTCGCGCTTGGTCTTGATCTTAGCCTCGCCCAGGGACATCTGCACGCGGCTGTGGGCGTTGACTTCGCCCTCCCCCGAGGTCTCGACGGGGAGGAAGATCATGTCCTTGTAGTGGGAGACCACGGCGGATTGGGCGCCGTCGGACTGGGTGGAGGGCATGCAGCCGAAGGGCTTCAGCGAGAGCACCATGTGGGCGATCTCTTTGTTCGAGTAGTAGATGTTCTTGGCCACTTCCAGGTGCCCTTCACCGCCGCTGGAGCGAGAGTTGTAGTAGGGGTGGCCGAGGCGTTGCAACTCGTACTGG
This sequence comes from Acidobacteriia bacterium AH_259_A11_L15, assembly GCA_027717655.1. Classification (GTDB taxonomy): domain Bacteria; phylum Acidobacteriota; class Terriglobia; order Acidiferrales; family 2-02-FULL-67-57; genus 2-02-FULL-67-57. Next base: position 3,916 of record JALLOH010000036.1, read on the forward strand.
TCGGTCAGCCCGTGGGCGAGGCCGCCCAGGGCGTCCTTGATGCGGTGGTACTCCCGGCGGAAGACGGCTTCGGCGAACTTCAGCATCGCCAGCTTCTTGTAGTAGTTCTTGCGGAGGGCCAGCTTCTTGCCCAGCTTCCAGCGCCCGGGCAGTTGCAGGTTTTCGTCCATCCCCTTGCAATCCTTGGTGGCTTGCACGGCCTGGTGGAGCATGTACATGAGCCAAGTGCCGATGGGCTCGACCAACAGCTCCGCGCCCTCGCGGTGGAGGAAGTTGAACATGTTGAAGTTGCCGTCGCCCTCGGTGGTCTGGGCCCAGAACTCCCCGGTGACCTTGACGATGGGTTTGCAGCGGGTCCTATCCACGCGGATGGAGTTGAAGCGCTCCCGGGCGAACTCCAAGTGAGGCAGGTACTCGTTGGCGAAAAGCTGGGAGAGGAACTTGCCGGTGTACTCCACCGTGTCGGCCAGGCCCGCCTTACGGATGAACTTCGACCAAACACCGCCGTTCAACTGCCAGGGCTGCTTGCGCCTGAAGACGCTGTGGAGGTAGTCCATGATTTCCTCAACCACGGCGTCGGTTTGGCCCTCGATGACTTCGTAGGGCCGAATCTGGTGAGCGGTCTCGTTCACCAGGTCGCCGACGTTCAGCCCGTTCAGCATTCCCAGGAAGAAGTCCAGGTTCATCTCCAGCCCGGCTTCCATGTCGGACTGGCTGAGGCCGCCGGACTGCTGGAAGAGGACGACGCGGAAGCCGTCGAAGCCGGAGTTGCGCAGCGCCAGGCGGTACTCGGCCTCGTACATGCCGAAGCGGCAGGGGCCGCAGGCCCCGGCGGTGAGGAAGATGTAGCGGTCGATGATCTCGCGCTTGGAGAGGCCCTTCTCTTCCAGCTTCTGCAGGTACTGAACCAGGTTGCCGACGGTGAAATAGGTGGGATTGCACTGACCGTTGTTGCCGTACTCCTTGCCGAGCTGGAAGGCAGCCACGTCCGGGGTGGGGACAACCTCGGTGTTGTAGCCCAGACCCTCGAGGGAGCCGTGGACGAGCTTTTCGTGCTTCCAGGTCAGCCCGCCGAAGAGCAGGGTGGTCTTGCCCCGCTCCGCCTTGGTGAAGGGGCGCTCCACGGGCCGGTGGAAGTGCTGGACCTTGCGGTGCTGGAGGCCATGCTGCTTCTCCAACCGGGCGCGCTCAGCTTCTAGGCGGCGCCGGATTATCTCCTCCGTGGTGCTGATCCGCACTATGTTGCTGTTGCCAGGCTGGAAGGAAGTGCTCATCGCTCCACCTCTCTAGACTCGCGGCTAGGCATACCGACCCCCTGACCCGGCCCCACGAAACCGACCCACGCCTGGGGGGGAACCCTGCGCACGCGGGCGATGATGAGGCCAGTACGACTCCCAGTAAACGCCTTTCCAGCGAACGGCGGCATATAGGGCTTGAACGGTCAAAAGGGGGGCTAGGCGGTCGCTAACCCGTTGCGTTTCAACCCGTTAGGCTGACCGGGCAGGTCATTCTTGGTCGAGGCCGAGCGACTTTTTGAGGTTCCAGGTGAGCTCGGGGGAGAGTTCGGTGACCTCCATGCCTTCGGCGACAATGACCTTGCAGGAGAGCACCTGGCGGGCATCCTCTTGGCGGCCCAGCAGGCGATAGCTGATCCGACAGGTCTGGCACTCCTGGTTCCAGCAGAAGCGCCCGTAGGGGATGGTTTCCGGGCTGAGGTATTGGAAGCACCGGAGGAGCATGTTTTTCTCCGGCACCTCGAAGTGCTTGCCCTTGATTTTGATCCGTACCAGCCGCTCATACGGCCGGAAGGGACTGACGCCCACGGCAACCCCCTGCCTGCAGCAGGCAGGCTCGACAAAGAAAAGGCGGAGCGCCCTCGGCGGCGTCGGCCAACCTCATAATGAGCCACCGGGCAGCTACGCCAGCCTGTCCAGCAGGGGCTGGATGTCGCGCTGAAAGACGGCGCCGAGTCTAGCCTGGGGCTCGTGGCCCAGCACGCCCTTCTCCCTCAGGCAGTCCTCGTAGGTGGGCACCTCGAGCTGGTAGAAGACACCGAGGGGCAGCCGCCCGCTAGGCTCCTCCGACTTGAGCAATGCCTGGGCTTTCTTCTGCGCCACCTCGGCGCGGTCGTTTGGATCGTGCACGACCGGGTCGTAGTCGCTCTCGTCGAGCTTGTAGAGGCGCGGCTGGCCGCTGTCCTTGCCCTCGTACCAGCTCTTCGAGTGCAAGTCGTTGTAGGTGGGGCAGGTCTGGAAGATGTCGACCAGGGCGCTGCCCCGGTGCTGGATGGCTTGGGCGATCAAGTTTGCCAGGTACTTGACCTCCAGCGCGTATCCGCGCGCGATGAAGGTGTAGCCCGAAGCCAGAGCCAGGGCCACCGGGTTGATGGCCTCCACGATGGAGGAGTCCGCCATGGATTTCGTCTTCTTGCCCTTCTCAATGGTCGGCGAAGCCTGGCCCTTGGTCAGCGCGTAGACGTCGTTGTTGAACACCAGGTAGGTGAAGTCCAGGTTGCGCCGGCCGCCGCTGACGAAGTGGCCCACGCCGATGCCGTAGCCGTCGCCGTCGCCGCCCACCCCGATGACGGTCAGCCGGTGGTTGGCCAGCTTCAACCCGGTCACCGACGGCAGCACCCGCCCGTGCAGGGTGTGGAAACCGTAGGTGCCCATATAATGCGGGGTCTTGCCCGAGCAGCCGATGCCGCTCACCACCGCCACGTTGTGCGGCGTGATCTGCAGCTTGGCCAGCGCCATCTGCAAGGCGATGACGATGCCGAAGTCGCCGCAGCCGGGGCACCAGTCGTTGTGCACTTCGCTCTTGTAGGTCTTCGCGGTTAGTTGCGGCGCTGTGGTCGTAGCCATGCTCCCACCTCTCTAGCGGTTGTAACCCGGCGGCAAGGGCACCATGGGCGGCGCCATCTTGCCGGACTTTTCTTTCAATTCCACCAACTTGTCCACCTGCTCAGGGCCGTAGGTGGCTGCGGAGACCACCTTCCCTTCCGAGACCAAGACCTCTTCCCCGGCGCCCGCCTCGGTTGCTTCCAGGGCGGCGACCACCTCATCCTCCGAAAACGGCTGGCCGTCGTATTTGAGCACCTTGTGGTCGGCGCGGATGTCGGTCTTCTCCCGCAGCACTCCGGCCAGTTGGGCCGAGTAATTCGACTCCAGGCAGACGATCTTCTGCGCCCCGCGCAGGAGAGCCTGCAGTTGCTTGGCCGGGAAGGGCTGCAAGAAGCGGATTTGCAGGAAGGCGTAGCGCTTCCCTTCCGGGTCGAGTCGCCCCAGGGCGTCGAGAATGGCGCCTTTGGTCGAGCCCCAACTCACTACCCGGATGGGAGCTTGCGGGCTGCCGTAGAGAGCGAACTTCTTTTCGTCCGGGATCTCTTTCTCGACCAGCTCCAGCTTGCCCATCCGCTTGCGCATCATAGTCAGGCGGTTGCCGATGCCTTCGGTGATGTGTCCCACCTGGTCATGCTCGTCGGTGGTAGTCCAGAAGATGCCGCCCGCCTGGCCGGGGAGCGCGCGCGGGCTGATGCCGGACTCGGTGAAGCGGTAGCGGTAGTAGCGGCCGTCGCGCTGGGCGGGGTCGAACAGCTCCCCCCGATCGATCTTCAACCCGGAAGTATCGAACCGCGGCACCGTGGCGTACATGGCCGCCAGGTGCTTGTCCAGCAACAGGATGACGGGCACCTGGTAGCGGTCAGCGTAGTTGAAGCTGTCAAAGGTGTCGTAAAAGCACTCGCTCAAGTCGCCGGGCGCTATGACAATCCGCGGGATGTCGCCCTGGCCGGCGTGCAGAGCAAAGCGCAGGTCGCCCTGCTCGTGGCGCGTCGGCAGCCCGGTGGAGGGGCCGCCGCGCTGGTAGTTGACCACAACCGGCCCGGGAGCCTCCGTGATGGCGGAAAAGCCCAGGCCCTCGGGCATCAGGGCGAACCCGGGGCCGGAGGTAGAGGTGGAGGCGCGCACGCCCCCGTGGGCGGCCATAACCGCGGCGTCGATGGCGGAGACCTCGTCCTCGGTCTGCAACACCACCAGGTTGTACTGGCTCTGCTGTCCCTCCAGGTACACGCTCTCATCGGTGGCCGGGCTGATGGGGTAATAGGTCTGCAGTCCGCAGCCGGCCTTGAGCTTGGCGATGGCGACCGCCTGTGTCCCCTTGAGCATGATTTGCTTGTCGTCGCGAGCGCGCCGGGGCTTGGGCGGCAGCTTGAACCTCAGGTCTTTGAACTCCTTCTGCGCGTACTCGTAAGCGAAGCGGGCGCAGTGGACGTTGGTCTCCCCCACCCGCCGCGCCTTGCCGTGGAAGCCGGACAGTATCACTTCCGCCAGCGGGTCAAAGGGGACGCCGAGAAGTGCGGCTGAAGCTCCGATGGCGGCGGTGTTGTTCATGATGCGGTATTCGTGCGCCTGGCCGCCCTTCCCTGCCAGGCTGAGGGCCTGGTGGACCGCCTCCCCGTAGGGGATGACATAGAGGTGAACGTCGCGCCCGTCCAGCCGGCGCCGGACCCCCTCGACCCTATCCGGCTCCAGCAGGATACCTCCGCCCGGCGCCACCTGCTCGACGTGCCCACGGTGGCCGGGAAACTCGTGGTAGAGGTCGCCGATCAGGGTTTCCTCATCCAGGGCGGTCAACAAATGCACTTCTTCGATGTGGGAGTGCACGGGACGGTCGGCCGCCCGCAGGCGATAGTAGCTGTGCTTTCCCTTGATGTTGGAGTGGTACTCGATGTTGCCGAAGACGTAGTAGCCCAGCCGGGACATCACCCGGGCCAGGATTTCCGCCCCCAGGTTGATGCCGCTGCCCTGCGGCCCGCCGATCATCCAGGAAAAAGTTGGTGCCGACATCCGCCTGTGCTACCTCCTACCGGTCCCGGGTGCCTTTTGCTCTGTGGCCTGCAAAAAGCAGTATTCGATACTACCATCAGGGAACGAGCTCTGCAAACAGCGCTTTGGGGGAGAGCAAGCTACAGGAACTGCACCCTCGGCGGGAGCCCGCCTTGGGGGCGAGGTTGAACCGCGGCGCGGGAGCGCCCTACTGAGGGAGCGTGCCGCCTAGATAAAGACCCACCCAGTCGCCCCCGGCGCGCCGCTTGAGCCAAAAGACGACGTCGCCGCCCGGGCCCACCTGCTGCTGGAGCGCCCGGAACGCGCGCAGGCTGCGGACCGGTTGCTGGTTGAATTCCAGGATGACGTCGGCGCGCTGCAGGCCGATCTTGCTGCCGAAACTGCCCGGCTCGACATCGGTCACCAGCAGCCCGGCTTCGTTCGGGGACAGGCCGAAGCGTTGGGCCAGCGCGGGGCTCATCTCTTCCAGGGTGATCCCCAGCCGGGCACTGGCCTCTTCCTCCCGGTCGACGCCCGGGGTGGACTCGAACCTATCCGCAAAGACCTTGGTGCGCTCCTCGATCCTCACCTTCGTCTGCTGCTCTTGCTTGTTGCGGATGTAGCCAAGGCTGACCTCTTGGCCGATGGGGGTGGAGGCGACTTTGTTCACCAGGTCGTCGCCCGTGTAGATGGGGGCGTCGCCCACCTGGATGATGACGTCGCCGCGCCGCAGGCCGGCCTTCTCGGCGGGGCCGCCCGGCTGCACGCTCTCGATCACCACTCCGTGCTCGGCCCCCAGGCTGCGCAGGATGGCTTCGTTCTGGCTGGTGGGCCCGCGGAAGCTGACCCCGATCGAGCCCCGCACCATGCGCCCGTGCTCGATGATTTCGTTGTAGACCTCGACAGCGATGTTCGAAGCCAGCGCGAACCCGATGCCCGCGTAGCCGCCCCGCAGCGGCCCCTGGGTGATAATGGCCGTGTTGATCCCAATCACCTCGCCGGCCAGGTTGACCAACGGCCCCCCGGAGTTCCCGTGGTTGATGGCCGCGTCGGTCTGGAGGAAACGCTGGAACTGCCGCATCCCCGCCATTCCGGTGCGCCCCTTGTAGCTGATGATGCCGGCCGTCACCGTGGCGTCCAGCCCGAAGGGGCTGCCGATCGCCAATACCCAGTCGCCTACCTGGGCGGCATCCGAGTTGCCCAGCTTGGCCGCCGTCAGCTTCCGCCCAGCGTCAATCTTCAGCACCGCCAGGTCGGTCTCCTCATCGAAGCCCACCAGCTCGGCCGGGTAGGTTTCGTCTCCCCCGGCCAGGCTGACCTCGATCTCGTCCGCCACCCGGCCGCCCAGGCGAATTACGTGGTTGTTGGTCAGGATGTAGCCGTCCTCATCCACGATCACGCCCGAGCCCAGGCTGTTCTCTTGGAAGCGCTCCTGCGGGCCGAAGAATTCCCGGAAGGAGTCCGGGGAGCCGGGGGGGAGCCGCCGCCGACCCTCGTTCCTCACCACGGCTTCCGTGCGGATGTTGACCACCGCGGGTTCCACTTTCCGGGCTACTTCCGCGAAGGCGGAGGAAAGCTCCACCGGGGAGGGAACGGTCAGCGGTTCGGCCGACGGGGCCCGGTTCCCGCGCTCGGCGATCACGCCGTTGGAAATCAGCGTCCCCAGCAGGATGCCCACGGCCAGGGTGCCCCCCACGGCCAGCCGGAACTCCCATTTCTTGGTTTCTCCCCAGCGGATTGGCATGGCTTACCTCCTCCCTATGAGCGCAGACGAATTATACCATTCGTTTCCGCCGTGTCTCGCCCCAATTCTTTAGACTCGTTCGTCCGGCCCAGGGTTAGCCGCTGCCGGGGCGCCGGGCAGCTCCGGCCCGGGCCGACCCCGCAGTTCGGCCAGCAGCACCCCGGCCAGAATCAGCCCCGCTCCCAGGAGTCCCCTGCCCCCCAGGCGTTCCCCGAAGACAGCGAAAGAGGTCAAGGCCGCAAACACAGGTTCCAGGCTGTAAATGATAGCCGTGTGCGTGGGGGAGGTGAATTGCTGCGCCCAGGTCTGAACCGAGAACGCCACCGCCGTGGCCAGGACCGCGGTGACTACCAGCGCCAGCCCCAGCCGGCCGGTCCAGGCCAGCGCCGGCGTTTCCCACCCGCTCGCTCCGCCCACGGGAACCACCACGGTCATCATCGCTACCGCCATTCCCACCTGGGCGACCGCCAGCCCCCGGAAGCCGTAGCGGGGCGCATACTGGCCCACGGCTACGATGTGCCCGGCGAAGGCCAGGGCGCAGAAGACGGTCAGGAAATCCCCCTTCTCCATGGTGAAGCGACCCGGCGGTACGGTGAGGAAATAGAGGCCGGCCACCGCGGCTGCCACCCCGCCCAGCGTCCAGGGGCGCACGCGCTGCCGGAAGAAGCCCATCATGATGACCGGCACCAGCACCACCGAGAGGGTGGTGATGAAGGCCGATTTGGCCGGGGTGGTGTAGTTGAGCCCGACGGTCTGAAAGCCGTAGCCGGCGGCGAGGAAAAAACCAATCACCGCGCCGGCCCGCCACATTCCCGGGGCCCGCAGGGCGGCCGCCCGGCGGAAGAACAGCCACAGCAGCAGGCTGGCCAGCCCCAGCCGCAGCCACACAAAGACCAGCGGGGAGACATCGGCCAGGGCGCTCTTGACCACCACGAAGGTGCAGCCCCAGATGAAGCTGACTCCCACCAGGGCCAGGTCGGCTTTGAGGCGTTGCGGCAGCGGCACAGACGCAGGGGGCTATTCTTTCCGGTAGACCACCCGGCCACCCACCAGGGTCAATAGGACTTCCGTCCGGAGGATTTCCTCCGGGGAAACTTGGGTGATATCTTCGGAGAGCACGACTAGGTCGGCGAACTTGCCGGGCGCCAGGGTGCCTTTGCGGTGCTCCTCAAACTCGGCGTAGGCCGAGCCCCAGGTGTAGGCGCGGAGGGCTTGCTCGATGGTTAACTTTTCCTCCGCCAGCCAGCCGCCTTCCGGGCCGCCGTCTTCGAACTCCCGGGTGAGGCTGGCGTAAAGGTTGCGCATCGGGGCCAGGGGCTCGACGGGAAAATCCGTCCCCAGGGCCAGCACCGCGCCGCTCTCCAGCAGCGAGTGCCACGGGTAGCCCTCCCCCTGGCGGTCGCGCCCCAGGATGGCCGGGGCCCAGCGCAGATCGCTCAACAGGTGGCAGGGTTGCATGGAGGCGACCACCCCCAACTCCTGGAAGCGGGGCAGGTCTTGCGGGTGGACGAACTGGGCGTGCTCGATCTTGTGGCGGGTGTTCGGCCGGCGGTTGATGGTCCTGGCGGCTTCGAAGGCATCCAGCGCCACGCGGTTGGCGTGGTCGCCGATGGCGTGCAGGGTGATCTGGAAGCCGGCAGCGTCGCGCTCGATCACCATCTCCCGGAGCCGGTCCGGGGGGATGAGCAGCAGCCCGCGGTTGTCGGGGTGGTTGGTGAAGGGCTCCAGCATGGCCGCCGAGAGCGAGCCCCCGCTGCCGTCGGTGGCCGCCTTGAGGGCCCCGGTCTTGAGCCACGGGTCGGTGCTCCCGCCGTCTTCGCGCATCATCCTCAGCTTGTCCACCGGCGCGCTGAACGGGAGCCACTCGGTGATTCGCAGGCTCAGGCGGCCCTGCTCGCGGAGCACGCGCAGGGCCAGGAAGTTGTCCCAACTGTCCCCGCGAATGGAGTCGTCCTGGATCGAGGTCACTCCGTTGCGGGCCGCCTCCTGCAAGGCCAGCTCCAGCGCCCGCAGGCGCCACTCAAAAGTGGGCGGCGGGACCAGCCGGCCCACCAGGCCGATGGCCGCGTCCTTCAGCCAGCCGGTGGGCTCGCCGTTCTCGCCCTTGACGATTTCCCCCCCGTAGGGCGCCGGCGTATCCCGGGTGATACCGGCTTTCGCGAGCGCCAGCGAATTCACCACCACCGAGTGGCCGTCCACCCGGCTGAAAATCATCGGGTGCTGGGTGGACACCACATCCAGGTCTTCCCGGGTGGGCACACGGTTCGAGGGCCAGAGCGACTGGTCCCAGCCGCCCCCCTGAATCCACTCGCCGGGGTCGAATTCCTCCAACCGCTCCCGAAGGCGCTGCTGGAAGTCGGCCAGCGAGCGCGTCCCTTCCAGGTTGACCCGTAACATCCGCAGGCCGCCCGAGGCTAGGTGGGTGTGGGCGTCGTTGAAGCCGGGCATCACGAACCGCCCCTCGAGGTCGAGGATCTCCGTGTTCGAGCCGATCCAGGGCAGGATGTCGTCGTTCGTGCCTGTGGCCACAATCTTGCCGCTCTGGACGGCCAGGGCCTCGACGCGCCCCCGGCCCGGCTCCCCGGTGTAGATGTTCCCGTTGAGGAGGGTGAGGTCGACCCCGGTGCGCTCCCCCGAAGGAGCGATGCTGGCCGCCAGCACTGCCGCGCCCACCACCGGAAGAACCGACAGGAAGAGCCGGGCTGGTTTCATAGCAGATTTTTTCCTTTTCCGCCGATCCTCACGCCAATCAAGATAGCACGGAACCGCCTGCCTGCCGCAGGCAGGCGACGCGGGGAGTGCGTCGCAGCCAACGCCGCGCTGCGGGATCAACTTGAAACAGCCCTAGCTCTTATGTTCTGAATCAGTCGACTATCGCAGCGGCGGCAAGGGCCCAGAAGGAACGCGCCTCGTCGCGGAGTAAGGTAGTCCGCCACTCCTCCGGGGTCGGAGCGCGGGAGCTGAGAAACACGGTGACCAAATGCTTTTGGGGATCCACCCAGCCATTGGTGTTCAGCAGTCCACCGTGGCCGAAACTCCCGATGGACCGGAGCTCCTGCGTTCCGCCCGGGTCGCAGACGACGTTCCAGCCCAAGCCGTAGTGGATCCCGGACGAGCGGCGCGGGGAGAGCGAGTCCACCCCACTTGTGTGACACATGGTCATCACTTCCACTGAAGCAGGGGAGAGGATGCGACGGCCGTTGAACTGCCCGCCATTCAACATCATTTGGTAGAAGGCGAACAGGTCGGAAGCCGTAGAAAACATGCTCGCCGAGGGTGCGGGGATTTTCCACCTTCGGAATGAGCTGATGTCGTAGTATTGCGATTTCACCAGTTTTCCGTCGCGCAGCTCGTAGGTGGAGGCGACTCGGTCGAGCTTTTCGAGCGGCGTCAGTACCGAACTGTCCTTCATTCCCAGCGGCTTGAAAACACGCTCCTCGGTAAACTTCTCGTAGGGCTGGCCTGAGACGACTTCAATGAGGCGCCCCAGAACCGTGTACCCGGAGTTACTGTACAAGAACTTCGTGCCGGGTTGGAATTCGAGCGGCATGCGGGCTTGCAGGGCGGCTAGCTCCGCGAGCGTCTGCTTCTGGCGGGCCTCGGCCCGCAAATGCTCCGCCAACGTCAACGACATACCGGAGGTGTGCGTCAGCAGATCGTAGATCGTGATCGGTCGCGAAGCAGGTTTCAGCACGAGTGCGCTTTGGGATTCGCGGCTTTCTATCACCGACAAGGCCCGGAATTCCGGGAGGTATTTCTCAACCGGGTCTCGCAGCGTCAAGCGGCCCTCTTCCACCAAGATCATGACGCCGACGGCCGTCACAGACTTGGTCATCGAGCGAATCTGGAAGATTGTGTCGGTCCGCGTCGGCTTGTTTGTTTCTAGGTCCTGATAGCCGACTGCTTCCAGGCTGCCAACTACGCCGTGCCGGGCGATCAACGTGACCGTACCCGAGATGGTGCCTTTCTCCACGAACTCTTTCATCCGTGCAGGGATTCTCGCCAGCCGCTCCGGGTCGAAGCCCGCATTGGGGACCATCGGCTTGGGCGGGGCGTGTTCGGTCTTGGTGGCCTTACCTTCCATGAATGTTGACCACGGACCGCCCTCCGTCGAATACTCCATCTTGAAGGAGCGAGATGTCGGGGAAAGTCTTTTGCTGACGTACCGCGTCTGCATGAGCTTGCCGTCCCTCTTGAACTCGGGGCTGGTGAACGTCAAGGTGTCACCCTCCACGGTGCCCTCCAAACCCCACGCATTCCCATTGGTAAAGTCGAAGCTGCGGCTGAAGTACACCTTTTTCCGGGCGTTGTATCCCATTACGGTGAGGCCCTTGGCTTCCCCCTCTGGGCCTTTCCACTCCCAATGCATGACCTGGAAGAATCCGCCGGGGGCCCACTCGACGTCCTCCGTAGACGTGAACTTGCCCGCAGGACCGAACGGGCTCGCTTTCCTCTCCCCTTCACTAATCCAACGGCCCACCTCGGAGTCCATCCATTTGTGCTCGGGACCCGGCTTGGGCGGCTGCTGCGGCGCTTGCGCCAGCGTCACCGACGCAAGGATGCACACGGTAAGCAGAATCGCTGCGGCTGTTCGCTTCATGGTCTTCGGGCTCCTTTGCAGAGTTAATTTCATTCCTCCACCCCCGCCAACAAGATCAGTGACAGCAGGATACGCTTCAAACCCAGTTCGCGGCCGGTGGGGTCATACCACTCCCGCAGGGAGTGCGAGGCGCCGCTGCGCCCGCCGCCGCCCACCGCCACCGCTTCAATTCCCAAGGAGATGGGGATGTTGGCGTCCGTGGAAGAGCGCTGGATGTTGGTCTCGATTCCCAGGTGTTGGTCCACGGCGCGAAACACTTCCAAGATGCGCGCCGTGGGAGGCAACTCGCCGGCCGGCCGCCGACCGAGGCTGCGAATCTCCGCCTCCAGCGGAGCCCCCTGGGTGCGCGCGGCAGCGTTTTCTTCCGCCAGGCCCTCGGCCACGGCCTGGCGCAGCGCGTACTCCAACCGCTCGATTTCGGACTCCATCTCCGAGCGGATGTCCACCTTGAGGGAGGCCCAATAGGGAACGGCGTTGACCGCGGTGCCCCCGTGTATCTCTCCGACGTTGAAAGAAGTGCGCGGCTGGGTGGGAATCTGGACGGCCGTCATGCGGGTGATGATCCGGGCCAGGGCCTGGATCGGGTTGGGCAAGCCGAAGTCCGCCCAACTGTGGCCGCCGGGGCCGCGGATGATCACCTGGAAGCGGTTACTGCCCAGGGCTTTGGAAGTCAGGCGCTCGGCGTTGGAACCGTCAATCACGATCACCGCGCGGACGCGCCGGCGCAAGGCGCTATCGGCAAACAGCTCCTTCATCCCCCGCAGGTTCCCTTCCCCTTCCTCGCCCACGTTGGCCACAAACAACAGGGTGGCTCTGGTGCGCAGCTGGCTCTCCTGGGCGGCGGCGATCAGGGCCAGCAGGGCGGCCAGGCCGGCGCCGTTGTCGGCGATCCCGGGAGCGATCCACCGGTTCCCTTCCCGGCGAACTTCAATCTCCGTCCCGCGGGGAAAGACCGTGTCCACGTGGGCGGCGATCAGCACAATGTGCTCGGGGTCGCTGCCCGGGCGCTCGCCCAGCACGTTGCCGATGGTGTCCCGGCGCACGTTCTCCAACCCCAGGGTGCGGAACTGCTCCTCCAGGTAGCGGGCGCGCTCCTCTTCCTCGAAGGGTGGCGCGGCAATGGAGGTGATGCGAATTTGTTGCTGGAGAATCCAGCCGCTTTCGCGAAGGAAGAATTCTTCCGCCCGCTGCACGGCGGGCAGTTTTTCGATCGCCTCCACGCTCACTTCCGCTGCTGGCAGTTGCGCACTCATAAGCACTACCAAAACGAAACCGACGCCGCACCGCCGCATGGTCTTGCGCTCACCGTTTCTCCCCAGGGTGGCGGGATAGTTGAACTCGGGCCCCTACCGCGGCCCTTTGACCTCGCTGGGGGTCCGGCACAGAACCAGAACCTCGTCTTCGGTCAGCAGGTGATTGGATAGCTTGGCGGCCTGCAAGATGCGCTCCACCAGCTCCTCGGTGGGCGTCAGGCCGCGTTGCTCCAGCCAGTAGGTGACGTTGGACTTGCCGCTCATGGGGCCGATCTCGATGACCTGGTCGAGGCCGAAATAGTGCGAGGGGACGCCGGAATAGACAGTGTTGGCCAGCTTGACGTCGTTCTTCTTGTAGGCCTTGATGACCGCGGCGGCGTGCACGCCGGTGGCGGTGCGGAAAGCGTCGCTCCCCATCACCGGGTAGTTGGGGGGGATGGGGACGCCGGTGGCTTGGGAAACCTTCCGGCAGTAGTCGCGGAGCTTCGTCAGGTCGCGGTCGATCACCCCGTAGAGTTTCAGGTTGACCAGCATCAGATCAATGGGGGTGTTCCCCACTCGCTCGCCCAGGGCCAGAGCGCAGCCGTGCACCTGGTCGGCCCCGGCCTGGTAGGCGGCCAGGCTGTTGGCTACCGCCAGGCCGCGGTCGCGGTGGCCATGCCAGTCGACGCGGATTTTCCGCCCGCTGGGCTTGACGACTTCTTCGAGGATGAAACGAATCAAGTTCCGCACGCCGCGCGGGGTAACGTGCCCGACTGTGTCGCAAACCACGATGGCCTCCGCCCCGGAGTTGAGCGCGGTGGTGTAGAGCTTCTTGACCGTTTCGGGGTCGCACCGCGTAGTGTCCTCGGTGACGTACATCACCGGCAAGCCCAGCTTGCGGGCGTAGGTGACGGACTTCTCGGTGGTGCGCAGCAGGAAGTCCACCGTCCAGTCCTCCGCGTAGCGGCGGATGGGGCTGGAGCCGAGGAAAGTGGCCGTCTCGATCGCGATACCCACGCGCTGGGAAATCTCGGCAATGGGCCGGATGTCGTTCTCGTGGGTGCGGGCGGCGCAGTTGGGGCGAATCTTGAGCCTGGAGTTGACGATTTCCCGCGCCAGCCGCTCGACGTCGGCTACGGCGCGCGCCCCGGCGCCGGGCAAGCCGAGATCGACCGAATCGATGCCCAGCTCGTCCATCAGGTGGAGGAGCTCGATTTTATCTTCGATGGAGGGGTCGCGGACGGAGGGCGATTGCAAGCCGTCGCGCAGGCTCTCGTCGTCGAGCATATAAGGGCGACCGGGAGGCAGCTCGAGCCCGCCTTCCGCATTCCAGTCGTAGATCAGCTCGTCGTAGTTCATCCCTGGTTCCTAGAAGCGCAGGGTATAGGAGCGCGGCAGCTCGTTGGGGTCGGGGCGGTAAAGTGTCTGGCAGCGCTCGCAGCGGTAGATTTCCGCCCGGGGGCCGATGAGCCGTTCAACCTCTTTGGGGTAGTCGAACCAGCGCTTGAGATGGCCGCAACAGACTTTTCCCTTCTGGTTCTTTTCATCGCAGGCGCGCTGGCGGCGCCTGCGCAGCTTGATCTTGATTTGTGGGACGTCGGTTGGAGCCGGGGGGAGAGCCGGCGCAGGGGTTTCAGCCATCAGCAAGTTCCTCGATTCGACATGTTACGCCCGGCGTGATTATACCGAATCGTCTCGCTTTTGGCAGCCCCGGCGCGGCGCCGAACACGCGGCGCGACTACGGGCGGGGATATTCGACCGAGACGAGATAGAGACCTTCCGGGGGCGCGGTGGGCCCGGCCTGGGAGCGATCGCGGGCCTCGAACAGCCGGGGAATGTCCTCGGGCCGCAGGCTCCCCTTCCCGATGTTGACCAGCGTGCCCACCAGCTTGCGCACCATGTAGCGGAGGAAGGAGCGGCCGCGGACGGTGTAGACGAGCTCCTGCTTTTCCGGGTCGGGCTGGACCCGGGAAGAGAAGACAGCGCGGACTTTGCTTTTTTCCTTCTCGTCTGCGTCCCAGGTGCCGAAGGAGCTGAAGTCGTGCTCGCCCTCAAAGAGCGGGGCGGCGCGGGCCATCGCCGGCTCGTCCAGCGGGTAGTGGTAGTGGTAGACCTGGCGCCAGAGGAACGGCGGGCAGATGGGGGCGCGCAGGAGGCGGTAGCGGTAGGTCTTGGCCTGAGCGTGCCAGCGGGCGTGGAAGTGGGGCGGAACTTCCTCCACCGCGCCAACGCGGATGGTGGGCGGCAGCAGGCTGTTCAGCGCCCGCTGCAGGTTTTCGGGGGGGATTTTCATGCGGGTCTTGAAGTTGGCCACCTGGCCCAGGGCGTGCACGCCGGCATCGGTGCGGGCGGCGGCGTGGAGCCAGATTTTTTCTCGCGTGATTTCGCGCAACGTGTGCACAATCGTTCCCTGCACGGTGGGCCGGTCGGGCTGGACCTGCCAGCCGTGGTAGTCGCTGCCGTCGTAGGCCAGGGTAAGTTTCAGGTTGCGCACGAAAATCGACCCCGAGTTTTAGTGGGGCAGACATTTTTGTCTGCCCGCGCAGGCAGGAATGCCTGCGCCACCAAGGCACCGACAATTATGTCATTCTTGGGCCGACACCGGCCGGCTGCCGGGCTTTTCAATGGGTTGGCCCTGGCGGCAGAGCGGGCACTGCTCCGGCGAATAGGTCTCCAGCTTTTGGCTTAGCAACGCACGCAGAGGAACGCCGAGCTTCACTTGCCCTCCGCTGCGGTCGAGCACCGCCGCAATGCCCACGACGTTTCCGCCGGCCTGCTTGACCACGTCGAGAGTCTCTTGGGTTGAGCCTCCCGTGGTCAGCACATCTTCGGCCACCAGCACGTGCTCGCCGGGGTTCACCCGGAAGCGCCGCAGGGCCAGGCGGCCTTCGGGGTTGCGCTCCACAAAGACGGCGCGGGCACCGAGCTGCCGGGCCAGCTCGTAGCCCAGCACGATCCCGCCCAGCGCCGGAGCCGCCACCACGTCCACCGGAGTATTGTCAAACCATTGAGCCAGAGCGTCGGCGACGCGGGAGGTCTGCCCCGGGTGCTGGAAGAGCAGCGCGCACTGTACATAGACCGGACTATGCAAACCGGAGGAAAGCTGGAAGTGGCCCCGGCGGATGGCCCCGGTGGATTCGAGCAGCTTTTCGACTTCTTCCGGCGTCACGCCTCCCCTCTCGAGGCGCAGCCTAGCCGCGGGTTCTGAGCATTGTCAAGCAACAGCCGTCACCGGGTGGCGCAGACATTCCTGCTTGCCCTGAGTTCGTCGAAGGGTCTGCGCGGGCAGGCCCGAATGCGGGCAGGCAAGAATGCCTGCCCCACTAACTAGTAAGTAGTGGGCGCTTGAGCGAAGTAGAGGCTGAAGGGCTCGAAGGCTTTGCGGAGCAGCTCCAGGTATTTCTCCCGGTCGTAGCTGGAAAAGCCGTTGAGCAGGGCGACGGGGCGGGCGCGCTCGGCCGGCACGAGGGAGTCGGCGGCGGTGATGACGTATTCGATGACCTCGCCCGGGCGCAGCTTGACCCCGCAGGCCTCCAGCGCCTGCGCCGCCACCGCCACCAGGCTGTTCTTCTGGTACTTCTGCGGCTCCTGGGTGAGCCGCTTGCGGATGACCAAGTCTTCCCAGGCCACCCTCCCTTCCCGCAGCTGCTCTTCGAAGCGCGCCAGGACTGCGACCGCTTCGGCCAACTTCCCGCGGTAGGAGCCGGCGTCGTGCGCCTCGGCCAGCAGTTGCAATACCTCCTCCTGCATGCGGGCGACGAGCGGCGGGGCGTCGTGCCGGCGGACTTCCAGGCCGCGCACCTTAATCTTGTGGCTTCCTGCGAAGGCGCCGAAGTAGCGGTTGGGTACCGGGACGGACCGGTTCCGCCGCGAGGGCAGAAAAACGATGTACTTGTAGACGCCCTCCAGCGCGATCGGCAGGTCGGTGGCGGCTTCCAGCATCCGCGCCAGGTGCTCGTAGTCTTCGCGGGTGGCGTCCCGCTTCTGCACCCAGAGCGAGTCCACGATGGCGTGCAGCAGCCGGAACCCCGCCCGCTCGCTGACCTCCTTCGCCACCAGCAGCTTCTCCCGCCCGAAGGCGTTGATGGCTTCGTGGGCCTCGATGCGGCCGAAGCGGGCGTTCTTGTAGCCCAGGTAGCCGAAGCAGGTTACCAGCAGCCACTTCAGGGCGTTCTGGCGATCGTCGTAGCGGGCCCGCGCTGCGGGATCCGCGGCCTCGCCCAGGAGCCGCTTGTAGCGGGCGCGCTTTTCGATCACCGGGGCCACCACCTGCGGCACCAGGCCGCGGCGCCGCTGGCAAATCCCGTAGCCGATCTCCGGCACCCGGGCCGGACAGCCGCAGCGGCAGTTGATCGTCTCCGGGGAGACGTTGAAGCGCGCCATAATGCTGGGAAACATAGAAGCAAAGTCGAGCTCGCCCACGTTCTCGTGGAAGCCCAGGATGGGCTTGAAGACCAGCCCGCCCCGGTCGCTCAGCAGCAACTGCCGGGCGCTCTTGAACTCTTCCGGCTCGCGCTTCTGCCAGGGGATGAGAATGCCCTGCTGAAGAGCGCGGTCGAGCTGCATCGAGGTGATGCCGGTGCCGGTGGACGTCCGGGCCATGTACTGGAGAGGGAGCTTGGTCAGCCGCGAGAGCTCGAACAGCCCTTCCAGGTCCGTTTCGCCCACCACGAAAGAGTTCTTGCGGTCGATGTGCACCCGGCCGAAGAGCGTGGTGGAACTGTCCTTGAAGACGATGCGCCCGTAGGAGAAGTACGACCGGGCGCGCTTGTGGTGAGCCGCATAGGCCGGGTCGCGGTTGAGCGGCAGGGGGAGGCGGGCGCGCTCGGCCGCCTTCAGCAGGCGCGGCAACAGGAAGGAATCGCCCCAATCGGTCAACAGGATGTCGGGGTCGTCTTGGCGGAGCCGCCGGGCCAGCGTCGCCAGCAGCTCGCCCGGGTCTTCTTCGGCCAGCGTCTCGACGCGGTCCTCCACGCGAACTTCCAGCGCCCCGCGGTGGCCGTGATGGGGATTGCGGGAGTCGCCCTCCAGCCGCCATTCCATCACTGTGAGCGGGGGCAGCTCGTACCGGGTCGTCCAGGGGTCATCTTCCACCGCCAGGGCGCGCAGCCGCTCGGCCGGCTGCTCGGGCCGGTCGGGCCCTTCCACCTCGAACGAGCAGCGGGCCAGCGGGAAGACGCCCTTCTCATAGGCGTAGAGCGCGGGCAGGGAGATGTCGCAGTTGAACAGTTCCAGCCGCGGCGCCCGCTGGTGGACCCAGTGGACCACCTGAGCGAATTGCTCCAGGCGCTGGACGCCCACCTGGAGCACCGTCTGCCAGTCGCCGCTCCAGAGCTCCTGCCGCTCCACCCAGTCAAGGCGCACGGAGAAGCGGGCCGAGAGGTCCGGGGTGAGTTGGGCGATGCGATCGAGCGCGCCGCCGACGTAGAAGCTGGGGACGAAGCTCGAGTCCACCAGCCGCCGGCGGCGCCTGCCTGCCGGACAGGCAGGCTGCCCGGCGTCAATCACCCACAGCACCATCCCCTCGGGCGCCGGGTAGAGGTCCAGCAGCCAGGCTGCGATTCGCATCGTTGCCCTCCAGGGCCCGCAGCCGCTCGGCGAGCGCGCGGATTTCCTTCTGCTGCTCGAGCAGGAGCGAGAGAAAGATAGCGTCCAGCGGGTTCCAGGGCGTCTCGAAGGAGCCGGCCGCGGCGTAGTACTTCACCCGCTCGAACAGGTCGTCGAACACCTGCTGGTCTTCCCGCCGCAGGGCGCGCCGGTACTTGGCAAAGCGCGCCCGGCTCTGCTCGATCAATTGGTGAAAGGTGGCAACCGTCCGACCCATTATGCATTTACCTTTTACTTGTCATGCTGAACGAAGTGAAGCATCCCGCGGCTGCGGGATTCTTCGCCCCGAAGGTTCGGGGCTCAGAATGACAACTGGCGGAGGCAAGGAGCTTGTGGTCAGATTTTCTCAGGGTAGCCCAGCTAGGTTGCTTCTCTACCAAACACAGCCCCGTGGGGGTTTCTTCCAGGCGATACACAGCGGTGGCTGACTGCGCCAGCGCCCGGCGCAGCCACTCCCCCAGCGGGCTGGGGCGGGACGGCGCATCCGAAAACACCAGCGCGGTCAGCTTTTGCTGCGGCCAGCGCCGCAGTTGCTCCAGGGCGCGGCGGAAAACATTTTTGGCCTCGGTCGGCGCGAGTTCCTCGTCGTCGAAGATGTCCGGCACCCCGGTGAGCACGATGCGCCGCGTCCGGAAGCGCCGGGCCGCCGCCGGGGTGCGCTCGACCAGCTCGGCCAGTTGAAAGCAAGTGAAGGCCCGGGAGACGCGCACCCGCTCCAAGAATTCCCGCGGCGGGCGCCGGCACTGGTTGGCGAAGGCCACCAGCCGGTAGGGGTTGAAGCAATTGGCCGCGTCCAGAAAAAGCACCGCTTCCCCGCGCAGCAGCGGCGCAGCCAGAAAGTAGTGCGAGAGGCGAGAGCTCTCCGGGTGCCCGGAAACCACCACCAGGCCGGGGCGGCTGGTCAGCGTCCAAAGCAGGCGGCGGGCCGGGCCCGTGAAGGCGGACGCCGGGACGGGTTCTGACCGCGGGGAGAGCATAGGGGGACCATAGGCGAATAAAAAGCGAAAGTCAAGAAGAGATTATCAAGCTTAATTGGCAGTCGGCGAGGAGCTATCCGGCGCCAAGTCGCGCCGGGCGCGTTCCCGCAACTTGAACTTTTGAATCTTGCCACTGGCCGTCTGCGGGAAGCCGTCCACGAAGTGCAGGTAGCGGGGAATCTTGTAGTCGGCCATCCGCCCCCGGCAAAACTCGAGGATTTCCTCGGGGGAGGCGGTGGCGCCGGGCGCCAGGCGAATGGCGGCCGCCACCTCTTCGCCGTAGGTGCGGCTGGGCACGCCGTACACGGC
>JALLOH010000370.1 GCA_027717655.1 Acidobacteriia bacterium AH_259_A11_L15
GCCGACGCTGAATCGCGGACGCCACTTCACCCCATGCAGCAAAGACATGGCAAGTCCCACCCGGCTCCCAGCAGACCCGTAAAACGAAAAAAGTGGCAGAAATGGCCTCTCGTGTCAATGCGCCGGCCGGGGTAGGGCGAAAAGAGATTGCTCATTTCCCGATGAAATTCTTGACAGCGCTGGGGCACCTCCATAGACTCCCGCGAGGCCAAGGTTCGGAAATGGGAGAAACCGGCACGCGAGAAGTTTGGGGAACACGCCTCGGGCTCATCCTCGCCGCCTCGGGCAACGCGATCGGGATCGGCAACCTGCTGCGCTTCCCCGGTCAAGCCGCCACCAACGGGGGCGGCGCCTTCATGATTCCCTACATCGTGTGCCTGTTTATCTTCGGCATTCCCATGATGTGGGTGGCCTGGACCATCGGGCGCCACGGCGGCCGATACGGCCACGGCAGCTTGCCGGGCATGTTCGACCGCATGTGGCGGTCACCCCTGGCCAAATACGTCGGTGTTCTGGGCGTTGTGCTCCCCTTAGTCTTTGTCCTCTATTACACCTACATCGAAGC
>JALLOH010000371.1 GCA_027717655.1 Acidobacteriia bacterium AH_259_A11_L15
GTCGGTGAACTGGGTCAGCGCCGCCACCATGGAACGCCTGGCCGAGCAGGTCGGCGAAGAGACTCTGCTCAACCGCACCGGCGGGGCGCCTTCGCTCGCCGTGGGCATGGCGCAAATCTTTTCCAGCACCATCGGCGGCAAAGCCCTGCTGGCATTCTGGTACCACTTCGCCATCATGTTCGAGGTGCTCTTCATTCTCACCGTGCTCGACTCCGGCACCCGCGTGGGCCGCTTCATGCTCCAGGACTTGCTGGGCCACTTCTGGAAGCCGATGGGGCGGACCAGTTGGATGCCGGGCGTGCTGCTGACCAGCACGCTCATCGTGGGCGCCTGGGGCTGGTTCCTCTATCAGGGCGTGCTCGACCCCCTGGGCGGCATCAACTCGCTGTGGCCGCTCTTCGGCATCTCCAACCAGTTGCTGGCCGCCGTCGCTCTCACCGTGATGACCACCATCCTCATCAAGATGCACCGGCTGAAGTACGTCTGGGCGACCCTGGCGCCGACTGTCTGGTTGGTCGCCGTCACCATGACCGCCGCCTACCAGAAGATGTTCTCCCCCAATC
>JALLOH010000372.1 GCA_027717655.1 Acidobacteriia bacterium AH_259_A11_L15
CCCACGGATGTTCTGCGAGAAGTGCTTCCGGCCCACAGACGAGTGGGCGCACGTGAAGGATACGGGCCGGGTGAACACCTACTCGCTCTGCTATGTCTCCTGGGACGTGCGCAAGCTGAAAAAACCGGAAATTCCCGCGGTCATCGAAATCGATGGCGCCTCGCCGGGCATGGGCATACTGCACGTGCTGGGGAAAGTGAACCCCAAGCAGGTGCGGGTGGGGATGCGGGTGAAGGCCGTGTGGAAGCCGCCCGCGCAGCGCACGGGCGCCATCACCGACATCCTCTACTTCGCGCCGCTCAAGGGCAAAGGCGCTCAGGCCACCAAACCGGCCCGGAAGTGGAAGCGTAGATGAAGACACCGAAGAACACCGAAACCCGCGCCTGGCGGGGCGAGATTCCGCTGGAGTCGCTCTACACGGCCGGACTGGGCGGGGAGATTTTCTTCCGGGCACTGAAGGAGCGCGGAGAGTTGGTGGGCACGCGCTGCGCGCCCTGCAAGCAGGTGTACGTCCCGGCGCGGGCCTTCTGCGAGCGGTGCTTCGGCGAGCTTGACTAGGC
>JALLOH010000373.1 GCA_027717655.1 Acidobacteriia bacterium AH_259_A11_L15
AAGTAGGAGGCTGCCAGGTCGACCAGCCGCTGGATGGGGGCTCGACTCCGCTGCGCCTCGCTGACCATCTGCACAATCTGCGCCAGGAGGGTGTCGCGGCCCACGCGCTCAGCCCGCATCACCAGGCTGCCGGTGCCGTTGACCGTGCCGCCGGTTAGCTTGTCGCCCGGATTCTTCTCAGCGGGAATGGGCTCACCGGTAATCATGGACTCGTCCACCGAACTCGTCCCTTCCAGCACCACGCCGTCCACGGGAAGCTTCTCTCCGGGTCGCACCCGCAGGCGATAACCCGGCTCCACCTGCTCGAGGAGGAGGTCTTCTTCGCTGCCGCCCTCCCGAATCACCCGCGCCGTCTTCGGCGCCAGACCGAGCAGGGCCTTGATGGCCAGCGACGTCCGGCTGCGCGCCTTCAGCTCCAGCACCTGCCCCAGCAGCACCAGGGTGACGATGACCGCCGCCGCTTCGAAATAGATCTCGGGCCACCCTCCTTCGCCCCGGAAGGAGGGCGGAAAAATACCGGGCCGCAGAACCGCCACCACGCTGTAGGCGTAGGCCACCC
>JALLOH010000374.1 GCA_027717655.1 Acidobacteriia bacterium AH_259_A11_L15
GTCCAGTAGGACTCGGTAGCCGTCTGCCGTGCTTTCAAGGGCAAGCACGCGCCGCCCGCAGAGGACTCGGTCCTTTTACAGGCGCTGCCGCAGGGCTTCCACCAGGCTTCCCAGGCCGTCGCGAAGAGTGGTGAACAGGGGCGGGCGAGGGGTAGCGGCCTTCGTCCTTCGTTCCCTTGCGACGGCGCGCATCCCCCGAATCAGGCTCCCGTGCTTCTTCTCCAACTGCACAAAGCGGGGTAAGACCGCCGCCGCACTCAAGGAAGCCGAGTCGCCTCCGTAGACCGCGGACAACAGGGGATCGGCGATGGATTCCACCAGGCCACGGCTGAAATGCCGCCCCAGGAAGTCTGCAACGGATTCGTCCGGCTGATTTCTCCGGGGCCGATGAAAGACCTCCGTGGCCAGGGCCAATTTGTCCGCCAGGGAGAGCAGCGGCGTGCGGGCTACCGCCCAGGGACGGGTGGGCACCAGGAATTCCAAGCCTTCCGGCAGCGGCACCAATCGGCCCCGGTGCAGAATGAGCGTCCTTCGCTGCCGGTCGTTCGAGCCGAGCAAC
>JALLOH010000375.1 GCA_027717655.1 Acidobacteriia bacterium AH_259_A11_L15
AGGTAGAACAACACGTAGCGGAAATGCCCCAGGCGGTCCTCGATGTTGTCCCCGAAGATCCACAAGAACCACATGTTGCCCAGCAAATGGAAAAAGCCCCCGTGGAGGAACATGCTGGTGAAGAAGGGCACGAAGGCGTCGCCCAAGGAGATGTCCGGATGGGCCGGGAAGGCCCCGACGCGGGCGGGAATCATTCCCATGGTCTGGAAGAAGCTACTTACCGCGGGAGTATTCAGGGCCAGGCCGCCGAGGCTGAGCTCGTAGAGGTAGACCAGGGTGTTCAGCCCGATGAGCGCGAAGGTCACGAAGGGAGTGCGCTGGCTGGGGTTGGCATCCCGAAGGGGGATCATCTCCTGCTCCCTGTCCGTCTCCTGTCATCCCGAGCCCCGAGCCTTTCGGGGCGAGGGATCTGCTTTTCTGGTGGCCTGGGTAGCTCCGCCCACCGCGGCGGCCGGCGCTGGCCGTGGGCCACGAGCTCCTCGGCCTCCTCGCGGGTGGCGATGCCGCCGCGGGCGCCTACCGTACGGCAACTTAGCCCGGCCAGAGCGTTGCTGAACTC
>JALLOH010000376.1 GCA_027717655.1 Acidobacteriia bacterium AH_259_A11_L15
GGTCAAGGTCAGTCCTTTTTCGGTGACTACCGTGTCGAAGTTCCGGAACAAGCCGGCGTTGCCGGCGCCGTTGACTGCGAATTCCCTGCCCTGGGGGTCGCGCCGGATGCGGAAGCGGCCTTGTTCGAGGCCAGCGGGGCTGGAGAGGCCGTACTGGCTGGGCTTAATCATCAGCAAAAGAAACTCCCCGCCCTTCCCGTAGCCGAGCTTGGAATGCACGTCGCGGATATCCCAGACAAACTGGCGGAAGGTGAAGGTGGGCCCGGCCGAGCCTTTCAGGACATCACTGACTTCGAGGGTGACAACGACCGTGTCGAGATTTTTGAATTGGGGATGCTTTTCTGCGCGGGCGCTGATCACGCGGCCACGGACGATGGTGGCCGCCTCCTCGACCAATTCCGCCAGGTTCTGGGGGATGGTGAGGCCGCCGCGCTGGGCCTGGGCGGGGGGCACCAGCAGTCCCACGATAACAAACAAGAGGATTGGAATCCGCAGGGTAACGCTGGGTCGGTTGGTTACCATGTTGGGACGCCTCTGCTTGTACCCTCTAGTATAATT
>JALLOH010000377.1 GCA_027717655.1 Acidobacteriia bacterium AH_259_A11_L15
CTTCCTTGGCTTTCTCGTCCACGCCCAGCCGGCCCGCTGGAATGAACCGCAGCCCGGGCAAGCTTTGCTTCAATCGCTGCAGAAGAAAGGCGTTGCGCGCCCCGCCGCCGCCCAGGATGACTTCTTCGATCCGCGCCCGTGGCAGGATGAAGCGTTTGAAAGCCTCCGCAATGCTGCGGACAGTCAGCTCGGTGGCCGTGCGCACTTTGTCCCGCCCGGAGGCGCGCCCGGCCCGCCGCAGGAATTGCTCCGCGTAGGCCAATCCGAAATCTTCCCGCCCGGTGCTCTTCGGTGGCTGACGGCGGAAATACGGATGGGCGAGCAGATGCCGGAGCAAAGGTTCAATCGCTTGTCCCTGGGCAGCGAGCGCGCCGTTGCGGTCGAACCGTTGCCGCCCGCGGGCTTGCCGCTCGACCACGGCGTCGATCACCATGTTGCCCGGCCCGGTGTCGAACGCCAGTACGTCTTGGGGGCGCGCGCCTGCCGGGATGACCGTGAGGTTGGCGATGCCGCCAATGTTCAGCGCGACGCGCCCGCGGCGGGGATGGCGATAGAGC
>JALLOH010000378.1 GCA_027717655.1 Acidobacteriia bacterium AH_259_A11_L15
GTCTTGATCCTTGCCTGGCCGGTCTATGACCTGCTGTGGCTCTCGCCGCTGGGAAAGAATCAACTGCCGGGCGCGTTGGTGTCTTACCTGTTGCTGGTGGGCGTCATCTACGGGCTGACGCAGGTGCTGAGCGGGCGCGCGGCCTACATGCACGTGGGGGCGCTGCTGGGGACGTTGATGGCGGCCAACGTCTGGATGCGAATCCTGCCGGCGCAGCGGCGGATGGTGAGCGCCGTCAAGGAAGGGAAAGCCCCCGACCCCGTCCTGGCGGCCCGGGCCAAGCAGCGGTCCAAGCACAACACCTACATGGTGGTGCCGGTGGTGTTCACCATGATCAGCAACCACTTCCCCGGCACCTATGGCGACCCCTACAACTGGCTGCTCCTGGCAGTTTTGATCCTGGCCGGTTGGGGCGCGGCGCACCTGCTTAGGCGTGCCTGAACCTTTACTGCTACCGAAGCCTAGCGCGGCTTGCGGTTCTCGAGGATGCTGACGAAGGAGCGCATTCCCAGCTCTTTCCGCGTGAGGCCGGGGGCCAGGGCCTCCTCCTCCGTGA
>JALLOH010000379.1 GCA_027717655.1 Acidobacteriia bacterium AH_259_A11_L15
TGCAAACACCGTTCTAGGATGTTGGGCCAAAAGGGAGCTGGGGTTTCGCAAACAGGTCCAAGATCCTGAGTTGTCTCGCCGGGGAGAGGATTTGCTGGTTGCGTGGCGCCAGGAATCGACGGAAAGAGGATTCTATTACCGTTCGATTTCCAGCTCGGGGCCGCCGCCGGATTTCTCCGCAGGTGGAGCCACCGGCTGAGTCGGCGCACCGGCCAAGTCGGCCAGCTCAAGGCGGAGGTTACCAGCGTTGGTGGCGTAGGCCAGCCCGGTCTCCATGTCGATAAGCCCAGAGCGGATCAACTTCTCGATTTCGGCGTCAAAATGCTGCATGCCGTCGAGTGAGCCGTCGCGCATGGCGTCCACCAAGCTCCTTCCGCCCTCCTCTCCTTTCGCGAGGTACTCCCGGGTGCGCATGGTGGATTTCAGGATTTCGATGACGGCAAGGCGCCCGGTGCCGTCTTTGAGAGGGATCAGTCGCTGCGAAATGATGTAGCGGAACGCTTGCGCCAGGCGGTTGCGAATCGTTTGCTGGTCCCCCAGGGGGAAGACCCCAAT
>JALLOH010000037.1 GCA_027717655.1 Acidobacteriia bacterium AH_259_A11_L15
GTTTGCCATTCGGGAGCGGCTGGGCGGCGGGGGGATGGGCGAGGTCTACCGCGCCGACGATACCAAGCTCCACTGCCCGGTGGCGCTCAAACGCGTTTCCCCGCAGCTCCGCGCCGACCCGCGCTACCGCCAGCGCCTGCTGAAGGAGGCCGAGCGCGCCTCCCGGCTGCGCGGCGAGGCCCACATCGCCACCATCTTCGACGTACTGGAGCAGGACGGGGAACTCTTCCTGGTGATGGAGTACGTCGAGGGAGAGACGCTGCGCCAGCGGCTGCGGCGTCCCCTGGGCATCGAGCCTCTCTTGGCGATTGCCGTGCAATGCACTGAAGGTCTGGTCGCCGCGCACCAGCGCGGCCTCGTGCATCGGGACATCAAGCCGGAAAACATAATGCTCACCCCGACCGAGCAAGTGAAGATCCTCGACTTTGGGGTGGCTAAGCAGCTCCCGCAACGCGATAAAGACAGCACGATCGAAAGCGCCCAGAGCACAGGCGGCCCCAGCGGTACGCCCGGCTACATGGCCCCGGAGGTGCTGCTGGAGAAAGATTCCGATGGGCGCGCCGACATATTTTCGCTGGGAGTGGTCTTCTACGAGGCGTTCACCGGGCGGCATCCCTTTCGGGCTCAGGGCTTCTTGGCCACCAGTGACCGCGTCCTCCACGGCGTGCCCTTGCGAATCACTCTTCTGAACCCGCGGGTGCCCGCTGAGCTGGAGCGCATCGTCACCAAGATGCTGGCCAAGCGCGCCGAGGAGCGCTACGCCACCACCGCCGACCTACTGGTCGACCTGCGTCAGCTCGAACGGGGGCGGCGCGTTCCTACACCCCGTGCGCGTCTTTCGATGCGACGGGCGGTGGTGCTGTTGGCGGCCGGGGTGGCAGTGCTGGCGGTGGTGCTGCTTTTTGAGCGGAGTGCGGTACGGACACCTACGGCTTCGGCCAAATACCTGGCGGTCGAGTCATTCAAGAGTCTGGCTGGGGATCCCCAAACCGTATTTCTCGCCGAAGGCTTTACTGAAGCTATCACGACCCTCCTTGCAGGGATGGGCGGAGTTTATGTAGTGCCAGCGAGTGCGGACATTGGCGCACCGCTGGTCCTGGAAGGCAGCGTGCAGCGCAGCGGGGACCGGCTGCGCATCTACTATCGGCTGATGGACCGCAAGCAGCGGGTGGCACTGGGCGGGGACGTGCTCGAGGGGGAAGTGGCAGAGATTTTCGGGCTGCAGGAACGGCTGGCCGCCGACGTCAGTCGCCTGCTCCGCACCGAGTTGGGGCTAACCACCAGTTATGCCGCGCGGGAACCGCCCACGAGCGCCACCGCGTACGATTTCTACTTGCAGGCGCGCGGCTACCTGCGCCGCTATGACGTGGAACGTAACGTGGACATCGCCATCGAACTTTTCCAGAAAGTTTTGTCCGAAGATCCACAATTTGCGTTGGCGCACGCGGGTCTGGGCGACGCCTATTGGCAAAAGTATGTAGCGACGAAAGAGCGCCAGTGGGTCGAGCGCGCCATAACAGCCAGCCACGCGGCCGCACAGCTCGATGACCATTTAGCGGCAGTCCATGTGACGCTCGGCACCATTTATCAGGGAACCGGCGAGTATGAAAAGGCGGCCCAAGAGTTTGAGCGCGCGTTAGCGCTTGACCCCGCAAGCGACGACGCTTACCGCGGCCTGGGCACGGCCTATAACGCGTTGGGAAAGCTGGCCGAAGCCGAACAAACCTATCGCCGGGCCATCGAGATTCGCCGGGACTACTGGGCCGGTTACAGCTGGCTGGGCGCGTTCTATGTAGCCCAGGCGCGCTACAAGGGAGCTGCTGAGCAATTCGAACAGGCGATAGCGCTGACACCCGACAACGTCCGCGCCCACCTCAATCTGGGTGGAGTCTACATCTTGATGGGACGATACGAAGAGGCGATCATGGCTTTGCGCAAAGCGAACGAACTCCAGCCTACTTCTTGGGCTTACTCGAACCTGGGCAACGTTTATTTCAGCTTACGCCGGTTTGAGGAGGCGGTTAGCATGTTCGAGCAGGCGGCTGCGCTCGGCAGCATGAAGTATCACTTCTTCGGGAATTTGGCTCGGGCCTACTATTGGGCGCCGGGCAAACGCGCCCAGGCGCGCGAAATGTACGAGCGCGCCATCCGGCTGGGCCACGAGCAATTGAAGGTCAATCCCCAGAATGCCGAAGTACACGTCCTGCTGGCCTACTACCACGCTATGCTCGGCCACAAGCCGGAAGCTTCGAGCCACCTGGAACGCGCGCTCAGCTTGCGCCCGAACGAGCCCGAATTCCTGTTATGGGCCGCGGTGGTTCACAACCAGTTTGGTGAGCAGGCGACGGCCCTGGCTTGGCTGGAAAGGGCTGTGGCCGCGGGCTATTCGCCCGCGGAGATCCTCGCCACCATTGAACTCGACAATTTGCGCGACGATCCCAAGTTTCAAGCGATGATTCGGCCTAAGTAAGCAAACTACTCGACGAAACAAGGAGGGTAACATGGAGACGCTGAAGCGACGGGAATGGTTCACGTGGGTGCTGATGGCGCTGGGTCTGCTGAGCCTGGGGGCCGGGGCGCTGAAGGTGCAGGCCGCCGAGAAACCGGTCACGATCCATGTTTCACTAGAAACCACGATTCCGGACCAGGTGCCCATTTCGATTAGAGCTCAAGACTCGGTGAAGTGGCAGTGCCATAAGCGCTTCACGATTAAGAAGTTCACTAAAGACAGGAACGAGGTACAACCATTTTATCGGCAGACCCCGTTCGAGAGCACGCAAACAGCGGAGGGCCTATGGGTAGTCTCCTCCGGGCCCGCCAAGCTGGAGACAGAAGGCGAGTACAAGACCACTATTGTAGTGGATGGTCTAACTGAACCCATCGACCCCCACATCTCTATCATTCCGTAGCTGATCGTCAGCGGTCAGTAGGGAAGGGCAAGGGGGTGGTGCCCGCGGGGCTCGAGATGGGTTCGAGCTCCGGGTACTGGTGGAGCAGGGGTGCCCGTACGCGCACCGGCTTGCCCGTCAGCCGGTGGAGCAGCTGTAGTGCATTCGTGACCGCCTTGCCGTGGAAGTGGTTGTTGGTGATGACGAAGGTGAGCCGGGCGCTCTGGGGGATTTTCTTCGCCCGTTCCACCCACCGTCCGAGTTTCCTCGACCTCCAGGTTTCCCTCAAGATGGGGGAAGCGGTCGACGCCTTTCGCGACCAAGTCGAAGAAGTCATTGGCGGCGGCACCAAAAACCTGGCCTTTAACCTAGCCGGCGTGCCCGATATGGACAGCTCCGGCATCGGCATCCTGGTGCGGGCCTTCAGCACCTTGAAGCAGGCGGGCGGCAAGTGCAAACTCTTCGGCGCCCCCAAGCGGGTGCTGCAAACGCTGAAGATGGTCCGGCTGGATACCGTCCTCGACCTGGTCGAAAACGAGGAAGCGGCGCTGGCCAGCTTCTAAACTCCGGTCCTCTTTGAAGGGGGCCATTCCCAGGCCAAAAAGCGCAAGATTCAGCCAATCCTTGTTTGTCAAGGTACAGAAACATAAGGAGTTAGGCTAGTTCGTTTTGTATTTTTGCCCTTCCGGACTGGGAAGACTCTCCCAGACCCTATTGCCCCAACAACGTTCACAACGTTCACAATGTTCACAATGTTCACACCACCACTCTACTCGACGCGCACCCTTCCGGCCAAGCCAAACTCCTCTCTTAGCCTAGCCTGAGAGATCCAGCTTGAGGGGAGGCAGATCTTTTTCACCCAAACGGCGCCGCTGCAGGCGTTCCAGCTGGAGCAAGGTCTTTTCAATCCCCCGGCTCAGCATTTGCTCGTACTTGATGAGCCGCTCGGCCGCCGGCGGTACCATTCGGCGATTCATCTCCTGTGTCTCGCGCTCATTCCGGTCCCACTCCAGCAGCTCCTGTAATTCGTCGCGCAAAGCACCCAGCCTCTTAATCTCCTCGTCGATCTGCTTCAGCAATCGGGTTTTCGCTTCTTCCGGGGAAATGCGCTTGTCCTTCGGGACGGTCGGCTCGCCGGTTTCGTGGTCGGGACAGCCCTTCATTAACCCGAAGATCAGCATGTACGCAAAGGGCAGGCCGCGCCGGGCGGCAGACACTGCAAGGGTCCCATAGACCTCCTCGAGGACTTGACGGCCGTGGTCATAGTCAAGGCCTGCTGCCTCAACTATTTCCCGCCACTCCTCGAGCAGGTCGATGGCCTCCTGAATCATCTCCGGCGTCTTGGCGAAGGGAAGGAGGCCGAGCACGACATCCCCAACCCCACGGGTCGTGTAACGAAGTGACTCATATGGGCCAGAAAGTTCAATCGGCTTGGGTTTTGGCAGGATTTCCGCCTTCTCGGCGATGACCAGGCGCCTCCAGCGCCATAGGAGCATACAGAGCTGCTCAACCCAGAGCTCCTCTACCGTCCCCACAGGCCGAAGATCTTCCCGAAGTCCAGCCAACAAGCGCTGATAGTCCTCCACCGACTCCTGACCCTCAAGGACGACGGCAGCGAAAATCCCGTGGCGAAGTGAATTGTATTTTGAGCGCTGCTTGCCCGCACGGGTGCGCGGTCCGGTAGCCGCCCGGCGCGCCGGAGTTCGGGCTGCGGCGATCCGGCGGGATGAAGCATTTTCCTGCTGGCCGTTTCCGTCTCGAACGGCAGCCCCATTTCCTGACGTTTGAGCGTGCTCTAGAGGTTCGCGGTTTCCGTTGTCCATTGGTCACTATTCCTCCCAAAATAAAAAAGGAGAAGGCTCATCGCCTCCTCCTTCTTTTGGGCCCTTTCGAGCCCACAATCTAGGATGGCTTCAACCTGGCGATGGTTGCTTGGGTATTCCCAAATCGAGACTGGAAGCGGTTAGCGTCCTTTTGCAGGGGAGTTCGTTTCGCAGTCTTGGGGGTCTTTGGGGTCCTTCCCCTCGGTTGCCTAGTTGGAGGAGACGGGGCTTCGTTGCGTCTACTCCGAAGATTGCTCTCCCTTCTTCTGACGGGCCAGGTAGCACTGGAGGTATTTGGATCCTTTTGGGTCCTTTTCGTCCTGGGCTGCGTGGAGGTGAGTCCGCGACCATCCTCAGGGACGCCGCTCCGCGAACTAAGGCCGCAACGGGCAAAGCTCCGGGGTCTAAGCACTTGTTTTCGACAGAGGCTGTTATGGCTGCTGCCTAGGGGGCCTATGATCGGCAGGGTCAAGGCAGCGCTCATAGAGAGTCTTATCAAATGGGCGCCATTGAGTTCCCGGGACGCCCTTTTGCACGCCGACACTAGGGAATGCCGACTCAACGAGAATCCATCGGTTCAACTCGCGCCGGAGTTCCTTGATTTCACCGACAGCCTCGGCCAAATCTGTATCTTGGCTGAAAATGAGCGCGACATCGTACTCGTTTTTCCTAGCCAGCCTCACGAGGTCTAACCCGATCCTTAGATCGATCCCTTTTTCCATGCCCTTTTCAATGATACCTGCCGGAGTCTGCACCCGAACATACATGAGCGGGATGGTTACTACTCGGACACCTTACCCTCGCATAGCTGTAAGTTTTTTGGTCCAGAAATCATGCCAGAACTTGTTCTTAGTCCTCTTGTGCATCCCGGTGTAAAAGTGGACTTGCATTAACTCGCGGTCGAATTCAGAGGCAGAAACAACTTCCTCGGCAAGCTTCATGATGTCGAAATTAGGAAACTCGTAGCCGAAGCAGATCTTGACCCCGTAGAATAGATTCTGCCCGTCAACAAAAGCATGGACTCTAGGCGTATCAGGTTTGGGTGGTCCAGTGGGCTTCCGCTGCTGTCCTGACGCCACAAAAACTGAACCCCGGCCGTGCCACTTGGACAACGACCGGGGACCTAAATCAGCTTAGAGATTACAAACTCTAGGCCCTACTTGTCAAGTCGCCTCGGGCTAAGTGAGAGGAAGCGCTCAAACCCTCCCCTCCTTGCTGCTGGTAGAGGCCGCAGACCTTGCCCCTCAGCCCTTGTCCTGCCCAGTCAACAACCACTCGATGGACTTGCCGAACCCTTGGCTGATCCTGAGCAAGATTTCCGCTCCAATTTGAACCTTGCCATGTTCCATAGCTGATAAGTAATTCTGACTGATCCTGATCCTGCTGGCGAACTCCACCTGCGTCATGTCAAACCCCCGAAGTTCGCGGATTCGTCTCCCAACGGCTCTCCAGTCGACATAGATCTGAGCCGAAGCGAATTTTTTCCTTGACATATATATCTTTATAAGGCTAAAATATCCTTATTATTAGATACGCATTACCGTACCCTACGGACTTGGAGGCAGGCATGAGCAAGCCCATCGGAAACGTCAATGCCCTTTACCGCCAAAACTCCGCCTATGCGAAGCGGCTCTGGGCCCTCACGGACTCCAAAGCACTGCTGCAGAGCCTGCGGGAGCTTACCACAACATTCGGTTTTTCCATTGCGCTGGGAGACCTGACTCTAGTGGACGGCCACTGGTACGTCACCCACGCCGGCCTCCTCCGCCTCGCCCGCCGCCAGGGCTGCCGGGGGATCCAGACCCGCCCCCTCCCGGAGTTCTGCGACCCTGGGGCCCATAAATGGGTCTTCCGGGCCATTGTCTACAGCTCCCGGGGGTCCAAGGGGTTCGTGGGCTACGGGGATGCCGACCCCTCCAATGTCTCCCCCTTAGTGCGGGGGGCCGAGCTACGGGTGGCCGAGACCCGAGCCGTCAACCGCGCCCTGCGGAAGGCCTACGGGATCGGGCTTTGCTCGGTCGAGGAGATCGGGTCTTCCTTGTCCTCCACCGAGGACCTCCGAAAGGAGCAAGTGCAAGAGGCCCCGGCTGCCTCCCCCTCCGGCAACGGCCAACCCCGGCTGCGGGACCGACTCTGCCAACTGATCCGTCAGCACAGCCTTGATCCCACCCTGGTCAAGCGCTACGCCGCCGACTTCTGCGCCACCCAGACCCTGCGCGAGGCCCCCCGGGAGATGGTCGAAGCCTTCATCAACAACCTGGCCGAGTGGGCCACCAAGGACCGCCCCGGCCTCCTCTGCCACCTCAACAGCTATGCCGACTCTAAGGAGGCAAAGCCATGAAACGCCATATCCCCGGGCTTAACCAGGAGACCCGGAACGGCACCGAGATCCCGGATGGCTTCTTCCTGGTCCGGGTAGAGCAGGCCCGCTACCGCTACCACCCCAAGAAACCCTTCTTTTCCCTCCGCTTTGCCATCCTGGAACCGGAGGAGTTGGCCGAGAAGAGCTTCTCGGGCCGCCTCTACTGCACCCCCAAGGCCCTCTGGAAGCTCAGCTGGTTCCTCCGGGACTTCAGCTACGACACCGAGCTCCTGGGCCAAGAGGAGGTCGACGAAAAGGAACTGGCCGGCCTGCGGGGAGTCGTCAAGATCTCCCATACCAGCCTCAACGGCCACTCCTACCTGAACCTAGGCGGGTTCGCCCCCGAGTGGGGCTGGAAGGACATCTCGACGGCCTCGGTCGATGAAAGGGAAGACCAGCCATGACCTACAGCTACACCCAGATCAGCCAGTACCTGGCCTGCCCCAAGCGCTACAAGCACCGCTATCTCGATGGCTGGCGGGAGAAGGAGACCCGGGCCAACCTGCTCTTCGGGCGGGTCTTCGAGCAGGCCCTGACGGCCTACTTCCTTCGGAAGGATCCCACCGAAGTCCTCTTCCAGGAATGGTTCGCCCTGCAGGAGACCCAGCTTGAATACACGAACGGGGATAGCTGGGAGAAGATGTACCGCCAGGGGATCGTGCTGCTGGAGCGGTTTGCCCAAAACAACCGGGTTCGAGTCCTGCAGCCCAGGCGGAACCTCCAGATCAAGCTCAGCCGCCCGCTGGGAAACGGCAACGAGTTCAGGGCCTATGTCGATGCCATCGGGTTGCTGGATGGCGCCCGCTCGGTGATCGAGTGGAAGACCACGACCAGCCGCTACCCCGAGGAGCCCGAAGGGCTGCTCGCCCTCGACCCTCAACTCGTGTGCTACTCCTGGCTCACAGGCCTGGAGGACGTGGCCGTAGTGGCCTTCGTCCGCAAGCGGCTGCCTGAGATCCAATACCTTAAGACCCGCATCACCCAGGAGCAACGCCAGGACTACGCCCGCCTGGTCGAAGAGACCATCACCCGGATCGAGGCCGGCCACTTCCTCCCCCACAGCGGCATCCGCTTCCCCCAGAACGGCTGCCTCGCCTGCCCCTATGTGGGGCTCTGTCTGAAGAACCAGGAACTTGTCGAGATGAAACTCGTACGCAAGCCAGGAGCCAGCGACCTTGATTGGCTTGGGGACATTGACTACTAACGGGCGCCCCCTGGTGGCCCCGAAGCTCAACCGCCGCCGGGCCTCCTTCGTGCTGGCCAAGATCGACGAGATCCTGGCCTGGGAGCAGGGGGTGGAGCATGAGCGCGATACTCGCTTTGTGGAGCTAGGCCGCTACCTCTGCGAGGTCCGGGCCGGGCAGTACTGGCGGCTCGATAACCTCGGCTCCTTCGATGAGTTCCTGGAGAAGCGCTTCCCCGAGTCCCGCCGCAAGGCCTACTACCTGATGGCCATCCACGAGCACCTGCCCCGAGAGGCCCGGCGGGAGCTCAAAAAGGTCGGTTGGACCAAGGCGACGGAGCTCGTCAAGGTGGCCCGGCGCCAGGGGCAGAAGTTCGATTGTGCAACCTGGTTGCACAGAGCCAAGGAATTGCCCAAGGAGCAGTTCAAACTGGAGGTCGAACGCTATCTGACGGGCTCAGAGACCGAACCCTGGGAGATCCTCTACTTCAAGGTCTACAAGAGCCAACTGCCGGTCATTGAACAGGCGTTGGAGGCGGCTGCCCTGATGCTGGGGACTGACAAATCCCGGGGGTACTGCCTGGAGATGATCTGCGCCGACTTTTTGGGTGGGGTCAACGCTATCGAGGGAGACCAGAAGGCCCTATTGCTCGCCGTGTCTAGGCTCTTTAGCCTCCTCCCCTCTCCACAGCAGCAAGAATTCCTTCATCACATCCAAACCCTGGTATGACCTCACTACCTCCCAGGCAGCCAAGATTCAGGCTTGACGCGGATTCATATCGTCGTCTATCCAGGCAGGTACTAGAAAGGGATGGGTGGCGTTGCCAGAACTGCGGGCGCTCTAACGAACTGCAAATCCATCACATCATTTCACGCAGCCACCTGGGGAACGACCGCGAAGAAAACCTCATAACCCTTTGCGCCAACTGCCATCGCGAGTTCGGAAGAAGTCCTAATCGTCCAAGCGCGCAATTGCGCTTTCTTATGTAGCTTTGAACGTCGCCGAATGTCAAGGAGATTCGCGGTGGCGTCGTGGAGGGCCAACGCCGAGGGATGGGCGTCAAAGAGGAGGTGGGGCTGAGATTGTGGCCAGCCGCTAGGAAGCCAGCGAGAGCTTCACGGTGACGATTTCCCAGGGCGTGACCTCCAGCTCGAGCATTCCTTGCTGGAGGGGCAATTCCGCCTGGTCCTGTTCGAGGAGGTTGGCGGTGCGGGCCGCTTTGACCTGGGGAGGCAGGGTCAAGCGGGCGCGGCACTTTTCGCCCTTGGTTTCAAAGAAGCGCAGGATGAGAAAATCATCCCTCTCGGCTTTTTTCAGGCAGGAGAGGATCAGGTTGTCCGGCTCCAGCCCCAAGCCTTCGAATTGGCTTTGAGCCGGCTGGCCTTCCAATTGCAGGGCAAAGAGGGGCTGGCTGAACTCGTTGACCCGGCGGTGGATGCCGGCGGCGCGCCAGTCGCCGGAATAGGGGTAGAGGGAATAGGCAAAGGCGTGCCGGCCCAGTTGCATGGCCCCGGGGGTGGGGATGAGCGGGCCGCTGACCCCGTCGGCCGACAGCACCGAGACGCTGCGCAACAGGGTGTAATGGATCCAGCCGGCCTTGATTTCGTTGATGGGGACGCCGGCGCTGAGGAAGGCGAGTCCGCGCTCGCCCTCCTGGGCGCTCACCCAGGAGAGGGAGGGCACCTTGACGCCCTCCTCCAGGGTGCGCTCGCGAGGCAAATCGATCACCCCGAATTGTGTCTGGCGGACGTACTCGGGGGCCACCATGCAGGTGTCGAAGTGCAGCCGGATGCGGACATGGGATTGCTCGGTGTTCAGGTAGGTGAGGAAGTCGATGCGGGGACTGTCGTTGTAGACGGTGACCTGCTTGCAAATGTCCATGGTCTTATGGCGGTAGAGCTGGTTGCCGAACTTTTCGGTCAAGTAGTAGGGCCAGCGCAGGCAGAAGAACTCGCTCCGGAAGGTGATGGTGGTGCGGAGCGGGCTCTGCTGGACGGTGAATTCTTCGGGCTTGAAGGCGCCGAACTTCAGGCCGCCGCCGCCCTCGGCCCCGATGGGCTGTTTCAGGTGGCTCTTATGGAAGTAGAGGTCGCCCACCTCTTCGTCGATGACCATTTCGTTGCCTTCGACGATCGGAGTTCCTTCATTGTCGAAGACCCGCAAGATAACGGTGTCGGGGTCGACCTCCAGGGTGAAGAAAGGCGTGGTGACCCGGTTGTCGTTGACCCGGATGGTGGAGAGGAATTCCGCGGTCTTTGTCTCCACTCGGTAGACGCGGTAGCCGAGGGAGGGCACAGTAGCGCGGAAGCCGAGCTTGCAGTGGCAGACTCGGCCCTGCTCGTCCCGCACCGGGTCGAGGATCTCGGTGGGCAGCTCTTTCCCCTCGAAGGTGACCGCGGGCTCGTTGGTCAATTCTTCCCCGCACTCGACTTCGGCCTCCACCCAGTCGGTCACTTCCCAGTTGTTGGGGTTGAAGACGAGGAGGTTGCGGCCCGAGCCCTTGGCCAGGGTACCGGCCAAGTGCAGCACCGAGTCGCGGATGAGAGCTTGCGATTGGAGTTTGATGTCGTTGATGTACTGCCAGGCTTCTTCGTAGATTTGGTCAATGCCGGTGCCGGGGGAGACGTCGTGGTGGGCCAGGAAGAGCTGCTTTTTCCAGAGCTCGCTGAGGGAGGCGGCGGGATACTGCTTGCCGTAGAGGCGGGCCAAGCCGCAGATTTTTTCCGTCAGCAGCAGCGTGGTTTCCGCCCCCTTGATGGCCAGTTTCAGCCGAATGCGGCAGGAGACCGCGTCCGGGAAGATGTTTTCCAAGTCGGCGCTGTAGAGTTCGCCCCGGTAGGAGACCAGGTTCTTCTTTTCCTTCGCGAAGGCTTGGAAGAACTCACGCGGGGTGGCGACGACCATTTTGGAATCGGTGTGTTCCTGGTTCCACTTCTTCACGTGGTCGGGCGTGTCTTCCTGCGGGGGAACACCGCCGCTGCCGCAGGGCATCAAGATGTGAGAGGTTGTGGCCAGGGCCGAGAGGTGCTGGACAGTTTGCTCCCAGTGGTCGAGGTCGAGGTCGGCGCGGTAGCCGAGCGGGAGCCAGTGGGCGATGATCTTGGAGCCGTCCAGTCCCTCCCAGACGAACTCGCTCACCCGGTAGCCGATGCTGCGGGGCAAGCCCCGGCGGAAGACCAGCCACCGGAAGCCGCACTTGCGGTAGATTTGCGGCAACTGGGCGTTCAGGCCGAAGCCGTCGGCCGCCCAGGCCACCGGGACCTCGATGCCCAGCTTTTCCTGGCAGTAGAGGTGGCCGACCAGGAATTGGCGCACCAGGACTTCGCCGGCGGGGGTCATGGGGTCGGCCATCACGTACTGGGCGTCCACGACTTCCACTTTGCCCGCCCGGATGGCGTCTTTGAGCTGGCCGAAGAACTGCGGGTCGTTTTTCTCGGTTTGCTCGATGGGATAGGCTTGCTCGATCAAAAACTTGAACCCGCAGCTCTTGATCATCTCCATGGCCTTCTTGAGGATGGAGGTGTTGATGTAGAGGTAGTCTTCCCGCACGAACGCCCACACTACGTCGTAGTGGGTGTGGGGGACCATATAGATGGTCTTCATACCCGCGCTCCTCTGCCCACCCGGGCGGGTTGGAGGTTCCAGCGTTGTTCCAGGGTTTCGAGGGCGGCGGTCATCTCGGCCACCTCCGCTTCGACCAGGCGGGTCTGCTCGTTCGCGGTGGGGGATGGCCGGGCGAGCAGCTCCTGCACCCGGGCCAAGTTGTTCTTCTCGACGGGGTCAAAGAGGGTGCGGAGTTCCCGGTGGCGCCCGAGCGGGCGCTTGCAGACTTCCTCCAGCAGCCGATGGCAGCGCCACCAGAAGGATTTCTCGCTGAAATCGTCTTTCGGGGCTTCCCGGGGTGGCTGGACTTCCATGCCGGCAGTGCCAGCACGGGTGATGACTGCCGGAAGTCGAGCTCCGAGGAAGTAGGCCGCGTAGAGGCTGGTGCAGGGCGGCAGGTAGGCCAGCCAGAAGGGAGGCGGGGCGGGGTTGTGGGGGTCGAGCTCGACCACCACCGAGGTGGCCGTATTCCCCCAGGTGAAGCCCGCGGGCGAGTCGTGCATGCACAGGGTCATGAAGTAGGGGAGGTAAGGGTGGAACTGGGGGCCTTCTAGGAAGGTGTCCTCGTAGTGGTCGCGCAGGATATGCATCATGGTGGGGGCATCGAGAGCGCCGCGGTGGCCCTGGAGCAGGTGCTGGGAGCGCCTCCAGCGGAGGTGGGAGACCTGACGGGAATAGTGGTCGTGGTCGGCGTAGACCAGGGCCCAGTCGAGCCCACTCCCATCGCCGCTCCACCAGCCTTGCTGCCGGGCGAACTCGGGCAGGTCTTTGCTGGCTTTCGCCCACTGGTTGCGGATGGAAAGCTGATTGGAGATGGAGCGGACGCCGCTCGTCACCCGCTCGGCTACCCAGCGGCGGCCGGAGGTCTCCAGCACCCAAGCTTCTTTCCGGTCGGCCAGAAGGAAGGAATTGTCGTAGGCGCCTGCGGGGTGGTCCTGTCCTTGCACGGCCGAGCCCCACTGGCCGTACTGCTCCAGCAGGTGGACGATGACCTCGACGCCCTGCTCGGCCGTTTCCCCGCGCTCCAGCCCGAAGCGCAACAGGTCCATCCCGGTCAGCCCCGGCTTCTCTTGCTTGCCGGCCAGCCGCAGCCCGCGAGTGAAGACAGCGGCGTTGCCGCCCACCACGCCGGCCTCGTTCAATCCGGTCTCGTAGCCCCAGCACCAATAGGGGCGGCAGCCGAAGGTGGCCAGCACGGGGTCGGCTTCCGGGACCGAGACGTAGGAGCACTGCACCGCGCTGCCCGGCCGGCGCTTGCCTCCCGGGGAATAGTGGAGCGGCTGGCATTCGCCCGCGGGGCGGTCGCTGTTCTTGCCGAAGAGAACTTTGCCGTTGCGAGTGGCGTCCGCCAGGGCCACCAGGACGTCGCACATAAGCGGCCTAACTCCTCTGAGGGCCGACAACGCCCGCGAATCGTGTTCATTCAGTAACTTTGACGGCGGGAGAAAGGGCTGGGATTCGCCCGCTTTCTACCTGTAGCAGATTGAGGTGGGGTTGGCAACTCCCGAAAGCTTGCCTTGGGGCTAGGCAATCCGTCGGCCGGAAGTTATCCTGCTAGGAAGACCGATGTCTTTGCTGAAACTGCTGCCCGAGTTTCACTCGCGTCCTTGGGGCCGGCGGGATCTTTCGCCGCTATATTCGCTGCCCGAGGGAGCGAAAGAGCCCATCGGGGAAGCCTGGCTGACCAGCCTGGAGTGCCGCCTGCTGGAGCCGGGGGCACGCGAGGCCCGGCAGACCCTGAGGGAGCGCTGGGTGAAGATGACCGCCGAAGAGCGCGGCCGCAACGCGGCGGGCTTGGAGCGATTCCCGCTGCTGATCAAGTTCCTCTTCACGGCGGAGAAGCTCTCCATCCAGGTGCACCCGGACAACGCCTACGCCCGGGAAAAGGAGAACGAGCCTTGGGGCAAGACCGAGATGTGGCACGTGGTGGCTGCTGAGCCGGGCGGCTGGGTGCGAGTGGGCGCAAAGCCGGGGATGGACCCCGAGGCCTTCCGCGCCACCCTGGGCAAGCCGGAGATCGAAGAGAGGTTGAGCCACATCCTAGTCTCGGCCGGCGACACCATCTTCGTGCCCGCGGGCACGGTGCACGCGATCGGGCCGGGCCTCTGTTTGTGCGAGATCCAGCAGTACTCCGACCTGACCTATCGGATTTATGATTACCACCGGCCGGGGCTGGACGGCAAGCCGCGGGGGCTCCATCTCGAGCAGGCGCGGGCCGTGGCCCGGCCCTACACTCCGGAGGCGGGCAAGGTGGCGCCGCAGCCGCTCGACCGCCGGCTGGAAGGGCGGTTGCTCGCGGCCTCACCGTACTTCGTCACGGAGAAATATTCGGCGGAGAAAAGCTGGGAGCTACCGGACGACCCGGGGCACTTCGACCTGCTGGTGGTTTGTTGCGGCCGAGGAAAACTGGCGGCGCAGTCCGCCGAGTGGGACTACGCGCCGGGCGACGCCTTCCTGGCCCTGGCCAACGCCGGTCCGGTCGAAGTGAGGCCCGAGCAGTCAGGCGAATTCCTGAGGGTCTACGTCCCCGGCTCCGCTTAGGTCCGACGATGCAGCCTGGCGTGCTGCGCCCCAACCGCGAGCAAAATTGTCTTCCGCAAGTTGGCCCCCGTTCTCTTGCAGCTCACCTTTCCCGCGAGGCGTCAAGTCTTGAAATTCCGGGCTGCGATTCGCCGGGGCTGGGGGCTTCCATGGCCTGGAACTCGGCCAGGGCAGGGTGGCGGAGGCCGTCGCGGCGGATGAAGTAGATGACCAGGAGGAACCCCAAAGCGCCGATCACCTGCGCAGCCAGGGCCACGTGCAGCCCGGTGTGTAAGTCGTAGTGGTCGGCCACCTTGCCGACGACCAGCGGCGCCCAGGGCGTGGCCGAGAGGTTGACGAAAAAGTAGTACAGCCCCACGGCGGTGGCGTGAGCATGAGGTGGGGTGAGGTCGTGCAGGGTGGCCGTCAGCGGCCCGTGGTACCAGGTCATAAAGAAACTTCCGCAGAAGAAGAGCACCAGGAATACCCCTTTGCTTTGGGCATGGAAGGCTCCATAGAGAATCGGGGCGGAGATGAGGAAGCCCAGGAAAATCACAACCACCCGCCCCCAGGGGAAACGCCGCGCCAGGCGGTCGGCCAGGGCGGCCCCGGTGGAGATGCCCAGCGCTCCGGCCACCACCAGGGTCAAGCCCAGAATCACGCCCGCCTCGCCCAGGTCGAACCCCTTGTACTCGTGGACAAAGGTGGTGCCCCAGAAGATGTAGGCCCAGCCGGCGAAGGTGATGAACCCGCCCGCCACCAGCACCATCCGGTAGGCGGGCACCCGCAGCAGGCGGGTGAGGGGAACCGGATTCTTGTGATCGTGCTTGACCGGAGGCTCGGGCAGGCGCAGCACGCTCAGGGCTAGGATCAGCCCCGGCACCCCCACGATGAAGAACGCCGGGCGCCAGCCCACCCAGCCGCCCAGCAGGCCGCCCAGCGCCAGCCCGGCGGCACCGCCGACGAACATCCCCAGGTCGAACATCCCCTGCACGCGGGCGCGCAGCCGCCGGGCGAAGCTGCCGGTGATGATGGCGGCGGCGGCCGGTGAATAGGCGGCCTCCCCCACCCCCACCAGGGCGCGCACCCCCAGCAGGCTGCGGTAGGTGGCCACCAGCCCGCTCAGGAACGTCATCATGCTCCAGAAAAAGACGCCGTAGCTGATCACCTTCTTGCGCGAGGTGCGGTCGGCCAGCATGCCCAGCGGCAGGGTGAAGGCGGCGTGGAAGATGCTGAAGACGGTGCCCAGCAGCCCCACCTGGGTGTAGGTGAGGGCGAACTCCGCCTGGATGAGCGGCACCAGGGCGTAGATGATCTCGCGGTCAACGTAGTTGACGAAATTGATCAGGGCCAAAATCGTCAACACCCGCCAGGGGTGGCCGTGGAAGCGCGGGATGCTCATCGTTCTTCCTTCTTGCGGCGGAGCCTCACTCTTCGGGTTGCCGGCGGAACTCC
Organism: Acidobacteriia bacterium AH_259_A11_L15; assembly: GCA_027717655.1. GTDB lineage: Bacteria > Acidobacteriota > Terriglobia > Acidiferrales > 2-02-FULL-67-57 > 2-02-FULL-67-57. The sequence continues at coordinate 15,836 of JALLOH010000037.1, forward strand.
AGGACCTCGAATTCTTCTTCCTCTTCCGCCAGTTGGAGGACGTGCTGGTGATTCAGAGCGAGGTGGCCCGGTGCATCGCTGACGAGCTGGCGGTCGAGCTCCTGCCGGACACGCACACGGGGCGCCTGTCCAGCAGCTCGGCCGAAGCGAGTACCCACGCCCGGCTAGCCTCTGCGGGTAGAGCTTGGTGCTCTCCGACTTCTCTCGTAGAATGTGGCGAACACAAACTGGCATGGACCGAAAGAAAGCAGCTCGACTCTCCGTGGGCCTGTCTCTCCTGGTGCTGGTCATGTATCTCTGGTTGCCCACCAAGAACCATATTTCCGACGGTCTAGGCTTTGCTCAAAGCGTGGAAAAGGCAACCGGACTGGAGCCAACTCTACTCGATCCCAACCATCTTCTCTACCGGGCGTTCGGTTATTCCCTTTATTCGGTCGTGCAGAGTCTGGAGCCGTCGATACGGGCGCTGGAGGTCCTCCGCGTCACCAACAGCTTCTTGAGCGCCCTCTGCGCCTACCTGCTCTTTCGCCTCCTCCTGGCCAGTCTGGGATCGCTCTACTGGAGCGGTGTCCTGACCGCGCTTTTTGCCTTTTCCGCCACCTGGTGGAAATTCTCCACCGACGCCAATAGTTACATTCCCAGTATGCTTCTCATTCTCGCCAGTTTTTATTTGCTCCTTCCCGGCAAGAGAAGTCGCCCCCTTCTGGTGGCCGTGCTGCATTCGGCGGCCATGTGTTTTCATCAACTGGCGGTGTTTTTCTTTCCGGTCGCCGTCCTAGGGCTCTTGTATCAGAATGGCTGGCTGTCCTGGCGGCGGCGAGGGTTCGTTGCCCTCCGCTACTCGGTCATCGCCTTTGCCCTGACCGTCTCGGTTTTTTTCACCGGCTTCTATTTGAGTCGAGGCACCTCGGAGTTCAGGCCTTTTGCCAGATGGATCACCAGCTACTCCCCCGAGGTTTCTTTCTCCTTCGATCTGGCGGACAACCTGTTCCTTTCCCTACAGGGCCACCTGCGGCTCTTCTTGGGGGGCAGGCCTTCTGCTTTCTTGGCTACGGGGAGCCCCTTTTCCGTGGGCATGGCACTCCTGTTTCTGGCTCTGCTGGGGCTCCTGTGCTGGCGGCTGCGGGGGAGTACTCGGCAACTTCGGCCGTTCCTGTCGGTGCTGAAGCGCCAACGCTACCATCCCTTGTTTGTGCTGGCTTCAACCTGGATCGGCGTCTATGTGGTCTTTTTGTTTTTCTGGCTTCCCCACAACACCTTTTACCGGCTGTATTACCTCCCGGCGATCATCTTGCTTGTGGGTGTTTGTTTGGCTCCGGTAGAAGCGGCGCCGCCGGCGAGGGGCTACCGGGCGCTTCTGTTCGTGTCGGCCCTCGGGGTGTTCAACCTGGCGTTCTACATTTATCCCTATTCTCGCGTGGAGACGAACCCGCCGCTGGCCTTCGCTCTCCGGATGAGACAGGTGTGGGACGAAAACGCTCTCATCTATTACGCTCGGTGGACTTCCGACAATTTGATTCTCTCTTATTTCAATCCCGCCACCACTTGGAAATCCCTCCCACCGGGTGGGCTGGCCACCCTGGACGAACAACTCCCAGAGGCGTACACCCGAGGCCAGACCGTGTGGCTGGACACCACGGCGAGCGATTTGCTCTTCTCCGGCGGGGCTCCCGCTCGGGCCTGGCTGGTCCGGCATACTGGCGGGCGGGCCCCGTACGAATTGGAGAACCAGAAATACCGCATCCGCCTCCTCCAGATTTTCCCCGCCCCGGAACCAACCCCGACTCCGACCCCAGGGAGCGAAACTGGCCAGACCGTCGGCCCGCCACAACGGAGGAGGTGAAAGCCCATGCCTGCCCGGCAGAAAGCAATGGCTTTGTGGCTGGCTTTGGGGTGTAGCTGGATCACCGGAGCGGCGCAACTGACCACCAAGTGGGGAGCCGACCGGGTGCGCCAGCAGGGCTGGAGCGATCCGACCGCCCTACTTGCCTTCGCCTTCGCCTACGGGATGTTGGGGGTGGGCTTCCTCCTGCTGCTGCTCGCACTCCGCGGCGGCGAACTCTCCACCATCTATCCCGTCTTGGCGGCTCGGTACCTCTGGGTCGTGGCCCTGACGCCGATTCTTTTTTCCACGGAAACGTTCGACCCTTACAAGCTGGCCGGGGCCGGCTTGGCGGCGCTGGGCGTCTGGGCCGTCATCCGGGAAGGGGCCTCCTGAGATGCCGACAGAGCTCTGGGGGGTGGCGGCCGGGCTGCTGGCCAGCTGGCTGGCCGCGTTGGCCGGCCTCGAGCTCAAGCGCGGCGCCGGCCAGACCCGACTTTCCTTTTCGGCCTTTCGGGTCAGTGGCCATGTTCTCCGGGCGATCGGGCTCTACCTGCTTTCCTCCCTCTTTTTCCTCTTGGGCCTGCTGGGAGCGCAGCTTTCGGTTCTGATTCCGGTTGTGGCGCTCGAATACGTGTGGGTAACCCTGTTGGCCTCCAAGCGGCTGCACGAGCAAGTCGGCTTTTGGAAGCGGTTGGGCATTGGTCTTATCGTCTTGGGAGTGGTGCTGGTAGGGCTGGGGAGCTGAGAGCCTCCCCGGGCAGCCGGGTCACTGCCGCCGGCCCTTCCCATAGCCGCCGCTGAGCCACCACCAACGCACCCGCAACAAGTCCGCCAACATATGGCTGCCGTCGGTCAAAAGGCGGATTTTCGAGTGCCGGGCGTACTCCCAATTGATTCCGACCTCAACTACCCGCAGGCGTTCTTGGCTGGCCAGGAAAAGGAGTTCGGCGTCAAACGCATAGCGGTCGAGGCGCTGCCGATCGAAGAGAGACCTGGTACGCTCCCGCTGGAACGCCTTGAAGCCACACTGAGTGTCTTTGTAGGGCAGACCCAGGATCAAGAAGCACACGGCGCGGAACAGGTAGCTCAGCAGAGCCCGAGTGGCCGGTCGTTGGACGCGAGTGCGCGCGCGGCCCACGGCGCGGGAGCCGATGGCGATGTCGGCTCCACGGTGGAGTTCATCGAGCAGCTTCTCGGCTTCGCCGATCGGAGCCGACAGGTCTACGTCCGTGAAGAGCACCACCTCGCCCCGCGCCTCCCGGAATCCCCGCCGGACACTGTAGCCCTTTCCCCGGTTGTTCTCGTGGCGGAGGAGCCGGATGGACGGGTGGCGCTCCGCATAGGCGCGGGCAATCGTGGCGGTGCCATCGGTCGACCCGTCGTCCACCACAAGAATTTCGCTCGCACCTTTCTCCACCCAGGTAGAGGCCAGGAGGGTGTCAAGCGTCCGGGCCAGTCGGGCTTCTTCGTTGTAGGCGGGCAGGATCAGGCTCAGGCTCGGGGAGGGCTCCGGCATCGGACGCGGGGCGGATCTCAAGAATTTCGGACTAGTTTCTCGACGGCGGCGATCACGTTGTTAACCACTTCCTCGGAGGGAGCCTCAGCGTAAATGCGCAGCACGGGCTCGGTGCCTGAGGGCCGCACCAGCACCCAGCCGGCGTTCAACAGGTAGAGCTTCACCCCGTCCAGGTCTTCCCGGCCGACGATGGTCCACTCGCCCAGCTTGCCCGCCCCGTCCTCCGCGAAGCGGTCGAGGGCGCGCTGCTTGTGGTCGGGCGAGAGGTGGAGATCAAGGCGCTGGTAGTGGAGCGGGCCGTAGTCGCGCTGCATCTCCGCCACGCACTCGCTCAGCGGTTTGCCTTCGGTGGCGACGATTTTGGTGAGCAGCAACGAGTTCAGCAGGCCGTCGCGCTCGGGCAGGTGCGGCCGGATGCCGATGCCCCCGCTCTCTTCGCCCCCCAACAGCAGGTCGTGCTCCAGCATCAGCTCGGCGATGTACTTGAAGCCGATGGGCGTCTCGTGCAGGGGCAAGCTGTAGTTCTCCGCCAGGCGGTCCACCATCTTGCTTACCGAGAAAGTTTTGGCCACCCCGCCCTTCATCCCCCGGCGCTCCACCAGGTGGCGGAACAGCAGCGAGAAGATCATGTGCGGGCTGACGTAGCTGCCCTGCTCGTCGAGGGCCGCCAGGCGGTCGGCATCGCCGTCGGTGGCCAGGCCCAGGTCGCACTGCTCGCGCTCCAGCGCCTCCCGCAGCGGCCCCAGGTTCCTCTCCGTGGGCTCGGGCTGGGAGCCGCCGAAGAGCGGGTCGGGCGTGCCGCGGATTTCCAGGGCCTGCACGCCGTGAGCGGCGAAGAGCTGCTTCAGGTAGCCGACCCCGGCCCCGTGCATGGGGTCGAGGGCCGGGCGCAGCTTGGCCCGGGCGAGGCGGCTCATCTCCACCAGCTCGGCCAGCCGCTTCAGGTAGGCGGGCTTGAGGTCGACGACTTCGATCTTCTTCGGGTCGGGTTGCACCCGGGGCAACTGAGCCACGTCTTTCAAATAGCTTTCCACTTCCTCGACCGCGCGCGCAGAGGCCGAGCCGCCGTAGCTGGCTTTCAGCTTGATTCCCAGCCACTCGGGCCGGTTGTGGCTGGCGGTGAGCATCACCCCGGCCGCGGCCTGTCTCTGCCGCACTGCATAAGAGAGCGCCGGGGTGGGCGTAGGGGCGTTTCCCAATTGGACGGGGATGCCCACCGAGGTCAGCACTTCGCTGACCAAGCGGGCGAAGCGGTCGGCCAGGAAGCGGGTGTCGTAGGCCACCACCACCCCGCGGCGGACGTCCTCAAAATCCACCAGGTAGCGGGCGATGGCCCGCGCCACTAGGAGGGCGTTCTCCCGGTTGAAGTCGCGGGCGATCACCCCGCGCCAACCGTCGGTGCCGAAGCGGACGGCCGGCTGCCCCGGCCGTCGGCCGCGCGCTTTTTTCGGTCGGGGGGCGCGCTTCTTCTTTACAGCCATCGCTCTCCTTTTGTCTTTTGCAGGTGCTTTACGATCCTGCCCACCTCCTCGGCGCGCGCGCGCGGGCAGAGCAGCAGCGCGTCCGGGGTCTCCACCAATATGAGGTCGTGGACTCCGATGGTGGCGATGAACTTGCCCGGGGCGGCCAACCAGTTGCCCGAAGCGTCGAGCAGGAAATGCGACTGGCCGGTGATGTTTTCGCCCGGGCGCGCCTGCCAATCGTAGACCGCCGCCCAGGAGCCCAGGTCACTCCAGCCGATGTCGGCCACGAGCAGGCGCCCCTGGCCGCGGGCGGCGGCGGGCTCCGCGATGGCGTAGTCCACCGAGATGTTCTCCAGCCTGCGATAGACCCGGCGCAGGCGGCCCGCGTAGCCGCGCCCAGAGATGGCGCCGGCTAATTTTTCCATCGCGGCTTTCGTCTTCGGCAGGTTCTGGCGGAGCAGCCGGTCGAAGGTCGACAGCCGCCAGAAGAACATCCCGGAATTCCAATAGAACCGTCCGGCCCGCAGATAACCCACAGCCGTCTTGCGGTCGGGCTTTTCCTGGAAGCAGCGCACGGCGAAGACCGCCTGGCGCTGAACGCGCTTTTGCCGCGGGCCGCGCTCGATGTAGCCGTAGCCGGTGTGCGGCTGCGACGGCGGGAGGCCCAGGACGACCATGGCGTCTTCGCCAGCGGCGGCGGCCAGCGCGGCCCGCACCACCCGGCGGAAGCGGGCTTCGTTCCGGATGGCGTGGTCGGCCGGGAAAACCGCCAGCAGGGCGTCCGGCTGGCGGGCGGGCAGTTCGGCGCGGAGGTGCTCGGCGGCCAAGGCGATAGCGGCGGCGGTGTTGCGCCCCAGGGGTTCGAGCAGCAGGTGCCGCGCGGGCATCCGACGCAGTTGCCGGCGCAGCAAGGCGCGGTGCTCGGCGCAAGCCACCACGAAGATGCGCCGCGGCGGAAAGAGGCGGGCGACGCGCCGGTAGGTCCGCTCGAGCAGCGACTCCTGGCCGCCGGCCAGGGCCAGGAACTGCTTCGGCCGCGTGCGGCGGCTGGCCGGCCAGAAGCGCGTTCCGTAGCCGCCAGCCAGGATGATGGCGTAGGCGGGAAGTCTCATGGGAGCCTCAGGAGGCAAGCAGCTTATCAAATCCTGGCGGTGCATTTGAAACCTATCGGGCCAGCCGGCCCCGGCGTTGGCGGGGCTGGCAGCGGGGGCAGTAGAAGGCGGGGCGCTTGGGGCCGCCCTGGGGGAAGCGGCGAATGCGGGCCCCGCAGCGCGGGCAAGGCTGGCCAGCGCGGCCGTAGATTTGCAGCAGCTCCTTTCCCTTGCCCTTGGCGCGGCGCGCCGCTGGCACATACCACACTGGCCGCTTGTAAGCCTTCCACAAAACCCGGGGGATGGTGCAGGCCAGGCAGCGCCGCTCCGTGGCGCTGAGCTGCGAGACCCGGGTCCGGGGATGGAGTCCGCAGAGGAAGAGAACCTCCGCCTTGTACATATTGCCCACGCCGGCGACCACCTGCTGGTCGAGCAGCACTTTGCCGATCTCCTGTCTCGCGCGCCGGGGCTCGGCCAACCGGCGCAGAAACTCTTTCCGGTTGAACGGTCGCGCCAGCCCGTCGGGGCCTTGCGCGGCCAGGAGGGGATGCGAGCGCGATTCCGCCCGGGAAAGCAGCTCCACCACGGGGGCGTCCCAGAGGCTGGCGCGGTGGTTGGCGGTAATGAACTCGACCCGCAGGCGG
>JALLOH010000380.1 GCA_027717655.1 Acidobacteriia bacterium AH_259_A11_L15
GGATGCGTGCGGAAGATTCCCACCGGTTTGCCCGACTGCACCAGCAGGGTCTCGTCGTCGGCCAGTTCGCGCAGCGAGCGGACAAGGGCGTGGAAGCAGGGCCAGTCGCGGGCGGCCTTGCCGCTGCCGCCGTAGATGACCAACTCCTGGGGGCGCTCGGCCACCTCGGGGTCGAGGTTGTTCATCAGCATGCGCATCGCGGCTTCCTGGTGCCAGCCGCGGCAGGAAAGCTGCGTGCCTCGAGGCGCCTTGACCGGTTGGTAGGTGGTGGCGTTGGCGGCGGTGGGATTGCTCATACCGACCTCTCCAGGCCATCTTAGCGCAGACGCGCCGGCTTGAGTAGGACGAGGGCAGAGGATTGGCCGCGGAGGCGAGTTAGGGTAGAGTGGAGTCGAGCCCATGGCGGGTCCCACCCTGAATCAACTACTGCTCGACAGCCTGCGGCGGCACGAGCGCCCCGACTTGCTCTGGCACAAGCAGGCGGGCGCGTGGCGGCCGATCTCCGGCGGAGTTTTCTTGCGCCGGGCGGCCTCGCTGGCGCGGGCGCTGGAAG
>JALLOH010000381.1 GCA_027717655.1 Acidobacteriia bacterium AH_259_A11_L15
CGCCGGGGGCGTACGGCGGCTCTCCCCTTACTGTCTGAGGAAGCCTCGAAGGACGAGACTTTCCCCGCCCTGGGAAAACGAATCAAAGTTTTGATGGTCTGGCCCCGATTTCCCTCCTCCTTCTGGGGCTTTCATGGAATGCTTGATCTCCTGCCTGAAAAGACGACCTTGCCTCCCCTCGGGCTTGTTACGGTGGCGGCTCTGTGCCCGGAAGGGTGGAGGATCCGACTGATTGACCGAGGGTTTGAAGATCTCCTCGATGCCGATCTCCTTTGGGCCGACCTGGTCATGGTCAGCGCGATGCAGGTGCAAAAGGATGATGTCCGGGAGATTCTTAGGCGCGCGCGGGGTCTCGGGAAACGTACCATGATCGGTGGTCCGTACGCCAGCAGTGAACCCGAGGAGCTGCTTCCTCTGGCCGACCATGTGGTGGTCGGGGAACCGGATGAAGTGTTCCAGCAGATTGCGACCGATCTCGAGACCGGCGGCGCGAGACGGCTCTATACCATTTCCGAGAAGCCCGACATCCACAGGACACCGGTTCCGCGGTTCG
>JALLOH010000382.1 GCA_027717655.1 Acidobacteriia bacterium AH_259_A11_L15
GGCCCTGCTCGCGGTAGAGTACCGCCAGGTTGTTGAGGCTGAGAGCCACCTGGGGATGCTCCGGCCCCAAGGCCTTCTCCCGGATGGCCAGGACGCGCTGGTAGAGCGGCTCAGCCTGGGGGTAGTTGCCTTGGGCGTAGTAGAGAAAGGCCAGGTTGTTGAGCGTGGTGCCCACCTGGGGATGCTCCGGCCCCAGGACCCTCTCCCGGATTGCCAGGGCCCGCTGGTAGAGGGGCTCGGCCCGGGCGTAGTCGCCCTGCTTGTGGTAGAGGAACCCCAGGTTGTTCAAGCTGGTGGCCACGCGGGGGTCTTCGGGGCCGAAGCTGGCTTCGGCCACCCGCAGGCCTTCTTCCGCCACCCGCACGGCCTGGGCGTATTGCCCCTGCTGGTAGAGCTGGAGCACGCGGGCGTTCAGCGCTTCCCAGCGGTCTTGCTGGGCGGGCAGAGAGATGGCCAGGGCGAGCGCAAGGACAAGCGCAAGCAGAGACCCCAATAGCGGTCGCGGTGAGTTCATTCCCGAAGACTCCCGGACAGCTGAGCTAGCCATTA
>JALLOH010000383.1 GCA_027717655.1 Acidobacteriia bacterium AH_259_A11_L15
GCGGATGGGCGTGGACGTGGTGGGACTGGGGCTGAACGCCACCGACGTGGCCATCGAAGTCCCCCGTTACCCCGAGTTCAACAGCAAGGTGGAGTTCCTCTCGGCCGCCTGGCAAGCGGGCGGGCAGGTGGCCACCGCCCTGGTGGTCTGCCAACGGCTGGGGCTGCGGGCGAAGTACATCGGCTCGGTGGGCTCGGACGCGGCGGGCAAGTTCCAACGGGAAAGCCTCGAACGGGAAGGGCTCGACCTCACCGACCTCCGGGTGGTCGCCGATTGCCCCAATCAAACCGCCTACATCGTCATTGACCAAAAGTCCGGCGAGCGCACCATCCTCTGGCGACGCGACCCTGCGTTGGCGCTGCGTCCCGAGCACCTGCGGCCGGAGATGCTTCGCGGGGCCCGGCTGCTGCATGTGGACGGGCACGATACGGCGGCCGCCGCGCAAGCCGCCCGCTGGGCGCGCCAGGCCGGCATCCCGGTGACGGCCGACGTGGACAACCTCTACCCGGGTCTGGAGGCGCTGCTCGACCAGGTCGATACCC
>JALLOH010000384.1 GCA_027717655.1 Acidobacteriia bacterium AH_259_A11_L15
GAAGGAACTGTTGACGACGAAGAAAGCTCCAGCCGCAATCGGTCCCTACTCCCAAGGGGTAAAAGCAAACGGATTCCTCTTTCTTTCCGGGCAGATTCCGCTGGACCCGGAGAGCGGCCAGTTCATCGCAGGCGACATCCGCGCCCAGACCGAGCGGGTGCTGAAGAACCTGCAGGCGGTGCTGGAGGCGGCGGGCAGCTCGCTGGCCGCCGTGGTCAAGACCACGGTCTACCTGGCCGACCTGAACGACTTCGCTGCCATGAACGAGGTCTACGCCCGCTTCTTTTCGCAGGAGCCGCCCGCCCGCGCCACGGTGCAGGCGGCTCGCCTGCCCAAGGGCGCGCGGATAGAAATCGACCTGGTCGCCGTCGAAGGAAAGTAGAAGCCGGAAGAGGACGCGCTCAGGCGACCTTCTGCACCCGGCCGCTGCGGATGCAGGCCGTGCAGACCCGAATCCGCTTCTGCACGCCGTTCACGATGGCGCGCACCCGCTGCAGGTTCAGGTTCCAGCGGCGCCGGGTGACGTTGTGGGCGTGGGA
>JALLOH010000385.1 GCA_027717655.1 Acidobacteriia bacterium AH_259_A11_L15
ATTATAGACCAGTCCCGTGGGGTCGTTTACAAAGGCAGCGCCGTGGCCGATAATGAGCGCCGAGGCAATGACCGGCTCGCCGCCCTCCACGCCGCTGATGCGGCAGTACCAGGCCATCAAGAAGCGGTACCCGAATGCCCTGCTGCTTTTCCGCCTGGGCGACTTCTACGAGCTGTTCTACGAGGACGCCCAAATCGCTTCGCGGGAGCTGCAAATCACCCTGACCGCGCGCCACCGGGAGCGGGGCACGCCCGTGCCGATGTGCGGCGTGCCCTATCACGCCGTGGCCACCTACATCGCCCGGCTGATCCGCCGCGGGCACAAGGTAGCCATCTGCGAGCAGACCGAGGAGCCGACCAAGGGCAAGAAACTGGGGGCGCGGGAAGTGGTGAGGGTGATCACGCCCGGGACGGCGGTGGACGCGGCCCTGCTGGGCCCGCGGGAGAATAACTACATCGTCGCCTGCCTGCCCGACCCGGAGCGCAACCTCGCCGGGCTGGCCTACGCCGATTTGTCCACCGGCGAGTTCCGTACCACG
>JALLOH010000386.1 GCA_027717655.1 Acidobacteriia bacterium AH_259_A11_L15
GTCAAGCAAGCGGGACTGGCAGTGGCCCCGGCCAGCCAGGCGGGAGTGGAAAAATTCTTGGAGGAGCGTGCCCGGCACCTGTTCCGCGAAGGGAAGGGGTTTGCCTACGACGAGGTCAACGCCGCCTTCGCCGCCGGTTGGGAGGACCTGGTGGACGTGGCCGCCCGGCTGGAGGCCATCCAGCGCCTGCGGCCCACCCCGGACTTCGAGCCGGTGGCGGTCGCCTTCAAGCGCATCCGCAACATCCTGGAGCAGGCGGGCGGCCCCAGCCGCGACGCCCACCCGGTGGATAACAACCTCATTGAGGCGGGGGCGGAGCGCGAGCTCTACGACCGCTTCCTTCGACTTCGGCCCAAGGTAGCGGCCTTGCGGGGGAAACACCGCTACCAGGAGGCCCTGCGGCAAATTGCCTCCCTGCGCCCGCAGGTGGATCGCTATTTTGATACCGTGTTGGTGATGGCCAAGGACGAGGCGCTGCGCGCCAACCGCCTGGCCTTGCTGGCGCAACTGCTGAAAGAATTCTCCACGGTAGCCGA
>JALLOH010000387.1 GCA_027717655.1 Acidobacteriia bacterium AH_259_A11_L15
TGCGTCTCTGAGGTGAGTTCCTCCCTCGCCTGCTCCTTTTGCTTCGTCTGCTTCCTGTGCTTCCCTGCTTCCCTGCCTCCTTGCCTCCCTGCTTCTCTGCTTCTTTCCTAGTACAGCAGCCACGGTGGTGCCGATTTCGGCCGGGCTCTCTGCCACGGTAATCCCCGCTCGCCGCAGGGCGGCGATCTTTTCCTTCGCGGTGCCGCTGCCGCCGGAGATGATGGCGCCGGCGTGACCCATGCGCCGGCCCGGCGGCGCCGTCCGCCCGGCCACGAACGCTACCACCGGCTTCTTGACATTCTTCTTGATGTAGGCCGCCTCGACGTGGGCGGTGGGGCCAGCGCCGGGCAGGTCGCGAAGGCGCTGAAGATTCTTTTGCGCGACCCGAACGTGCGCGCGGTGCTGATCAACATCTTCGGGGGCATCCTCCGCTGCGACCGCCTGGCCACCGGGGTGGTGGAGGCCGCCCGCCAGCTCCGCCTCCAGGTTCCCATCGTCGTCCGCATGGAAGGCACCAATGTCGAGCAGGGCAGGGA
>JALLOH010000388.1 GCA_027717655.1 Acidobacteriia bacterium AH_259_A11_L15
GTGCTGGTCTGGCCGTCGTCGAGCGCCTTGGAGATGGTCAGGTGGCTGTCGAACTGCAACCCCTGGCTGATGCGGCGGTTGAAACGCAGCACAAACGCGTTGTACCAGGAGTTGACCACGCTCTGAGCTTGGATGATGGTGCTGAAAGCGGAAATGGGTCGCGAGCCGGTGAAGAAGGGGAAGGGCCCACCCAGGACGGTGCCGGTCGCATCGTCTATGTAGGTCACCGTGTCGGAGGGATCCGGGATATTGAAGTTAATGTCGGGGAAGAGGGGCAGGCGCTGCCCCCGGCTGACCAAATAGGAGGCAGAGAGGCTCATATTCGGGGTGAGGGAGTGCTGAATCTCCAGGTCCCCCATGTGGATGAGCGGCCGCACGTAATCGGGCGTGAACAGGGAGAACGTTGTCGAGCCAGTCACCCCGGCGGGGATGGTGCAGACACTGTCCCCGCCGGGCGTGCCCAGGGCCGGAGTGCAGGAGGTGGTGGGGAATACGGGCGACGCGGCCGTGACGCGACTGCCCCCACGGAGACGAA
>JALLOH010000389.1 GCA_027717655.1 Acidobacteriia bacterium AH_259_A11_L15
GCCCACCCCGGGCGGGGCCGGGCACGACCGCGGCGCCAAGGTGATCGCCCGGGCGCTGCGGGACGCCGGGATGGAGGTCATCTACACCGGGCTGCGGCAGACCCCGGAGCAGATCGTCAACGCGGCCGTGCAGGAGGATGCGGACGTCATCGGGCTCTCCATCCTCTCCGGCGCCCACATGGTCATCCTGCCCCGGGTGCTGGAACTGCTGCGGGAGAAGGGAGTGGCCGACCAGGTTGTGCTGGTCGCCGGCGGCATCATCCCCGACGCCGACATTGAGCCGCTGAAGAAGGCCGGTGTCGCCGAAATTTTCCAGCCCGGCACCTCCACGCAGCAAATCATCCACTTCATCCAGAAGGCCGTGAAGCCGCGAGCCTAGCGTGGCTTCCTCGCTGCGCTTGCACGCCGAGGGCAAGGTCCTCCGCCTGGAGCTGACCGACCCCGACGGCTATCCCCGCCTGAGCGCTTCCCTGCTGGAGGAGATCGAGGCGCATCTTGACCGCCTGCGGGCCGACCCGGCGTGCACCGGGC
>JALLOH010000038.1 GCA_027717655.1 Acidobacteriia bacterium AH_259_A11_L15
CCGTGGTATCGAAGGTGTAAGCGCCGAGCACGCCGGGCAAGAAGAACGAGGTAGTGCGGTTGCGGCGGATGTCGGCCCCCGCCTTGAAGGTGTGGCGGCCCCAGACCAGCGACCAGTTGTTCTGGAACTGGAAGTCGGTCACGATGCGGCCCTGCGGGAAGATGGTAAACCCGCCGCAGCAGCCAAAATCGAGGAAGGGGGACGGCAGGTCAATCAAAGTGATGTTCTTCCCGATGTCTTGCGCCGGGAAGGACCCACCGCCTTCAAACAGGGCGCGCAGACGGCTGAAGTTGAACCGGAACTCGTTCAACATGCGCGGGGTGAGCTGGTACGTGTGGCTGATGCCGAGCGCCTGCGAACGGGCGGGCAAAGCCACATCGAAGCCGTCCACCGAACCCACAACCGAGGACCAGCAGCAGAAAGCATTGTCCTCAATGAAATAGCGGCCAGAAATGCTGTGCCGCTCCCCGGCCCAATCGATGCGCACATAGCCCTCTTCCTCCACGAAGTTCGCCGGGTTGAGGCGCTGCGGGTTGCACACCTCCACGCCCGCTATCCCGGCAAACGCCGACCCGGTGGCCGCTTCGGCGGTGGTTGTGGTACCCAACTGGCATTCAGCCGGCGAGCCGAGGGGCCCGAACTTCTGCAAGGCGCCTTGGGCGGCGTAAAGCGCGATGGTATCGCTGGCGGGAAACGCTGCCAGGAGGGTAGCCATGCCAGTGTCGGTAACTGCCAGACCGTTGCTGCGCGCAAACGCCGTCCCTGGGCTCCGCTCCAACCAGAACGATCCGAAGACAAACAGCTTGTCCGGGACCGCGGGGCCGCCAATGGTAAAGCCGCCAAAGTTGTCAATAAACGTGGCTGGCTTGTGAATGTCGTTCTTGGACTCGCTGGCGTTAACCGCCCAGAAGCGAGAGTTCTCCGTAAACCAAAAGACCGAGCCGTGCACCTCGTTGCTGCCGCTCTTGGTGATGATGTTGATGGTGGCGCCCAGGTTGCGGCCCTGGTCGGCGTTGAACTGGTTGGTGGTGATCTGGTACTCCTCCACCACGTCTAGGTTGCTCACAAACAAGGCCGGGCCGGCCACGGAGATATCGTTAATCGACTGGCCGTCGAGAGTGAAATTATTGCTCCGGCCGCGCATCCCGTTGACGCTCATGTCGCTGTTGAGGCCGGTGATGCTACCGATCCCGGTTGACCCCGCCGCGGTGTTGGCGTTGCTGAAACCCCCGCCCACGCCCGGCTGCACCCCCGGGGTCAGGAAGGCTGTCGCGTCAAGCCCCAAGAACCCGTGGATGACCTCGGAGACCTGTCGGGCGGAGTAATTCCCGGTGATTTGGGCGCTCTCGGTCTGCATCAAGGGGGCGGCGGTCGCCTCCACCGTGATCACTTCAGCAGTAGCCCCCACCTCCAAAACCACGCTGCCCAAAGAAGTGACCTTGCCGGTGGACACTGCCAACCCCGTTTGCTGATACGTGCGGAAGCCCGCCACCGTGATGCGGACTGTGTAAGTGCCCGGCTGCATGCGCTCAAAGCGGAAAAAACCCCCGCCCGTAGTCTCCTGCTCGCGCACCACTCCCGTGGCCTCATTCATCAATCTTACCTGCGCACCGGGAATCACGGCCCCGGTGGGATCCGTCACCGTTCCGGAGACGGTGGCCGGCGTGAATTGCGCGCTCGCCGGGACGACGGCCAACGCAGTCAGGATAAACACGAACAGTACCACATTTACCCACGCAGATCTCATCGTTGCTTTGCCCCCTGTAGAGTTGCCGTATGCGTACCTCATCCAGTGAGAACTACTGCAATCGCAATTCCAACTTTCCCTGTTAGAAAAATCGCCTCTATGTGACTGAAAATACAGGGTAAATAGGAATAGGGTCTCATGGGACGGGTGAAATTTCTACAAAAACCAGCATCCAAAACGCTGGATTCTACGGATTTCGGTAGACAACACAAATTGTCACTGAGAGACATTTTGCGTCGCACAAGGGTACCAGGATGTTCCGGGGTGGCGGCACAAGCTAGTCGTCGCGCTTACCTACCCAGCGGGCCCGCACTTCTGCCCCCTGCAAGGACTGGAGAATCTTTCCCACCACGAAGTCGAGCTCTTCGATCGGGTAGGGCTCGCCTTCATAGAAGACTTGGGGCGGGTTGCCGTAGGGCTCGGCCCAGACCTCGTACGTGCCGGCGGTGGACGACAGCTCGAGGTAGTCGCCCAGGCGGAGGCGGCGCTTGATTTCCTCGGCGCGGATGTCCTCGCTCATTGCTCCCTCCTAGTCAGGAAAACCACCCCTGCAAGCCGGCAAGCAGGTAGGCCATCATTGTATCCAATGCCGAGCGGACGGGAGAGAAGAAAAAATAGACTCCCGCCGAGAAGAGGACCACGGCGGCGCGCAACCAGAGCGGGCCCAGGTCGAGCAACAGGAAGCCGCGCTCGTGCAGCCACCGGGTGCTCCGGGGCTGGCGGCGGCTGCGAGCCCAATTCCAAAAGTCGGTGGGCAGCTCCAGAGCCCAAAGCCCGGCCAGCAGCGGGAGCGCCCACGGGGGCAGTTCGTAGTCGCGCACAAAGCGGGCCACGAAGCCCACAATCAAGAGGGCTTCCAGGACTCGCGCCAGTTCCCGCTCGGGGTGGAACCAGACCCGGCGCCAGGGGTCGAGCCGGTGGCCGCGGGGTTCGAGGGCGGCGGTGAGGGCGGCGCGAATCGCGGCGGCCAGTGCCATCACCAGCACCGCCCCCAGAGCAAAGACCAGCCCGGTAGAGGCAAGCGACGGCGCGGAAGCGCTTGGCATAGGAAAGAGCAGCATCCTACCAACGCCAGCCCGCGTTGACAACGTGAGGGGGCTGTGTTACTCCCTGCCCGCGGACGCGGTTGGGGCCGCAGAGACAAGGAATGAGCCTGGAACAGCTGGCGCGGGCCTGGGAATTGCTGCAAGAGGCCTACAAGCAGCAAATGGGGGGCGACTACGAGCAGGCGGTCGACCTCTACCAACGCTCCATCGCTGCCTATCCCACCGCCGAGGCCTACACCTTTCTGGGCTGGACCTATCATTTCCAGGGGAAGCTCGAACAGGCCATCGGCGAGTGCAAGAAGGCCATCCAAATCGACCCCGAATTCGGCAACCCCTACAACGACATCGGGGCCTACTTGATCGAGAAGGGGGAGTACGACGAGGCCATGCCCTGGCTGGAGCAGGCCCTCGACGCCAAGCGCTACGACTCCTACCATTACCCGCACTACAACCTGGGCCGCGCTTATATGGCCCAGGATCAATTGAACCGCGCCCGGGAGTACTTTGAGCAGGCGCTGGCCATCGCTCCCGACTACGTCTTGGCCCAGCAGGCGCTCGACAAGCTACGGAAGAAAGTAATGTAGTTCTTTTTCCTTACTGCTCAGTTCGTCCAACGTGAGTCGGGGTGGTGGCTGAATGTACTTCATAGCTTTTGTTCGTTGACCGAGCGGAACACAGAAAAGGGCGGTGCACCGGAGAGGACTTCCGGATTCATTACAAGAGTCGGCGTCCCCGTAAACCCCTCGGCCTGGTGGATGCACCCCGGTATGAATGACTCGGTCTCGCCATTCAGCTCCCTGAGGAATGAACACGCTTGCCCTGAGCCTGCCTGCCGCAGGCAGGCTGAGCGAAGGGTGGACGCCCTCGGCTACGAGTAATTCCCTCTTGCTTTTAGCGGTCAGGCGCTGCCATACTTCTGGCTAGCAAGAGTGGAGAAGGCTAAGGAGTGACCGTTGTTTTCTCTTGTAGCTAAGGCCACCAAAGACGGGTCTTCCCTAGCCTCCCGCATTGGGCGAGGGTTGTTTTCGCTCGCCCTGGTCGCAGCGGCTACCGCGTTCGCCCAGCAACCTCCCCTGGCCACCGAGCCAGTCCCGGCGCTGGAAGAGCAAGGCCCCCCGCAGAACGCGGTAGAGGCCCTTTTGCAAAAAGTCGAGACCAGCGAGGACAGCTGGGACACCGAACTGTATAGCGAGGAGATAGGTGCGCGGCTAGGGCAGTTGAAGAAGCTGCTGGCGCATGCGCCGCTTGATCCGGAGAAGCTGGGGATGCTAGTGGCGCCGGAGTTTCGCGGGGTGCGGCTAACGGCTAACCAGCGCCGGCGGGTGCGCAGGAAGCCGCCCACAGTGGTGCTCTACGAGTACGAGGCGCAGTCGGAGGAGTCGGTACGGGCCCGGGATCTGCCGGGGGAATTTGAGCGCTGGCTAGGGGACTGGGAAGAACTCTCACATGCTGAGATGAAGATCACGGGCATTCGTCTGTTGGGGCCGGAGCCGCCGCGGGTGGAGGTGGAGATCCGGTTTGACCTGACGGGGCGGACGGAGGAAGGGGAACAGGTGCAGGTGACGGGCCACTGGAGGACTCAATGGCGTAAAGACCCTGAGCTTGAGTGGCTCTTGACCCAGTTGGAACCCCTGCACGCCTGGGAAAGCCGCAGCCCCCAACCGCTGTTCCAGGATATCACCAGCTGTGTGTTGCCGGAAGGAGAAGCCCGCCAGCAATTGTTGCGCGGGGTGGATTGGTGGACGGCCAACTTGGATGCCGCCCTCGAAATGGATGTGGCCGGCTACCAAGGACTGTCGATGGGCGACGTGGACGGCGACGGCTTGGAAGACTTCTATGTTTGCCAGCCTTCTGGTCTGCCGAATCGTCTGTTCCGTTCGAACGGGGATGGCACCTTTTCGGAGATCAGCACCGAAGCCCGGGTGGACGTGCTGGACCGGACGTGGGGCTCGGTGTTCTTCGACTACGACAACGACGGCGACCAAGATCTGCTGGTCGTTGGTGCGGCCCTGCTCCTTTTCCGCAACGATGGCACCGGTCACTTCGAAATCCAGAACCCGAAACAGGTCGGATTGTTGCTGGAGGTGGAGACCGGTGGTATGTTCACCTCGGTCTGCGTGGCCGACTATAACCGCGACGGTTGGCTCGACGTGTATGTCTGCTCTTACATTTATCGGGTGGGTTTAGCGGGTCATCGTTTTCCTGTACCTGTGTACGATGCCAACAATGGTGCCCCTAACTTCCTCTTCCGCAACAACGGTGACGGGACTTTTACCAACGTCACCGAGGAAGTGGGCCTCGACGAGAACAATACACGCTTCAGCTTGGCCTGCGCCTGGGGAGATTACGACCGGGATGGCTGGCCGGACCTTTATGTCGCCAACGACTTTGGCCGCAACAACTTCTACCGCAATGAAAGAGGATATTTCCGGGATGTGGCGGCGGAGCTGGGGATGGAGGACATCGGGGCTGGGATGAGCGTGGCCTGGGAGGATTACGACAACGACGGCTGGCTGGACCTCTACGTAGGCAATATGTGGTCCAGCGCCGGATTGCGCGTGACTATGCAGGGACAGTTCAAGCCGGAGTCCAAGCCTCACGTTCGGGCCTCCTATCGCAAGTTCGCCAAGGGGAACACTCTCTTCCGCAACAAGGGCGATGGCACCTTCGAAGACGTGACGGACCAAGCAGGCGTGGGCCTGGGCCGCTGGGCCTGGAGCAGCACCTTCTTCGACCTGGACCTGGACGGCTTTGAAGACATCTACGTTGTTAACGGCTTCGTGACCAACGAAAACCCGAAAGACCTTTGAAGCTTCTTCTGGCGACAGGTAGTCGCCAAATCCCCCGACATTATTGGGACAAGTAGCTATGAATATGTCTCTGCCTTAGTTGCCATCAACAAGCTTATCCGCCAGGGCCAGTCTTGGAGCGGGCATGAGCGCAACGTTTTTTACCTGAACCTGGGCGATGGTCGCTTCCTCGATCTCTCGGGGGTTACCGGACTGGATTTCCCGGACGATGGTCGCGCTTACGGCGTCCTGGACATAGACGGCGACGGTGATCAGGACCTAGTCCTGCGCAACCGCAACGGACCTCAACTGCGGGTGCTGCGCAACGACACTCCGACCAGCAATCACCGGGTAGCGTTCCACCTCATCGGCAAGCAAAACAATCGCGATGCGGTGGGGGCTGCCGTAACGGTGGAAACCCCGGGGGGCTCCCGGACCAAGTACGTCCAGGCGGGCACCGGCTTCCTTTCGCAGTCGACTCGGATGATTTTCTTTGGCCTCGGTTCGCGGGGTGGGCCTTTGCGAATCCGGGTGCGTTGGCCGGACGGTAGCGAGCAGGCCTTCGCGGCCGTGCCGGTCGACCACCGGATTACGATCATAGAAGGCCAAGCCGAGTTCACCGCTGAGCCTTTCCGGCCCCGCAACGTGGACCAGCGGGTGTGCGCGCCCCAGGAGCCGGTGCCGACGGGCGTGGTGACGAGAGGATATCCCCTCCTCTATCCAGTCGTGGTGCCCCCCTTCACGCTGCCGGACTTGGCCGACCGAGAGTGGTCGTTGTCCGATCTGCGAGGACGCCCCCTAGTGATGAACTTCTGGGCTACGTGGTGCAAACCCTGTCAGAAAGAAATGCAGCTCTGGAAGGAGCATTACGCGGCCCTCCGCTCCGCCGGCGCCGAATTGCTGGCGGTGTCCGTCGATGAGCCCGATCAACGGGCAGCGGTGGAAGAGTTCGTGCGGCAGCGCGGGTTGCCCTTCCCAGTGCTGCGGATGGATGCTGAGACGCTTGTGCGGTATAACCTCTTCCACCAGTACTTACTCGCGCGCTTCTTCGACTTGCAGATCCCCACCACGTTTCTGCTGAACGGTAAGGGACAAGTGGTGAAGCTTTATCGCGGTATCGTTCCCGTCTCTCAACTGCTGGAGGATCTGGAAACTTTGCAGCGGGATCCTATCGAGTTGGCTCTACAGGCGCTGCCCTATGACGGGCGGCGGGCGATGGGACGGTTTGTTCGGGATTATTTACCCATCGCCGGGGCGTTTACGCGGGCAAACCTGCTTTCCGATGCGGCGTTTTACTACCGGGAAGCTGTGGCGCAGGAGCCTAGCGACGCCACCTCCTGGTATCACTTGGGGTCGGTGCTGATCAGGCAGGGGGCTTTTGCAGAAGCCGAAAATGCTTTGCAGGAAGCTCTGCGGCACAAGCCGCCAAACGCGGCCGAGCTTCATTTCGCTCTCGGCCTCGTGGCCCAGGCCCTGGAGCGACCTGAAGAAGCTGTGCGAGAGCTCAGACGGGCGGCCGAACTTGATCCTGACGATATCCAGACGCATCTACAGACCTATCGGCAACTATTCACCTTACTCACGGAGCTCAACCGCATCCAGGAAGCCATCCCCGTGGGGGAGCGCTATGTGGCTCTGGACCCGGAAAACGCCGCTGCCCATCACGCGCTGGGGCTGCTCTATGCGAAGGCGGGGATTTTGGAGAAAGCAGCGGCGAGTTTCAAGCAAGCCTTAGCGCTGCGCCCCGACTATCCCGAGGCCCTGAGCGACTTGGGCACCGCCTACGCCAAGCTGGGCCGGTTGGGGGAGGCGCAAGAGACGTTCGAGCGTCTGCTGGGGCTCGAGCCGGATCACGCCGGAGCCCACTTCAACCTCGGGCTCATTTATTTGCGGGCGCAACAGCCCGGCCTGGCCGAAGAATCGTTTGGCCGCGCGGCTGCGCTCGACCCCCAGGACCCCGAGAAACAGCTTCAGTACGCGATGCTGCTGGCCCAGAACGGTCGCTTGCAGCAAGCGATCCGCCCGCTGGAGCGCTATGTGGCGCTGGAGCCGGACGACGCGGAAGCGCACTTTGATTTGGGCGTGCTGTACGTTCAGACGCGGGCATTTTCCTCGGCGATCGAGAGTTTCCGGCGGGCGACCGAACTCCGCCCCGACTTTGCCGAGGCTTTCCGCAACTTGGGGCTGGCCTATCTCGAGGGAGGGATGAGTTACCGGGCGCTTGAGGCGCTGAACCGTGCCGTTGGCCTGAATCCCCAGGACGCTGATGCCTACTTTGCCTTGGGGTACGCTTACCTGCAGACGGGCCAGCCGGCCGAGGCTGAGCGGGTGCTGGAGCGCGTCCTGGAGCTGCGCCCGAACGACGAGCGCGCCGAACAGCTTTTGCGCCAGCTGCAGCAAAGCTCCGGCCCCTCCCCCTGAGACGTAAGCGAGGAAGGCCCTGGCTATCGCTCCCGACTACGAGCTGGCCCGCCAGGCGCTCGTGACCCTGCGCAAGAAAGTAATGTAGGCTGCCGGCGGAATCCGCTGCCCCCTTCCTACCCTGTGCTAAGATGGGCGTTCGGCCCCCAAGAGCCTGCGTGCGGCAGGCAGGCCCCAAGAAAGCAGGCCTCTAGATGCCTACCCGCGAGATGAACGCGCTGGTGAAGACCCGCCCGGAGCCCGGCGCTTCCCTCGACCGCCGGCCGCGCCCGCCGGTGGGCCCGAACGACGTGCTGGTGGCCGTCCAGGCCGCCTCCATCTGCGGCACCGACCTGCACATTTATTCTTGGGACCCGGTGATGCGGGAGCGCATCCATCCGCCGATGATTTTCGGCCACGAGTTCTGCGGCACAGTGGAAGAAGTCGGGAGCGAAGTGGAAGCCATCCAGCCCGGGCAGTTCGTCAGCGCCGAGATGCACGTGGCCTGCGGGCACTGCCTGCAGTGCCGGCTGGGGCAACAGCACGTCTGCCAGAAGTTGGAGATCATCGGCATCGACCGCGACGGCTGCTTCGCCCAATACGTCAAGATTCCGGCTTCCAACATCCTGCCGATCGACCCCAGCATTCCCCGCGACTACGCCGCCGTGCTCGACCCGCTGGGCAACGCGGTGCATACGGTGCTGGCGGGGGAGATCGCCGGCCAGCGGGTGGCGGTGGTGGGCTGCGGGCCCATCGGGCTGATGGCCATCCAGGTGGCCAAGGCCTGCGGGGCCAGCGCGGTCTATGGAATCGAGGTCAAGCCCGAACGCCTGAAGCTGGCCGAACGGGTGGGCGCTGACGGGGTGTTCAATCCTCGGGAGAGCGATGTGGTGGCGGCGGTGCGCGAGGCCACCCGCGGCGACGGCGCCGACGTGGTGCTGGAAATGAGCGGGAACCCGCAGGGCGTCCAGCAGGCGTTCAAGATGCTGCGCGCCGGGGGTCGCCTCTCGTTGCTCGGCCTGCCGCCGGAGCCGGTGACGCTCGACCTGGTGCCGGATATTATTTTTAAGGGGGCGACCGTGCAGGGCATCTACGGGCGGCGCATGTACGACACCTGGTACCGGATGCTCTCGCTGCTGAAAGCCGGGGCGCTCGACCTGGACCCGCTCATCTCCGAGCGGCTGCCGCTGGAGCGCTACCACCAGGCGTTCGATTTGCTCCGCAAGGGCCAAGCGTCCAAGATTCTTCTCTACCCCAACGGCATTCCCAGATAACTCAAGGAGGAGAGAGTGCGATGACGGCACCGGTCGGCACCCGTCCCCCGTTGCACTACCTGCACGAAGAGTTGGAGAAGCTGAAGGAACTGAAGCTCTATCAGAAGTTGCGCCTGCTCCAGGGCGAGCAGCTCCCCGTGGCCAGCTTCGATGGGCAGCGGGTCGTGAACCTCTCCTCCAACAATTATTTAGGTCTGACCACCCACCGCGGGCTCAAGAAGGCGGCCGCGGCCGCGGTCAAGACCCACGGGGTAGGGTCGGGCGCGGTCCGCACCATCGCCGGCACCATGGACTTGCACATGCAGCTCGAGGAACAGATCGCCCGCTTCAAGCACACCGAAGCGTCGGTCGTCTTCCAGTCGGGCTTTGTGGCCAACGCGGGGACGGTGCAGGCGATTCTGGGCGAGGGCGACCTCATCGTCTCGGACGAGCTCAACCACGCCAGCATCATTGACGGGGGGCGGCTGTCGAAGGCCGAGCGAAAAATCTTCCGCCACCGCGACCTCAACCAGTGCGAGGAAATTCTGCAGGAGACGCAAGATTGGACCGGGCGGAAGCTTTTGATCACCGACGGGGTGTTTTCGATGGAGGGCGACATCGCCCCGCTGGCAGAGCTGTGCGCGCTGGCGGAGAAATACCATTGCATCATGATGGTGGACGACGCCCACGCCAGCGGGGTGCTGGGGCGCAACGGGCGAGGCACGGTAGACCACTTCGACCTGCACGGCCGGGTGGACATCCAGGTGGGGACGCTCTCGAAGGCCATCGGGTCGATGGGGGGCTACATCTGCGGGTCGCGCGACCTCATCGAGTTTCTCTATCACCGCGGGCGGCCGTTTCTGTTCTCCACTTCCCATCCGCCGTCGGTCACGGCTACCTGCATGGCGGCGTTCAGCCTGCTGGAGTCCCCCGCGGGGGAAAAGCTGATCAAGAAGCTCTGGAGCAACACCAAGTTCTTCAAGCGGCGGCTGAAGCGACTCGGGTTCAACACCGGCGAGAGCCAGACCCCGATCACGCCCATCATCGTGGGGGAGGCGGCCAAAGCCCATGAATTCAGCCGGGAGCTGTTCCAAGAAGGGGTGTTTGCGCAGGGGATCGGCTATCCCACCGTGCCCAAGGGCAAGGCGCGCATTCGCACCATCGTCACCGCGACGCACAAACGGAAGGACCTGGAGGAGGCGCTGGACATCCTGGAGCGCGTGGCCCGCCGCCTGAAAATCCTCTGAGTACCTGGTACCAAGTACGGAGTGCTTGATGCCCGGGGCCAAACGTTTCGAAGACCTGCGCATCTGGCAGCGGGCGCGCGCGCTGGCCAATTTTGTCTACCAATTGACGGGGCAATCTTCCTTTCGCGATTCCGCTTTGCGGAATCAGATGCGGCGCGCGGCGGTATCGGTGATGTCGAATATCGCGGAAGGTTTCGGGCGAGGCTCGAATGAAGAGCTGGACCGGTTTCTATTCATCGCCAAAGGGTCAGCCGCGGAAGTGCTCTCTCAGCTTTATCTTTCCCTCGACCTGAAATACATCTCTCAATCCGACTTCCAAGGAGCCAAAGGTCTTTGCGAGGAAACGGCAGGAATGATTTTGGCTTTTAGCCGTTCGATGAAGGCGGCTGGCCGGTCAGGGTTTCGCCGGCGGCGGAAACCTGTATCGTGGAGAGAGCGAGTGGAGGAGGTCATGAAAGAGATTGAGGTTGCGAAGAAGGAAGAGAATGGATAGCCGGTACCCGGTACCGGGTACTTGGTACGGAGGCATTCAATGGAGAGATATCGTCGAGGCGCTACGATTTTCCTTATGGCTGGTATGGCCGTCATTTGCGCGCTGCTGGCGGCGGCGGAGACGCATCGGTATGCGCCCAAGCCAGAAGAACTGAAATACACCTTCGGGCCGGCCGAGCCGGTGCTGCGAGTGAAGCCGGGCGACTGGATCGAGACCTGGACGGAGAGCGCCCTGGGAGATACCTTGAACCAACCGGGCGATACGCTGCCGGACGATTTCCGCCCCAATCCCAACACCGGCCCGTTCTACATCGAGGGGGCGGAGCCCGGCGACACGCTGGTCGTCCACATCATCAAGGTTGAGCCGGCAAAAGATTTCGCCGTGGGGATCGCCGGGCCGGGCTTCGGGGGGCTGACGGGAACGCGCTACACTCCGATGCTCGATGCGCCCATCCCCGCACTCACCTGGTTTTACCGCATCGACAAAGAGCGGCGAACGGTGGAGTTTTCCGCCCTCGACTCCGACTTCAAGGTCGAGCTGCCTTTGCGGCCCTTCCTGGGCTGCCTGGGAGTGGCGCCGGCGGCGGATGAAGCCCGCTCCACCATCGTGCCCGGCTTCTTCGGCGGCAACATGGACACGCCGGAAGTTCGCGCCGGCACGACCGTCTATTTGCCGGTGAATGTTCCCGGGGCGCTGCTCTACCTCGGCGACGGGCACGCCGCCCAGGGCGAAGGCGAAATCGCCGGCACCGCCGCCGAAGTGGCGATGAACGTGGTATTCCGCGTGGATTTGATCAAAGGCCAAACGATTGCTACGCCGCGCCTGGAAGACGACACCTACCTGATGGCCGCCGGCAGCACCCGCCCGCTCGAGGACGCCATGCGGGTGGCCAGCAAGGAGCTGATCGACTGGCTGGTGGCCGACTACGGGCTCTCGGAGCTGGACGCCTACGAGCTGCTCTCGGTGGCGATGGAGTCGAACGTCAGCCAGATCGTCGACCCCAACTACACGGTACTGGTGAAAATCAAAAAGGTCTACCTGCCGCCCAAGCAGAACTGAGCTGGGCGGGCAGAACTCCCGGCCGTAACGGAGCCGGGTCTGCTTGACAGGGTGGGCGCCCGGCGCTAAAATTGCCGATTTGCCTGCGGGGAAAAAGGTGACTGGCACTCAACCATGGACAAGAAACGCCTGGAGCACTACAAAAAGAAGCTGGAAGCCAAGCGGGAAGAGTTGCAGCGGATGATGGCGACCGCCGAAGAGGAGGGTCGCGCCGCGGACGAGGCCACGCAGGACATCGCCGACAAGGCCTCCAACTCCTACACCAAAGAGTTCCTCTTCAGCCAGTCGAACAACGAGCGCTTCATCCTGGAGCAGGTGGAGGAAGCCTTGCGGCGCCTGCAGCAGGACGACTACGGCCTGTGCCTCGGTTGCCAGGAGGAAATCCAGCAGAAGCGGCTGGAAGCGGTGCCCTGGACCTCCCATTGTCTCCCCTGCCAGGAGAAGCAGGAGCAGGGTTTGGACTAATCTCGGCCAGGAGAATCCGTCTTCCCTACCAACACTGACCCAACCCCGGCTTCGGCCACGCCCTCGCTTCGGGCTGCCGTCATTCCGGTGTCGCGCCTGGTGCGCTGGGTTTTCGACAGCCTGGCCAGCGTGCTGTTTGCCGCCCGCTGCCGCCTGTGCCAGGAAATGCTGACCACCGCTTCCCGGGTGCCCATCTGCCCCAGTTGCCTGGGACGGGTGCGACCGCTGGAGCTTCTGGTCTCCTGCCACCGCTGCCAGCGGCCACTCTCGCTGGCTTCACAGTCGCCCGACACGGTGCCGCTTTGCGGCCCCTGCCGGCAGGAGGAGACCGACTTCGACCGGCTGCGCGCCTTCGGGGCCTACGACGGCGAGTTGCGGCAGTTGATCGTCCTGCTAAAGTACAGCCGGGTGCGCTCGCTGGCCGGCCCGCTGGGCGGGTGGCTGGCTCTGGTGGTGAAGGAGAACCCCGGCCTGGCGGACGTGGATGCGCTGGTGCCCGTGCCGCTCTATCGGGGGCGGCAGCGGGCCCGCGGCTACAACCAGGCCGAGTTGCTGGCGCGGGAACTGGCCCGCGAGCTAGGGCGGCCCGTGGAGACGCGCTGGCTGGTGCGCATCAAGGACACCCCTTCACAGACCGGACTGACCCCAACTCAGCGGGAAGAGAACGTCCGGGGGGCGTTCGCCGCCCGTGCTAAACTTGACCGCAAACGCATCTTACTGGTAGATGATGTATGTACAACCGGAGCCACGCTGAACGCTTGCGCCCGGACCGTGAAGCGCGCCGGGGCGGGAAGCGTGCAGGCGGTGACGCTGGCGCGGGTGATTCAGGAGATTTGAGACGGCCATGGCCACGGTAGTGATGCAAACACCGGTGTTGGTGCTCAACGCCACCTACGAGCCCGTCCACATCACCGCGGTGAAGCGCGCCATCGTGTTGGTGCTGAAAGGCGTAGCCCGCACCGAGGAGGAAAACCACGCGGTGATTCACTCGGCCTACTTGAGCCTGCAGGTGCCCTCGGTCATCCGGCTGCTCGAGTACCGGCGCATTCCCTTCCAGAGCCGGGCGCTCTCCCGGCGGAACATCCTGCTGCGCGACCGCAACAGCTGCCAGTATTGCGGCGAGGTGTTCCCTTCGAGCGAGCTGACGCTCGACCACGTCATTCCGCGCTCGAAGGGCGGCACCACCTCCTGGGATAACCTGGTGGCCTCCTGCCACCGCTGCAACAACATCAAGGGCGACCAGACCCCGGAGGAGGCCGGGCTGACGCTCATCCGCCGGCCCCGGCCCTACAACCTGCACACCAACCGCCACTTGATGCGGCTGCTGGGCCGCGCCGAAGAGCGCTGGCGCAAATACCTCTTCTACTAAAGATTCTTCCGAATAGCTCTGCGTCCTCTGCGCCTCTGCGGTGAGAGATGTTTCTGCGCAAGACCGCAGGTAGCTCGCCGCTTCGCGTCTCGCAACCTGCGCTACCAACCTCCGTTTTGGAAAGGTAGCGCGGGTTCTGCCGCAAAGCGGGAGTACCCGCGGCTCGTTCTTCGCACGCCGAATGCAGGCGTGTATAATGCGAGTGCAGAGCAGTCGGCAGGCGGCTGAGACTTCTTGCGGTGCGGAGGGGTGCTGGAGTGGCCGAACAGGGCTGCCTGCTAAGCAGTTAGACTGGCTAAAACCGGTCTCGCGGGTTCGAATCCCGCCCCCTCCGCCAGCTTTATATGTGTTATGTGTGCCGCTAAGGGGGATTGCACCGGCTAAAACCGGTCTCGCGGGTTTCCTTCGGCAGGCTCAGGACAGGCGAATCCCGCCCCCTCCGCCAGCTCTCACCAAGACCTACAAAGGCGACCCATCGTTGAAAGGCGGGACCGCACCCGAGGGATTGGAGCGAAAGCACAATTTGGACAGACAGAAATGTCTGTCCTACTGCAGGGGTGCTAGTAGGCCCAGCGGAGGAGGAGGGCGCCGGTGGTGTAGCCGGCGCCGACGGCCAGCAGCATCACCAGGTCGTCTTTCTTCAGCCGGCCCTCATTGAGCGCATCCACCAGGGCAATGGGGATGGTGCCGGCGGTGGTGTTGCCGTACTTGTCGATGTTGAGCACCACGCGGGAATCCTCCAGGCCCAGGCGGTTGGCGGTGGCCTTGATGATGCGCTGGTTGGCCTGGTGGGGGACGAGCAGCTTGAGGTCGTTGGCGGAGAAACCGTTGCGCTCCAGCAAAAGCTTGGGGACTTCCACCATGCGGCGCACAGCGTACTTGAAGACCTCGCGGCCTTCCTGGTGGACGGTGTGCATTTTCTTGTCGACGGTTTCGTGGGAGGCGGGGTTCAGGCTGCCGCCGGCGGGCATATAGAGGAAGCAGCCGCCGGAGCCGTCGATGTCGTGGTGGAAGTCGAGGATGCCCTCTTCCCCGGGCTGGCAGGGCTCGACCAAGACCGCCCCGGCGCCGTCGCCGAAGAGCACGCAGGTGGCGCGGTCCTCAAAATTCAGGATGGAGGTCATCACATCGGCGCCGATGACCAGGGCCTTCTTGTGGGAGCCGGCGGCCACGAACTGCGCGGCCACCGTGAGGGCATAGACGAAGCCCGAGCAGGCGGCCACCAGGTCGAACCCCCAGGCGCGCCGGCATTTCAGGTTGTTCTGCACCAGGCAGGCGGTGGAGGGAAAGAACATATCCGGGGTGACGGTGGCCACGACGATCATATCGATCTCGTCGGGTGAAACTTTCTTCTCCTCCAGGAGCTGCCGGGCGGCCTCGGTGGCCAGGTGGGAGCTGGCCACGCCCTTGTCCACGATGTGGCGCTGGTGGATGCCGGTGCGCTCGAAGATCCACTCGCTGGTGGTGTCCACCATCTTTTCCAAATCGGCGTTGGTGAGCAGGCGCGGGGGAAGGTAGCGAGCGACGCCGGTGAGCTTGGCGGGCAGCCGCGGCATTTGCTCTCCTTATGCCTACCGCTTGGGTGTGGAACTCAACCTCAGCTCAACTCTCGCCCGGTCCCACCCGGTGGCCCCGGCCACCGAGACCCCGCGGCAGGAACCGCTGGGTTGGACACGGTTGGGAACCGCAAGGAGCTATTGAGCCCGAGGCAGCCATGAAAGCGCCGATTCTACGGGCGGCGGCGGGGAAAAGCAACCGTTTGCACACATGTCATTCTGAGGAGCCCAGGGGACGACCCTTCGGCTGCGCTCAGGGCAGGCGAAGAATCTCAGCGTCGCTTGTTCTGCAGTCGAGATTCTTCGCTTCGCTCAGAATGACAAGAAAGAACGGCGCTACGGTTCTTCGATTGTGTGGGACCACTCGATCCGGGCGGTGCGGCCCAGGGTGGCGGCCACCGAGCAGTACTTGGTGCGGGAGAGCTCGATGGCGTGCTCGACCGCTTTGGGGTCGAGGCCCTTGCCCACCAGGCGGTAGTGCACCTTCAAGTGGGTCCAGACGGTGGGCGGCTCCGGGGCGCGCTCGCCTTCCACGCGGATTTCCAGGGCCGTCAACGGCTGGCGCTTCTTGCGCAGGATGGTGACGACATCAGCGCCGGTGCAGCCGCCCAGCGCCAGCAGGAGCAGCTCCATCGGCCCGGGGCCGGTATTGCGCTCCCGGTCGCCATCCATCACCAGGGCGTGGCCGCTGGGGCCCACCGCCCGGAATTGCTCGCCGCTCGTCCAAGTGACCGTGCCCTGCAGCATTGTCGCCTCCTGAAAAAAATTCTGGGGCCCCGAAGGAAGGAACGAATCAGGCGCTGGGGTACTTCACTTCGTTGACTTCGGCGGAGGCTTCCCTGGGGATAGTGCGCACGAAGACCTCAATCAGCTTGGGGTCGAACTGGCTGCCGGCGCAGCGGCGGAGCTCCTCCGTCGCCTCCACGCGGCTGCGAGAGCGCTTGTAGGTGCGCTCGGTGGTCATGGTGTCGTAGGCGTCGGCGATGGCGATGAGGCGGGAGGCCAGGGGGATGTCCTCCCCCGCCAAGCCTTCCGGGTAGCCGCTGCCGTCCCAGCGCTCGTGGTGGTGGCGGACGATCTTCTGGATGTTCTGGATGGACTGGAGCGGCTCCAGGATCTTCGCCCCCAGCATGGCGTGCTCTTTCATGATCTCGAATTCGTCGGCGTCCAGGCCGGCGGGCTTGTTGAGGATGCGCTCGGGGATGCCGATCTTGCCCACGTCGTGGAGGACGGCGGCCAAGCGGATCTCTTCGGTCTCCTTCTCGGTCAGGTTCAGGTGGCGGGCCACGGTGGTGCAGAGGCGGGCGACGTTCTGGGAGTGGCCCTGGGTGTAGTGGTCCTTGGCGTCGATGGCGAAGGCGAGCGCGGTGACGGTTTCCAGAACGGGGGCCGGCAGCTCCTGCCATTCCCCGGGCACGCCCAGGGAATCGATGACCTGCTCCAAGCGGTGGTAGACCTCCTCGAAAGCCTCGGGGCCGGTGGCGAACAAGCGCTTGATGGTGACGCCCAGGTAGGCTTCCAGGACGTTGCGCTGCCACTGCTTCTGCTCGCTGAGCTTGTAGTGGTCAGCGCTGACGATCATGTTGCCGCCCTGGTGCTTGGAGAGGTACATGCTGGCGTCGGCGATCTGGATGAGCTCCGGCGGGGTATGGGCGTGTTGGGGGTAGCTGGCGATGCCGACGGAGGCGGTGATCTTCTTCTCCCGCAGCAGGGGGTCGGCCGCCAGCCACTCCCGGAGCTTGTCGGCCAGCCGGTAGGCCTGCTCGGAGTTGGTTTCCGGCATCAGCACCACGAACTCGTCGCCGCCATAGCGGGCCACCACGTCCGAGCGGCGCACGTTCTGGTCCAGGAGGCGCCCCACCCGTTGCAAGACCATGTCGCCTTCCAGATGGCCGAAGTAGTCGTTGACGAACTTGAACTTGTCCAGGTCGAGCAAGAGCAGCGAGAAGCTGCGATCCACGCGGGTGGCGCGGCGCCACTCGCCGTTGAGGGCTTCCATAAAGAAGCGATGGGTCTTGACCCCGGTGAGGCCGTCGGTGATGGCCTGCTCCTGAGTCCTCTGGAAGACAAAGGCGTTGTGCAGGGCGCTGGCGATCTGGTCAGCCAGAGTGCGCAGCAGGAGCACGTCTTCTTCCCGGAAGGCGCGGGGCTTGCGCGACTCCACGTTCAAGACGCCCAGCAACTGGTCGGCGTAGACGATGGGCAAGACCAGCAGCGACTGGGCGTCGGGCAGGATGGGCTGGCAATCGCCCGGGTTGGGAAACTCGGCCAGGTTGTCGATTTGGCAGCTGGTGGCGGTCATGGCCACCTGGCCGATGCAGCCTTCGCCCAGCTTGATGCGGCGGTTCAGCCCCTGGGCGCCGTGGCCGGCCTCGGCCTGGATCACCACCTCGCGGATGGCGTAGTCGAGCACCCCCAGGCCGAGGTGGTCGTAGGGGAGGCTGGCGTGGATTTCGGCGGCGATGGCGGTGAGCATCTCCTCGGGGTTGAAGGTGGAGATGGCCTTGCGGGAAACGTTGTTCAGCAGGGCGAGTTGCCGGGCGCGCCGCTGCTCTTCGGCGAAGAGGCGGGCGTTCTCCATGGCCACGGCCGCCTGCGCCGCCAGGATGGTGAGGACTTCAATGTGCTCCTCGTCGAAGACGTGCTCCTGGGTATAGCTGACGATGCCGATCACGCCCAGGGCTTCCCCGTGCAGCAAGATGGGGACCGCGCAGAAGGATTTGGCCGTGCGGCCCGGCTCGACGCCCAGGCGGGTCATCACCCCGGTAAAGTCTTCCCGGATGAGCAACGGCTCCTTGTGGCGCAGGATGTATTCGGTCAGGCCGTTGCGGACGCGGCGGCGTCGCTTGGGGAGGAAGGAGCCGCCCTTGACCTCGAGTTCGAAGCTGACTTCCTCTTTCAGGGGGTCATAGAGGGCGATGTAGAAGTTGCTGACGTCGAGGAGCTTTTGCATCTCGGTGTGCATGCGCTCGAGGAGTTCATCGAAGTTGCGCGAGGAGCTCAGCGTGCGCCCGATCTCGTTCAGCAGGCGCAGCTCGTCGGAGCGGCGCGCGCTTTGCTGCATCAGGCGGAAGTTCTCCACCGCCATGCCGATCTGGCCGCCCAGGCCGAGCAGCAGGCGGAGCTCGGCCGGGGTGAAGCGGCGGGACTCGGGCAAGGCCAGCAACAGCAGGCCGCTGTCGCCGCTCTTGGCGCGCAGGTTCACCCCCACCAGGAGCCGGACGCCCTCGGCGCGCGCCTGCCGGGCCACGCGGACGAACTCCTCGTCCTGGACGAAGGCCGCCGGGGTGGCCGGGGCGTTCACTTCCGGCAAGACGATCAGGCCACCCAGGCGGGCCACCATGCGATGGAGAAAGGGAATCAGACCCAGGGTCTCCAACTCACGCAGGAAGACTCCCTCGGCGCCCCGGTGAATACAGCGAAAGGAGTCGTCCTCCTCCAGGCGAATGGCGACGGTGCCGGCGGGAACTCGCAGCGCCCCCAGCAGCCGTTCCAGGGTGTGGCCGAGCATCTCCTGCACGGTGGCGTCGTGGGCGGCGGTGCTGGTGATCAGGTTCAACCCGGCCAGGCCCAGCATGTGTCGCTCCATAACGCGCTTCTCTTCCTCGTAGAGCACAATGAGCATCCCGAAGGCGACCAACTGCCGGGGAAGGTTGAACAAGAAGACTGCGAAGGGCGACTGGAGCGGGGCCAGGGAGCCGACGAACGGCGCGACCACCAGCGCCAAACCCCAAAAGAGAAAGGCCAGGGAGAGCAACACTCCTCCGCTGAACTCTCGCCGTCGGCCTTCCCGCCAATACAGCCCCGCGGTCATCAACCCCAGGAAACCAACGCCCACCTCCAGCGGTATGGCGGCAAACACACCCCCCACGGAAGCCCGCAACCCCACCCAAGCCAAGAAGAGCGGGCCCAGCAGCGTCGTGGCCAGGAGCGTACCCTCGCCGCGAGAGAAGACCCGGGCCGAATCCAGAAAGACCAGGAGGCCGAACACCAGCAGAAGCGATTCCACGCCTTGCGGCAGGGGGGCCGACTCGCCGGGGGTCAGCCAGAGCCAGCGGACCAGATACTGCAGGGCCAGCAGCGTCCAGCCCACGGCCCAAAGCAACAGGTAGGGTTCCCGCTTGCGCCGGTAAATGTAGAGGAAGAGGGCGGCCAGCAGCGTGCGCAGGGCCAGCGGCAACATCGCGAGCTGTACCTCCGACATCAACACCCTCGCCTCGCTTTAGCCGTCAGTCGCGGTTTGCGGGTCTTCACCTGCCCCAATAGGGGAACGGCCGCGTGCATATGAGGTCAAGTCTAGCGGTTTCCTACTACTGGCGCAAGTTGGCAGGCGGCGACCGTTCGCGTATGATGAGCTGCGAGCGCGACTATGGCTGACTTCCGGGTTCGCTTCGCTCCTTCCCCCACCGGCTACCTCCACGTAGGCGGGGCGCGGACCGCCCTGTTCAACTGGCTGTTCGCCCGCCGGCAAGGCGGCACGTTCATCCTGCGCATCGAGGACACGGACGTGGACCGCTCCCGGCCCGAGCTGACCGAAGCCGTGCTCGAGGCGCTGAAGTGGCTCGAGTTGGACTGGGACGAAGGCCCCTACTTCCAGTCGCAGCGGCTGGAGAGTTACCGGGCCCTGGCGCAGCAGCTCCGCCAGAGCGGCCACGCCTACCCCTGCTTCTGCCCCCCGGAGGAGCTCGAGCAGCGGCGCCAGGCCGCCGAGAAACGCGGCAAGCCTTGGAAATACGACGGGCGCTGCCGCCGGCTCTCGCCCCAGGAAGCCGCCGCGCGCCAAGACCAGCCGCACGCCCTGCGCTTCCGGGTGCCCGAAGGCGGCCAGACCGCTTTCGAGGACCTGGTCTACGGGCGCGTGGCGGTGGCCCACGAGGAGATCGAAGACTTCGTCCTGCTGCGCAGCGACGCCCTGCCCACCTACCACCTGGGGGTGGTGGCCGACGACCTGGAGATGCGCATCACCCACGTCATCCGCGGCGCCGACCACCTCTCCAACACCCCCAAGCAGATTCTCCTTTACCAGGCGCTGGAGCGGCCGGCTCCGCTCTTCGCCCACGTGCCGCTCATCCTGGGCCCGGACCGCACCCGGCTCTCCAAGCGCCACGGGGCCACTTCCGTCACCGCCTACCGCGACGACGGCTTCCTCCCCGAAGCCTTCCGCAACTTCCTGGCCCTCTTGGGCTGGTCGCCCGGCGACGACACCGAGAGAATGCCCACCCGGGAGTTGATTCGCCGCTTCTCCCTCCAGCAGGTCAGCCGCACCAACGCTGTCTTTGACCACTCCAAGCTGGAGTGGTTCAACGCCGGATACCTGCGCCACCAGCCGCTGGAAGAAATCCTGCCCTATGTCGAGCAGGAGTTGCGCCGCCGCGGCCTGTGGCAGGCGGAGTGGGGCGGGGCCGGGCGCGACTGGTTCGCGCGCGCGGTCGACCTGCTGCGCCCGCGCGTCCACCTGCTCACCGACTTCTCCCGCTGGGCGCGCGCCTTCTTCACCGACCAGTTCGACTACGACCAGGCCGCCATCCAGAAGTTCCTCCAGCACGAGCGCCTCGCCGAGTTGCTGCCGACGCTGCGGGAAGAGTTGGCGGGCTTGAAAGAGTGGTCACACGACGAGATTGAAAAAGCGGTGCGGGGGGTGGCGGAACGCGCCGGGGTCAAGGCCGCCCTGCTCATCAACGCCAGCCGCGTCGGCCTGACCGGGCAGGGGGTGGCACCGCCGCTGTTCGAGACCATGGAGCTGCTGGGCCAGGCCACCGTAGTCAGCCGCCTGCAACGCCTGATCGACTCCCTCCCCGGACTCATCAGGTCCGTCTAGTGGAGGCAGAAATGTCGGGGCCGGGCTTCAGCCCGGCTGAAAACAATGAAGCTACCTCAATGGCTTTAGCCGCTGAGGTCACTAACTAACAATGAACAAGCTCAAGGGGCGGCGCGGCAAAGGCACTTCGCGCCAGCCGAAAACAAAGCCCACGCCCAGAAAGGTGGCCCGGCCGTCCCGGCCGTTCGAGTTCCTCGACCATCCCGCCGACGTCGGCTTCCTCGCCCGCGGGAACTCGCTGGAAGAGCTGTTCGCGGCGGCCGCGCTAGCCTTGTGCGACTACGGCTGGAAGCTGGAAACGGTGCGGGCGCGGCAGAGCATCGAGCTGCGCGTGCGGGCCGCCTCCCTCGAAGACCTGCTCTACTCTTGGCTGAGCGAGCTACTCTTTCTCACCGACGCCGAGGGCTGGGTGTTCAAGCGCTTTTCGGTGGAACGGGTGGAACCGACGAAAGCGGGCGGCACTTCGCCACAGTTGGAAGTGCGCGGGCGCGGCCACGGGGAAAAGTTCGACCCCGAACGCCACCGGGCCCGGACTTACATCAAGGCCGTCACCTACCACCAACTCGCCGTCGAGGAGAAACACGGCGCCTGGGTGGCCACCGTCTACCTGGATGTTTAGCTCCGCCTCATGTTGTTCCAAAGGCCTTCGCCAACCGTTCTTCGCAACCTGTTGAATCTTGGGCG
>JALLOH010000390.1 GCA_027717655.1 Acidobacteriia bacterium AH_259_A11_L15
GTGCACTTACCCGCG
This sequence comes from Acidobacteriia bacterium AH_259_A11_L15, assembly GCA_027717655.1. Taxonomy (GTDB): domain Bacteria; phylum Acidobacteriota; class Terriglobia; order Acidiferrales; family 2-02-FULL-67-57; genus 2-02-FULL-67-57. Next base: position 16 of record JALLOH010000390.1, read on the forward strand.
CTGAACTGGGACGAGAGCACAGCCTTACTCTTATTAACGCCGCCGGACAGAAGATTTCCTTGGGCAACGAAGTTAAGGGAATCGATCGGCTGTTGCAGGATGTGTTGGACTACTCCACCGGTCCCCTCTACGAGAAGGCCGTCGAGCGGTTCAACAACAACGAAGTCGTGGACTTCAAGCGCATCCAGGTGCAGCGCCAGCGGGGCTGGCGGGTGGATGGGATCGAGTACCCGTTCCCTGGTGTCTTTGACTATCGCGTGGAAGAAGGGCGCCTGCATCTGCAAACCAGTGACGGTTGGTTGCCGGGCATTCCGATAGATGAGGTTTCCCAGCTGCTTGTTCTGGAGAAGTTTTTCGACTCGCTCGCTCCTGCCGCCAAAAGCGACTAGACCGGGCGGCAAGAGCAATGAGCAGGTGGTTGGTACGGGTACCGGGAATCGAACCCGCGGTTTCCAGATTGAGAATCTAAGAGTGGATGGCCATGTTGTTCAATCGCTTAGCTTGGTTCTGCCT
>JALLOH010000391.1 GCA_027717655.1 Acidobacteriia bacterium AH_259_A11_L15
ACGCTAGACCATACGACGACACATAACTTCGCTGCGATCGCTGCTGCCCACGCGAAAGGGATCGTGCATCGGGACATCAAGTCGGCGAACCTATTTGCTACCCAGCGGGGCCAGACCAAGGTGCTGGACTTCGGGCTGGCCAAGCTGGCGCCGCAGCCGAAACGGGTGGCGGAAGCGGTGAGCGTCTCTGCCGAGCCGACTGTCGCTGCCGACGAGCATTTGACCAGCCCGGGCGTGGCCCTGGGCACGGTGGCTTATATGTCACCCGAGCAGGCGCGCGGGGAAGAAGTGGATGGCCGGACCGACCTGTTCTCCTTCGGCGCCGTGCTTTACGAGATGGCCACGGGCCGGCAAGCGTTCTCCGGCAACACCACGGCGGTCATCTTTGAGGCCATACTAAACCGGGCGCCCACGCCGCTGGGGCGTCTGAATCCTGAACTGCCGCTCAAACTGGAAGAGATTATCAACAAGGCATTGGAGAAAGGCCGCGACTTGCGCTATCAGAGCGCCGCCGAATTGCGAACCGAC
>JALLOH010000392.1 GCA_027717655.1 Acidobacteriia bacterium AH_259_A11_L15
GGTAGGGGTCGCACTCGCTTCGGCGATACCTGCCAGCGTACAGTCTCCTAAGCGGCGGGTTTTCGTCAATGCTCGGGACGCTGCTCACAAACAGGCCCTCATCGCGATCATCAGCGCGCGGGACCTGCGGCATGAGTTCATTTCGCCGGGCAACGAGCTGATCTTTTCCGCCGAACTCACCCGTGGACAGATCGAGGCGGTTGAGCGCCTCGGCGGGCGCGTTGAAGCGGTCCCGCGAGTCTATCCGTTGACCCAGCAGCAGCGTTATGGGGCGCTGCAGAAGCGGGCCACTCCGCTGGGCAAGCCGGTGTGCGGAGACGGCGTATGCCAGGGGAATGAATCCAAGACCTGTCCCGCCGACTGCGGTGAGGCACCGCCGCCAGAACCGCCGCCGGGTCGGGAGTGCGCGCCCCAGGACCAGCGCGAGTACCAGACTCTGCTGCTTTCCGGCTCCTCAGCGGGAGGTTGGGGTGTCAAGCTGCTGGTCGTGGATACTGGCGTCAACAAGGATCACCCGGATCTTGAC
>JALLOH010000393.1 GCA_027717655.1 Acidobacteriia bacterium AH_259_A11_L15
GGTCAGGAGCATGAAGCGGTCCCAGCGGCGCCCGTTGATGGGGAGGTTGGCCACCGAAAGTTCAGAGACGATGGCCGTGTATTCGGTCCGTTCAGGCTCAATGATAGCTGCGCCTTCGGTGACGGTGATGATCTCGCCTGCCGCCGCCACCTCCAGGGTGACGTTGACCGTGGCGGTAGAGCCGACTTCCACAACGATGCCTCCACGCTTTACGGTGGCGAAACCGGATTGCTCCACGGTGAGCTCGTACTCGCCCGGAGCGAGGTTCACGGCGCGATACCGTCCCACCTCATTGGTGAACAGTTCGCGCTCAGCGCTGGTAGCTAGGTTGCGCACTACCACCCGCACACCCGGAATCACGGCTCCGGTGGGATCTTTAACGACGCCTTCAATCTGTCCTGTCGCTATAGTTTGGGCGTAGGCTGGAGCCGCCAGGTTCATAAGGGCAAGAACGAAAAGAAAACCGAGGAGCCAACGGAACGACCCAAAGGTGCGCACAAAGGATGCCACGGGAAAACCCTCCTT
>JALLOH010000394.1 GCA_027717655.1 Acidobacteriia bacterium AH_259_A11_L15
GCTCCGATCCGGGCGGTTCCGGTTCACTTCCCTTGACACCCCGCCGCCGTCGGGCCGTCCGCGAGCGCGGTGCCGCGGCCCGTGCACCCTACTTTTTCACCATGGGCTTGCCGCAGCAGCAGCGGGGCGGTTCGTCCGGCCCGCCTGTGCCCGACTTCGTCACCGTGGCCTCGCAGCCACAATTGGGGTCCGGGCACTGGTAAACGTCACCTTGCTTGAAAGCCATAGCGTCTCACCTCCTTTCCTTTTTCGCAGAAGCGATGGGCTGGATCTGAATGATGGGACAGATGGCGCTGGCGCGGTGGGGCAAGCGAGGGAGCGTCCGCGACCGCGCCAGCACTCGTTTCAACTCCTGCCGAAAGCGCTGCAAGGCGGCCATTTCCTGCTCCACGCGCCGCAACTTTTCCTCCAAGAGGCCGCGCACGCAGTCGCAGGGAGAGCGGCCGCCGTACTTGAGCCGCAAAATCTCCTTGATCTCCTCCAGGGAGAAGCCCAGCGCTTGTGCCTGCTTGATAAACCGGAGG
>JALLOH010000395.1 GCA_027717655.1 Acidobacteriia bacterium AH_259_A11_L15
CTCCCGCTTCTCGTGCGGCGAGGACCGCCTGGCGGTTGGCCTGGGAGAGTTGAAACCGGGTGTCGAGCAGGGTGCCGTCGATGTCGATCGCCAGCAGGCGGATGCGGTTCTTCATTCCCTGGCCATTCTAGCACGCGCATTTCTGCCTCCCTTGTCCGGGGGTGGGAGCGTTTGCTAGACTGCGCGTTCCTCCGCGCTTATGGCCGACTCCGCGCTTACACACTTGGAATGTGCTCGCTGCCACGGGACCCATCGGGCGGATTGCTTGCAGAACCTTTGCCGGTGCGGCGGGCCGCTGCTGGCCCGCTACGACCTGGGGCGGGCGGGAAGGACGCTGACGCGGGAGAGCCTGACCGCGAGGCGACGCGACCTGTGGCGATGCCACGAAGTCTTGCCGGGGAAGGCCGGCGAGGCCGTCACGCTGGGGGAGGGTGGAACGCCGCTGCTGCTGCTGGCGAATCTGGGCCGGGCGCAGGGCTGCCAGCGCCTCTACTTGAAGGACGAGTCCTTCAACCCCACGGGGA
>JALLOH010000396.1 GCA_027717655.1 Acidobacteriia bacterium AH_259_A11_L15
TGCTAGCATCGCTTCTTTGGGCTTTCGACGGAACGTGAGCTGACTCCCCATGGCCCGCATCAGCCGGCAGGAACTGAAGCAGGACGAATTCGTCGACACGGTCGACCAGGCGCTCGACTACCTGGAGCGCCACGGCCGCTCGCTCCTCACCGCCCTGCTGGTGCTGGTTTTGGCCGGCGGCTCGGCGGGTGGCTACTACTGGTACTCCAAGAAGCAGGAAGCCAAAGCCAGCGCCGCCCTGGGACAGGCCTTGATCACCTTCGCGGCTCCCGTCCAGGCCGGCTTGCCGCCCCTCCCCGGCCTGGGCCCGGAGAAGATCTTCTCCAGTGAGGAAGAAAAGTACCAGGCGGCGCGGGAGGAGTTCGCCGGCGTCTACCAGGACTATCCGGGCACCCAGTCGGGGCAACTTGCCCGCCAGTACCAGGCCCTCTGCCTGTGGCAATTGGATGACAAGGATGCCGCCGTGGCGGCTCTGGAAGAAGTCAGCCGCGCTTCGGACAACAACGTCGCCGCCGTGGCCCG
>JALLOH010000397.1 GCA_027717655.1 Acidobacteriia bacterium AH_259_A11_L15
GTTTTAGAGGGGAGCACTACAGGGCTGACCTATGGGGGATCAATTGGCTAAATTGATCGACATACTCAATCGCTACAGTAACCTGCTGCTAGCGATCCTCACGCTAGCTTATGTGTTTCTCGCTTATAGACTCCTGAGACAGAACCGGCGACTAGCGGTTCAACAGCTATACTGGTCTGACTGGCTCTCGCTTATCGAGAGCCACGGTACAGTTCGGGGTCCGAGGGAGTACCTCTCCGGCGGCCCGCCGCCCGACACCTCGTAGGCTCCCAACTCCCCCGGTTCACGGGTGGCGCGGTTCTGAGCCGGCCCATTCGATGCGCTCTTGGACCTCTTGGACGCGACGGGGAGCTTGTGCACGCCCCTCGCCTTCCCCCAGGAATGGAATAGAATTGTGTGGGACGCTTAACGGCGCGGTTGTAGGAGGGTGGTCATGGAAGTGCGTGCATTGGACCCGAGAGTTCGCGTACTGGCAATGGCCATAGCGAGCGGCATCGCCGGAGCCGTTCTCGGTACCGTGAT
>JALLOH010000398.1 GCA_027717655.1 Acidobacteriia bacterium AH_259_A11_L15
CGCTAAAAACTTCGAAATAGTCTCTGCCGGTGCTGATGCGTTTCGAAGGCAAACCCCGCTTCAGTCTCCGAAGCTGGAAGCCTATGAAGAGTTTCCTGTTGTGACGGCCAAGAAGAGGCCCGTGATCTTGATCGTTCCAGATCCTCCGCCTACCCGCGAACGTTCGCTCCCAAGAGGGGGACGAATTGAGAGACATCTGTGCCTTGTTGCCCCATGCTTCGGAGTAGTCGATCCTCTTGGAAAGGCAAAATTCGCTAAGTCGTTTCTAGACCGGGTTCGGAAGTTGGAATTTCCACACTTTATCTTCTTGCCCGCGGCAGGTGGGCCTTTAGATAGAGACAGCCTTTTGCGCTTGGATTCTCTTCAAACGGTATTTCACAACCATCTAGAACCGATGCAATGGCGAGTTGCTGATGATGTGCTCCCTATACTGCAAGGACAAATACGCTTTTTCACTACTGGGGCTTATGAGGGGGATTATGCGACGATTCGTGAGCTGCTCATGAAGCAATGAGCCAGCGT
>JALLOH010000399.1 GCA_027717655.1 Acidobacteriia bacterium AH_259_A11_L15
GTATTCTGCCGGGCAAGGTGGTTCGCCGCGGGCAAACCGTCTGGGGCACGCCTGCCCGCCCCCTGGACGAGTTCAAGAAGTTCTATCCCTACCTGGCCCGCCTGCCCCGGCTGGCCGCCCGCCTGGAAGCCCTGGAGCGCCAGCGCAGCCCCGAGTGAGCAACCCGATGCTGCATTGACACTCTCTTCCCCGCCCCTCTACACTTTTCCTGTCCCCGTCGTCTAGTTTTGGCCCAGGACACCCCATCCTGTATGGGGAAACGCGTGGTTCAAATCCCGCCGGGGACGCCATTTCCTTCTTTTGCTTGTTTCTTCCCATTTCCGGGAGTAGAATCAAGGCAAATATAGGGGCACCGGGCAAGGGGGTTCGCGCAGGGAATCCCTGCACAGGTCAGAGTCAGTTCCGTCGCCTGCCGCCTTTCTGCCGGAGTTTCCCTGATTTTTGCCGATGGCAGAACTGAGCCGCCCTCCAGTGCAGGGCCGCAAAGCTTTCCCGAATCCGAATCGGCAAAACCGTATC
>JALLOH010000039.1 GCA_027717655.1 Acidobacteriia bacterium AH_259_A11_L15
CGCTCCTTCCCAAGCAGAATCAGCTGCCGGACCCAATCATACTTGTCTTCGATCGCCAACATCCGACCCCTCTAAGCGCCTATGGAAAGGGGATAGAAAGAGCCCACGGCAGCGGGCCAGAATCTTCTATTCCCTTCGGTTATTATGCTTTCACCCGCTCCCCACATACGCCACCCCTTCGTTGCCCTCCATCCTAGCCCCCCGCCCGCAGGCAAGTCAACGCGCGCTGTGCCAAAACCATTTCCTTTTGGCGTTCCAGCAGTGCAGATAGCAGGAGCAGCGCGTAAGTAAAGTACTGTACAGTACCTTGACCCACTAGTGGTACCACCCAAATACACCCACCTACACCCATGGCCATCCGCAGTCCCAAGCCGGAAGAATAATTCCTTTTTGAGCAGGCTCGGTCATGGGGTAGCGGCCCATGGAGTAAGTACCGGTACCGGTATTGGTACCTGTGCGCGCCGGCGTAATCTACGCACGATCTAAGGACTTACAGGAGTCTATGCAGCACGGTTTTTGTCGGGCCTAGGAGCCGCTCGGCGGACGGATGACTCCGCGTGTGACCCCTAGTTCCTCCCCGATCTTCGCCCAGGAAGCGCCCTGGGCGCGGAGGCGGGCAATCTCGGCGGTGTCCACGGCCACCCGCGGGCGCCCGCTGGTACAAAAATCCCCGGTCAGGTCAATTTTCCCTTGGCTATTTCAAAGTAGTAGCGTTGATTAGAGAGGAAGAATGAGTTCAACATGAAATTGCTTGCTTTTGAATCCCGGTGTTTCCTAAAGGGTTGAACACTAGTGAGTCTTCGTTGCGCGCAATACTAGATACCGGGATGGTGCCGGCCAGCCAATGAGTCATCCAAGCCCAGCCCGGCTGTTCGCACTGCACTGGGGCGAGTGCGTCGGAACAATTGTTGGCCCAGCCAATCGTTTTCTCTGACGATACCCGCTGCCCAGCGGGCCGCTCGACTTGGACCCGCCAAATTCCTCAGCAAGGCCGACCACCAAAACAGCCTGCAAAAAGCCCGGCGGTACGCTCGAGCGTATTCGCCGAGCGCTCTGTCGAGTGAGCACTCGCCCAAGAGCGTGGGTTCAAGGGCCCGCGCAGCAAGCAAACCCGAGTACATGGCGATCGAGATGCCATCGCCGCAGAATGGGTCTATGAAAGCGGCGCTATCGCCAATCATACACATGGAATCGTAAACGGGTTTTGGTGCACTGAAAATCAACGGGCCGGTGAATAAGAATTCCGGGACGCGCGTGGCGCCCAGCAGTTGAGCTGCCAAGGAAGGCTGCCGGAGGATGATTGAGCTCGGGTCATCACCAGCCGTCACATCCTCCTTAAGAACGAGCTTTTCGATCAGGCAGCAAACATTCGCACGGCCTCCTTCCACATGCGAGACTCCGCAATACCCGCCAGGGAAAAAGTGTAGGTCGAGTGTGTTCGCTGCGGCGACGCTTGACTCATAGTGAGCCTTGAAACCGTAAGCCATCCGGGCTCGCGCGCGGCGAGTAGGTTTCACAAGAACTTGCGGACTCCAACGACTCCATCGTCCAGCGGCGCAGATCACAGCCCGTGCCAACGCCGTTTTCCGCTCGCCGTTTCGTCGGCAAACAATGGAAAATTCGCCGGACGGTCTCTGATAAACCGAATCTGCTGTTGTTTGCTGAAGAACCTCTGCGCCTAGTTGGGCAGCACGGCGCAAGAGTAAGTAATCCAGCACCGCACGACTCAGCCCGAGTGCCGGTCTGGAAAGCGCAATATCGAGCGAGGACTCACCATAGAGATGGAGATGAACCAGATGTAGCCGGGCAGGCGTGGCATCGAGTAGTTCTGACTCCAGCCCAAGTTCGGCCATGAGACTGTACACTTCTGGCGAAAGGAATTCGCCGCAGACTTTGTCCCGTGGAAAACGATCTTTTTCGATGAGAAGCACGCGGAAGCCGCGCTGCCGCAGACGAATCGCTGCGCTCGATCCTGCCGGTCCCCCGCCGATGATGGCCACGTCGAATTCCACGATCTTATCTTCGGGATCGAGCCTTCTGGACGTGCAAGGAGAGACGATAAGGGAAATGACGGCTGACGGTGAAGCACCGGAATCCAAGGAAGTTCCGGATCACCCGGATACCGCCGAGGTAGCAGTTGATGTAGCGTAAGTGCGCTAGATTGCCGCGGACGTGTGCCTCAAGCAAATCCGGCCGTTCGAGCAACTCCTCTTCGTGACCTGTTTTCGTCGGCATAAACATCAGCCATCGTCCGCGGTCGGATATTTCTCGATTACGAGCGCAGAATTTTTGGAGCCGAAACCGATGCAGTTGCACAGCGCCGTCTGAACCTTCCGGTGACGGCCAATCTCTGGCACATAGTCGAGGTCGCATTCGGGGTCCGCCTCATCGAGGTTGATAGTCGGAGAGAGGACGCCATCGCGCATCGCCAACACCGTTGCGGCCACGCCAGCCGCGCCACATGCCCCCTGTGGGTGGCCGATGAGCGATTTCAGTGCCGACATCGGAATTCTGTATCCGTGCTTGCCCAAGCATAGCTTGAGCGCGCGTGTCTCAATACGGTCGTTCAATACCGTGGATGTCCCATGCAGACTGACGTAATCAACTTGCTCAGGCCTCTTTCCGGCCTGCTCGAGCGCTAGGCGCATCGCCCGCGCCGGTTCTTCGCCCGACCCGTCAAGGCGTACCCGATGGTAGGCATCGCAAGTCGAGCCATAACCTTTGATCTCGGCATAAATCTTTGCGCCGCGCGTCCGGGCGTGCTCCAGCTCCTCTAGGACAAACATCCAGCTTCCTTCCGCAATCACGAACCCATCGCGGTCGCGGGAGAACGGGCGCGACGCGCGCCCCGGTGCGTGATTCCATGAGCTGGTCAATACTCGCATCATCTCAAAAGCTCGGAGGATCAGGGGAGCCAGGGGCGCATCTGCTCCGCCGGCGAGAACTGTGTCCGTGACTCTGCAGCGAATGTTCTGAAAGGCGTAGCCGAGCGCATCAGTCGAGGAAGTGCACCCGGTGGAGATCAAATGGCTGAAACCGCGGAAGCCGAACTTCATTGAAAGTTCGCTCGGCAGTGCGCCCCAGGTGGAAGACGGCACCGTATAAACGCTGACCCGTTTGAGCTGACCGGTGTAATAGCGACGATACTGTTCCTCTGTGAATTCGTGGCTTCCTCCGCCAGAGCCCAGCACAACCCCCACGCCCCGACGCGCCTCCAGATCCATTTGTGCCGGATTGAGTCCTGCATCTTGCAATGCTTCCTCGCTGGCAGCGATGGAAAGAGGTACGGTGCGGGCCACGATCTGACGGTCTTTCGGGGAAATGTATCCATTTTCGAGAAGGCCAACCACCTCGCCAGCAATGTGCACGCGCCCTTCCGAGGGGTCAAACCGGGAAATCCGCCTGACCCCACTAATCCCGGCCGCAAGGGCCTGCGCAAACTGCTCTCGGCCCACGCCGTTTGGGCTCACGACGCCGATCCCGGTTATGACAACCCTTCGTTCACTCCCCATTTGGTTCCTATCTGCTTTTCCGGATGATCCGATACCGTCGTTGTGCCACGTCAGTTTCCGCCAAGCCAAAAATCCTAGACCGTTTTCACGGCAATCACGGCATTGAGCCCGCCGAACGCAAATGAATGTAGGCCCGCAAGGGTGGAGAGCTACGGTTGTCTTCTGCCGTGGTAAATGCCCATGCTACCAAGCATCCCACGGAAAGCTCTTTCAATCTCTCTTTGGGCAATCTTGCGAATCTGTCTCTTTTGCTGGTCGGTGAGTGCCGGTTTTCGGCCTGGCCGTCCACGTTTGCGCTTTCGCCGTTTCCTGAGCATATATCCTGCTCCCTTCTAATCTTTCCCCAACCCAGTATAGCTCGCTGATAGAATCCGTCTCAAAACTATCAGTACCCCCCTCCTCAATTACTGAATCAGATTCCCCAAAGTTCCTGCAAAAAGTAGAGCAATGTAGAGACTTTGCCCAAAGTGATTCAGCGAATCGGGCGTCAGCACCTACTCCGGGAAGTTCATGCGGCGGAGGAGGGAGTGAAACCGCTGCTGCCGTATGACCTCAGGCCGGTGGTGGGCTACCGTGGCCGGGCGACGTTGAGACCGCCCGCAGGCAAGTCAATGAGATGGCGATAGGCCGTGCCAAAACCATTCCCTTTTGGCGCACCAAAACCACATGATTTCGGCACAAGACAGCGGAGCCTACTACTCTGGGAAGTTCATGCGGCGCAGGAGGTCTTGGAAGCGCGGGTCGAAGCGCAGATTGGCCAGCCTGGGAAGTTACAGCCGCCACACAAAACCACTCACATGCACGGGGAGTTAGGAGGACCCTTTTGTTATTTCCTGGCTCCGGCCTTCTCCAGCAACTGAACGATGGCCGTATGACCTTCGAATGCGGCCCGGCTTAAGGCTGTCCAGCCGTCTTCGTCCTGGGCCTTGACGTCGGCGCCCCCTACCAGCAAGACACGCACAGTATCGGTGTGACCATTCTCTGCCGCCGCCATCAAAGCCGTCTTATCGTGGTTGTCCTTCGCATCCACGTCCGCCCCCGCGGCAAGGAGGAATTCCACCATATCGCTGCGGCCTGCACCGGCCGCCAATATCAATGCTGTGCGTCCATTCACATCTTTCGCCTCGACGGGGCTGCCTGCCTCCAGCAAGGCTTGCGCGGTACCGGCACGGCCGTCGAAAGCAGCACTCATCAGCGCCGTCAAGCCATCTTCGGTCTTCGCGTTGACGTCGGCGCCCGCATCCAGCAACACTTCGACACTACCGGTGTGGCCCATGCCGGCCGCCTGCTCCAGAGCGAAACCTCCATCCATATCTTTCGCATTGACGTCTGCGCCATGGTCCACCAAAAGCTGCACGGCAGCCCTCGATTCGAAGGCGTCGTGTGCCGCCCGCATCAAGGCCGTCTGGCCTCCGCTGTCCTTCGTGTCGACGTGCGCGCCGGCGTCTAGCAGGGCCTGCATGGTCTCGATGTGGCCGTCCAGTGCCGCATACATCAAGGCGGTCCGGCCACGCTCGTTTTTCGCGGTGACGTCCGCGCCCCTGGCCAGCCAGGCTTGAACGGCAGCGGTGTTCCCCCTCTTTGCCACTTCAATTAAGCGTGCATTGGCAATCTGCTGGATGAAGGATGCATCCTTCTTGGCTCCAGCCTTCTCCAGCAATTGAACGACGGCAGTGTGGCCTCTGCTTGTCGCAAGGCTCAAGGCTGTCTGCCCATCTTCGTCGTGGGCGTTGACATCGGCCCCGGCGTCGAGCAAGGCCCGTAGCGCCTCTGCTCGGCCTCCGTAGGCCGCCCACATCAAGGGGGTCCGGCCACGCTCGTTTTTCGCCTCCACATCGGCGCCTCCGGCTAGCAAGGCGCGCACAGCAGCGGTGCGGCCTTTCCACGCCGCCACCATCAAGGCCGTAAAGCCGTTTTCCGATTTCGCATTGACGTCCGCTCCGCTGGCCAGCAAGGCTTGCACCACGTGGGTGTGACCCCGGAATACCGCGGTCATCAAGACCGTCCAGTCACCACGGAGTTTCCGATTCACGTCGGCGCCGGCGTTCAACAACGCCTGCAAGATCGACAGGTGGCCATGAGCTGACGCCTCCTGTAATGGTGTGTAGCGCTCCATGGTTTCAACGGTTGCACCTGCTTCCAGCAAGGCTCGCACCACGGCAGCATGGCCTCTCCACACGGCCAACATCAAGGGCGTGTCCTCGGCTGCAGTGACGTCGGCCCCCGCGGCCAGCAAGGTGCGCACCACATCGGTGTGGCCGTTGAATGCCGCCGCCTTTATGGGCGTCCAGCCACTCTTTGATTTCGCATTGGCGTCGCCGCCGGCGTCTAGTAACGCTTCCACGGTAGCGGTATGCCCTGACTCTGCTGCCACCAGCAAGGCCGTTATGCCAAATTTCTCGTCTTGCGCATTGACGTCGGCGCCGGCGGCCAGCAAGGCTTCGACGACAGCGGTGTGGCCGAACCGTGCCGCATACATCAAGGCTGTCCCGCCGAGGATGTCTTTCGCATTGACGTCGGCGCCCTGGGCCAGCAAGGCTTGGACGGCAGCGGTGTCGCCCTTCTTTGCCGCCTCGATCAAGTCTTGATTGATATCCCCTGCATGGGCCAGGAGCGGGATCAGCAGGGTGACTAGGAAGAGTACCGTCCGTGTGCATGTCATGGCTGCCCCCCGTGGGCCGACAGTCCTCAGTCGTCGAATCAGTGAAGAGTTTGGGGGCATCCTACGTTGCGCACAGAGGCAAGTCAACCCGCGGGGGTGACCGACTTCTAATCCGCGGTGCAGCCAGCGCGTGCCAAAACCATACCTTTTGACCGCGTCTTTCCTGGTAGGTCACGCTCCTTTCATTCCCTATAACTAGCTAGCTAGTTAGGGAAAATCATAGGGATGGTAAGGACAGTGGTAGGGACAATGGTAGGGGCGCCCACAATCTGGGTAAGTACGGGTCCTGGTACCCGTGTTAAGAGACAGGGCCTGACCTCGGGCTAATGCCAATTCAGGGTGGATTCAGCAGAAAGCCCGACCACCTGAGAATCTACTTGTCTGGTCCTGTCAATCCTGTCTGCAGCAATTAATTAATTAATTACATGTGCAGGAAAATCTAGTTCCTTGCAGGAAAGGAGACCGTCGCCTGCCAAAACGATCCCCTTTCGGCAAACTAGGTATCCTTCTAGGAGACCTCTAGGGGCCACTCTACAGTACTGTACAGTACAGCGCGACCCGGCCAGGTTTAGAGACTAGCGGTTATTCTCTGCGTGGTCTTCACGCTCTAAGTCTTTTCTCTTACGCGCTTTCAGTATCTCACTTTCATAGATTCGTAATGGGCTGGGCTGTTTTCTAGTTCAATCTGTGGATTCTTGAGTTCGCAATCCCTTTGACGCTGAATATTGGCAGGGTTTTGGCAACCCTAGGAATGAGGAAAAACTACAGGGGGAGGACCAACGCCCCCTTCGGCATTTGCGGTCGTTTGGAAGCCCAGAAGCAGGGGTTTGAAAACTTGCGATGTGGCCAAGTAAGTACTAGTACTGGTACTAATACTTGTGGACCTACCCATCAACTACTCGTTCCTTACCCCCAGTTGGGCTGGTCGGTAATCTAGTTTATATTACTTTTGGTGGTGAGTGGTTCCACTCATCGCCACTCAAGGCGTAAAGGCTCGATACGTGCGACGGTTACATTGGATAGAACATCGCAAGTGGGCGCTTGACTATTCCCCTCCTCAACTCAAACGAATGGCCCTTCGTAGGCTGGATGTATTTGTTGCCGGTCTGGGCGGCGGACTTTCCCCAAAGGCTGTGTCGATCTGGCGGGAGTCTATTCTAGGAACTTTGACATCTCTTGATGTCGAAGATCGGTATCAAGATCTGGCCAACAAGCGTGCTGACGCACAGGACTTCATGATTCTGGCGCTAATTGTGGGAAGATTCTGCGAATTGGCTAATATGCCCCTGGTTTGTGATCGACCTCCCTATCAGGTACCGATTGACTGCATGCATTTGTTTGATTTCCAGCCAGCCCAGATTCGAGAAGGAGTAGGGCACACAATCAGAGAGATAGAATCCGCAGGTCTTCCCGGTCTGGTCCGGGAGATTGCGGACAATCGCCGAACGACGGACCAAGAAGGGAGGGATGAGAAACTTCGGCGAGTAATGGATTTAATCGTGCCGTTCCTCCTGCGATACTCCGGAGGGATGCAGATTCATAATCCGGCAGTCCGTCACTGGGTTGCCGGAAACGCCTATAGAGCCCAACACGCAACAGCGCGCCATGAGCGACGTGCTGCCGTGCAGAGCCTCGAAAATGTCTTTGACGCTCTTCTGCCTTTCGAAACGACCGAAGAAAGGCCAAACGAGGCAGGTCTCAGCCTGGAGTACGCGCAGATTCGGGAGCGGGCCGACCCGATTTTGAAAAGGAGATACCGAAATCCTTCTGTTTCTCGGCTTTCCTTGCGGGAAAAGTTTCCCCATATTCCTCGGAGTTTGTTGGAGAGCCTGGCTGCTTGCCGACCACAAGAGTTCGCATGGCAAATTTTGTCTGAAGAATATGGTCTGAGCCCCGGACATTTAAAGAATCTCGTAAAGCGAGGAAACCTGTTTCACGCGGTTTGTGCTCACTGGGCTGAAGCTCTTTTGAAGGATTCCATCTCCGAAAAATCTGCCCGCCGAGAGTAATTCGTACTCTAGAAGAATCAGCTATTTACAGGTATCAGGTATGCACGGCGCTCCTCTTGTGTTGCTGTTGTACCAAAAAGGCGATTTAGACTGGCTGGCAAGGACGATGGATCGACTGTACACAGTGAAGGAAGCCGCAGAATTTCTTCGCTGTAGTGCTCGCACCGTACGGCGCATTATTGCTACCGGCGAGCTTCCTGCAGTTCCCCTACGCGTAGGCGCCGGTGTTAGGCGTCAACCCGTCTCTTGGCGAATTCGTCAATCGGCGCTTGAGAGATTCCTCCGCGCTCGCGAGCGGGTCCCTCTTGACACGCGTGCTAGCATCAGCGGCCAGAAAATCACAATTGGCTCGGAAGGGCACGCCGACAGGAGCAAGCTATGAGTGGGAACGAAGATCATGGAATTCGTTCGCGGGGCAAACGATTTGTTGTCGACACCACATATCGTGGGCAGCGAATCTGGGCCTCATGCGCAACCCCAGAGATGGCCCGAAAAGCCCTCCGAAAGGCTAAAACCCTCATTGATGAACGGCGCTACCTGGAGGTTAAGCGACGACCGCCCGAGGTTACGTTGGCCCAGGCTAGAGAGGAGTATCTTGCTCACTGTACAGCCCTGGGCCAGCGGTCTGTCCGAGAGAAGCGACGGTATCTAGAAACCATTGAGGGCTTCCTCGGGTCGGATCGCCTGCTGGCTTCCATTGCGAGGGAAGACGTCGAGCGTTACATCGAATGGCGGCTTCAGAGCCTGGATCGGCGTTTTCGTTATCGCCAGCGCAAAGTGTCGGTTCCCAGCGTTCGGTTGGAGCTGACTACGCTGCAAGCAATGTACAGCTGGGCTCTTGAGCGTGGATGGGTAGCCAGCAACCCTCTGTCACGTCTTAAGCGACCTCGTCAGGAGAACCGCCCCATGGAGTATTTGGACGTTGAGGAAGCTGCAGCGCTGGTATTGGCAGCTGGCAGTGAGCCGCTGCGAACACGGTCACGCCACTTGCAGCCTGCGGTGATTCTGGGACTGCATACCGGGATGCGCTTGCGAGAGCTACTTACGCTGCGTTGGCCTCAGGTCAACGTCAAGCGCGGTTACATAGAACTTCCCAATCCCAAGAGTGGGCATCGTGAGTTCGTATTGCTCAACGAAACTGCCACTGAGACCTTGCGCAGCCTACCCCGAGCAATCCACACCGAGTATGTGTTCCCAAGCCGTCCGCGCCGTGGCAAAGGCAGTTTCGGTTCGCAGCCATTGAGAGAACTCCGTCACTCCTTTGGCAGCGCAGTCAAGCTCGCCGGGATCCGGAAGCGATGCACTTTCCACACCCTGAGGCATACGTTCATTTCGCACCTAGTGATGGCCGGGGTTCCACTGCCCACAGTGATGAAGCTCGCTCGTCACCGATCGATTCAAATGACTCTCCGGTACGCGCATCTTGCCCCAGGGCACGAGCAGTTGGCGGTTGAGCGTCTGGACGCGATTTTTGCCGGTAAACCTGCAGTGGGAGAAGTGAAAACTTCCGGCACCGTTCCCGGCAGTCAGCTGAGCGTGCAGGAAGCGGTTGCGCCAACTCAGTCGAAATGAATAGAATGCAACCACCTTTCCGTATGTCCTTGAATGCTACGAACCAGAAGGTCGGGGGTTCACGCCGCCTCCGGGGCAGCCCGCGAAAGCTCATGGTCATCGGCGCCGCCATACGGATTTTCGGCATCGGTGTTGAGTCTGGTGGCGTTGCATTGGTTGGTGCAATTGTGGGGCAGGTAGTAGAATCCCCGCGGGACGGTCACACCTGACAGGAGGACGTAGGGAGGATAAAGGATGACCGGAAGGGGAACCATTCTTGCTCTGGTTTCCGTTGTCTCGCTGCTGGCGGCCAGTTGCGGGAATGGGGTGGAACCGCACAAGGGGATAGAGATCGCCGAGGAGCATCTGGCGGGGCTGCGGGCCGCCCGGACGGTACGGCTGATCGTTGAACAGTCGAGCCCGAACGAGGGAGTCGAGCTGGACCTGCCGATTGAGGAGTTAGCTCGTGGCGTGCTCGAACCGCATTGCGGGGTTACGCTGGTCGGGCCCGACGCCGCCGATTCAACCGGCTATGCTGGTACGGTGAGAATTACGGCGACGGGAGAGCCCCTCCAGCGAGTCTGGCAAAGGTGGGGCGGAGGAGGCGGAGGGAGGTTCTGGACCGGAGCCTCAGTGAAAGGTGAGATTGTTTTAAGTATCTCAGGTGACGTGATTCATCAGTGGCGTTTCGACGGCGGTAGCGACGTCCATAATCTGACGCCGCGCGCACTCGAGAAGTATGAAACCCCGGCGGCGGCCCCATTTTCTGAAGCGCTTTCGGGGATCTACACTGCCCTGTTCGGCCTCTCGGCGGAGGTGTACGGCCCGGATTGCTTGTTTAACCTCGTCAGACGGTATGAGGCGCCCGCCGGAGTTCAAGATCCGTTTGAAGAATGGAAGGAGTTTCTCGCCACGGCTGCTTGGCGGGCGGGTCCGGAGTACGTGGGGCCCCTCGCCGCTCTGGCCCGAAACCGGGAGGAAACCGCCGCGGTAAGGGGGTGGGCAATGAACGCCCTGACCAAGTTCTACGAGCAGAGGGCAAGCGCCCTGACGGTGCTCTCGACTATTCTCTTCGACGAGAGCGAAGAGGTCGAACTGCGGAAGGCGGCCGTTAAGGCTATCGCTTATGAACTCGGGGGCCCCGCCCGGATAGACGCCCTGGTCAAGGCACTGGATGATCCGCTCTTCGAGATTCGCATGACCACCGCTTCGTACATGATGTCCATCGAGTCCCGTGACATGAACAAAGTCAAAAACCGCACTATTCCCGTCTTGATCGAGGGATTAGAGCACGCAACCTGGCGCGAGACGGCTTTGAGGAACCTGAGACGCCAAACCAGACAGGGTTTTGGCGCGGATGCGGCGCGATGGCGGGCTTGGTGGGAGACGAACAAGGAACGGCTCTTGAGCGAGGCGCGCGCCCAAGAAGGAAATTAGGCAACCGACCCAATCACCTTCGCGGGCGACTCGTTGCTGCTGGTGGCGGTTGCTTGGCTGGCTTGTTACCTGCCGGCGCGTCGTCCCACACGGGTGGAACCCCCTAGCGGCGCCGCGGTACGAGTGAGCCCGCCCCCCCGGCAACTCAACGAATTGCTACTCCGGGAAGCTCATGCCTGCCCGTCCGCAGGCGGGCGGCGCAGGAAGGCTGGGCAGTGCCGCCGCCTAGAATTGACAATGCGCTTGTCCGCGTTTTTCAAGATACTGCTGGTGGTATTCCTCGGCGCGGTAAAACTCCGCAGCGGGAGTAATTTCGGTCACGATCGGCCGTTGGCAACGACCGCTGGCCTGTAAGTTTTCTTTGGAAACTCCGGCGGCCGCCTCCTGCTCGGGCGTATGGAAGAAGATGGCAGAGCGGTACTGGGTGCCCACATCCGGGCCCTGTCGGTTGAGCGTGGTGGGGTTGTGGATCTCCCAAAAAACGTCGAGTAATTCTTCGTAGGAAACCTGCGCTGGATCATATTCCACCTGGACGACCTCGGCATGTCCCGTACGCCCCGTGCAGACGTCCTCATAGGTGGGATTCTTTAGGGTTCCTCCCGAGTAACCCACCGCCGTGGCGGTCACCCCTTTCACATTGCGAAGGGCGGCCTCCACGCCCCAGAAGCATCCTGCGCTAAATGTGGCTTTCGGCATCGCTTATCCTGCGAGGATGAATACCCGCAGTACTATTACCTCCTGTCCAAAATAGCAAACACGGGCTCCACGGGCAAGCTGCGCCTCAGCCAGCCGAGGAGAAGCACAAAGACCCAGGCCGGAGCTCCAAACTGAGCAAGGAGAATCGCAGCCGCTCCCGCAGGCAAGTCAACGCGTCGGCCACTCAGGCTGTGCCAAAAGCATTGCCTTTCGACCCGGCAGGTTCAAAATCATGGTTTCCGTAAGGCAAGCCCGCTAGAAGACCGGAAATAGACGTTTCGGACGAGATAGCCCACTTGAAATTGGCAGGGGCTGCTCGCGACAGGAATAGACCGTCGGCGCGTGGAGGTCGGACAGTTTCTGTGGAAACAGCGTGGCGAGGTGCTGCCCGAACGCTGCCTATTCCGAAAGGCTCCGTTCAGATCGCTTGACGCACACTTCCAGCTGAGGTGGAATACCAGGGATTGCCGCAATTGGGAGAGAGGAGAAGCAAGCGATGGCAGACGATCGAATGCCCGTTCACACCGTAGCAGGGACCGGTAGAGCGTTTTGGGGCCCAGGGGACATGTACACGTTTCTCATTACCGGCGAGCAATCCGGTGGAGCGTTTTTCGCGATGGAGGCGCTTGTCCCTCCGGGAGGTGGACCACCTCCTCACATTCACCGGCGGGAAGACGAGACGTTCTACATCCTGGAGGGGGAATGTAGCATCCGGGTTGGGGACAAGATGCTCCTGGCCTTCTCGAGTGATTTCATCTGCATTCCGAGGGGCACGGTGCACTCCTTCAAGAACGAGGGGACTAGGACGATGAGAATGATCCTCACGTTCGTGCCGGCTGGAATCGAGAAATACTTTGAGGAAGTGTTTGAACCGGTCCAGGACCGCTCCGCTAGGCCGCCACCGACTACGAAGGAGCTGATCGATCGCCTGCTAGCGGCCGCGCCGAGGTATGGGATCGAATTCGTTCTGCCAGCGGGGGAGTAGGGCGAACCGACTCGATCTGTGGACCAGCGTGCGTCCCCCAGTGTCGAAACTGTTTGTTTTTGGCACACCAGCAATGCTTGGTGACAACTACCGCTGGGTCCAGAGGCCGCGGCGGGCTCCGCGGGCTTCTTCTTCCAGCAAGATGAACTCCTCGCGCAAGGGGTGCGGGAAGCGCCGGTAAGCGCGGGCGTAGCCGCGGCGGATGAGCTCGGCGTTCAGCAGCGTCCCGTCCTCCAGATACACGTAGGCCAGGGTGCGGCCGTAGCGGTCGCCGCGCTCGGGTCCGAACTCCAACCGCACCGGCTTCCCTTCCACCCGTTCCCGCACGAAGGCGGTGGCTACCACGGCATACGGGTCGGGGAGGCCTTCCCGGCGGGCGCGAGGCGAGTGGCCCATCTCGGGGGCATCGACTCCGATCAAGCGGATGTGGCTGCCTTCGGCCAACGAAGGCGACGGGTTCGGCTCCACCTCGATCGTATCCGCGTCGAACACCCGCGTGACCCGGTGCCAGCCCTCCGGCGCCGGCTCGGGCCGGAAGACGTCGCGGACAACGTCCGGGCTGCGGGCCAGCAGCAGGAAAAGCGCCAGGACGAATAGTGCTACCAGGGCCCAGCGGCGTCGGCGGAGGGAGCGAGCGCGCATGGCAGCGTAATTGTAGGCCAGCCATAGGCAGACAGGAATGTCTGCCCTACCAACTACTTTGGCAGAAGAACCGACCCTTCGGCAAGCTCAGGGCAGGCGAGGAATGCAGTCCCGGCCCGAAAGATCGGGCCGGGACAAGACGCATTCCTCGCCGCTACCAGGTGGCAGTTTGGACAGACCCTTCGACTCCGCTCCCTTCGGCGGGCTCAGGGCAGGCAGGGCAAGCAAGAATGTCTGTCCTACTCTTCCTCCGGGGCTTGCGTGGCCAGCAGCAGCAGGTCGTCGAGCTTATCGAGGAAGCGGCGCAAGTGGAGCGGCTTCGAGAGGCAGGGGAGGCGGCACTCATCGAGGAAAGCGGCCAGCTCGCCCTGCGGGGGCTCGGCGGCCAGGAAGAGCAGCCGCATCCCCTCCATCAACTGCTCTTCCAGGCGAGCGTAGAGCGCACGCGCCTCCAGCTCGGGCATCTCCACGTCGGCAATCACCAGGTCGTAGCGGTTGCGCTCCAGGTAGGCGACCGCCTCCGCGGCCGAGGCGGCGCAGTCCACCCGGCAGCGGCCGGATTCCACCACCCGCTTGACCGCAGTCAGGAAAGCGGCGTCGGTATCGACGGCCAGGACCCGAAGCGCGGGCACGGCTCGCCGGCCGCGGGCCGGGCGCTGGTCGTTTTCGGCGGGCATCGTACTGCCACGATACCGGAAGAGGCAGGGGACGGACAAGAACGGACAGACCCTTCGGCAAGCTCCCCTCGACAAGCTCGGGGTCTCCGCTGCGCTCCGACAGGGCAGGCGAGGAATCCCGCACGCGGGATTCCTCGCCGCTACCATGTACGGTTGGGAGAGGGAGCGTTGACACCGGCACCAACGGCTTCTAGGATGGAAGCGCGATGAGCGCCGAGTTCAAAGCGAACGACCTGCGGCGGTACGCCATCAAGAATCGCACCGCGATTACCTGCCGGGTGCGGAGCGCCGGCCAGGTTTGCGTCGTGAACGAGAAGGGCCTCATCAAGATTCCCGGCATCAGCGGCCGCCCCCCCTACAACGTCGAGGACGTTCTGGCGCGGGCGGACGAATTCACCCTGACCGGCCCGGACAAGAGACCGCGCCCGGTGAGCCGCGCCGAGCTGGCTGCGCTGCTCAACCCGCCCAAGCCCGCCGAGGTCGCGCCCGGAAAAAAATAGAAAACCGCGGGTACCCTTCGTCTGCGCTCAGGGAACCCGCGCTACCTTTCTTCGAAGCAGATTCTTCGCTTCGCCCTGCGGGCTTCGCTCAGAATGACAACTCGCGGGTGGTAGACGCGCAACTTTGTTTGGCTGCCAGGGTTAGTAAGAGGTGAGCAGCCACCACAAAAAAGGAGACCTGTTTATGCGACGCAAGACTATTTGGTTTCTGGTTCCCCTGGTTGTCCTGGCGCTGGCGGCGGGCACGGCCTGGAGTCTGGGGCCGGGCGGACAGCGGCAGGGCCCCGGGTTCGGCCGCCATGGCGGCGGGATGCGGGGACTGTCTTTGCTGGCTCATCCGGGCGTGCAAAAGAAACTGGGCTTGACCCCCGAGCAAGTCGGCCAGCTCCGCGGCCTCTTCTTCGAAGGCGCCCGCGCGGGCATCCGGCAGCGGGCCGAGCTGCAAGTGCGGCGGCTGGAGCTGGAAGAACTGCTCCAGGCCGAAGAGCCCGACCGGGGGGCCATCGAAGCCAAGCTGGGAGAACTCTCCGGAGCCTGGCACGGGTTGATGGCCCAGCGGGTCGAGCGCCGGCTGGCCTTGCGGGAAATCCTGACGCCGGAGCAGCGCCAGCAGATTCGCACCTTGCTGCGGCAGCGCCAGCACCAGCGGTTCCAGCAGCGGCGCCCCCGGCGCCAGCGGCAAGGGGGCCACGGCCAGGGCGAAGATCCCGGATTCGGCTTTGGACCCGGGTTTGACTTCGACCCGGGAATTGACCTCGGAGAGCCACCGCTCGAGTAATCGGCTCCACTCCTGCGGGGGCCGGAAGGAGGGCGCGGGCTTGTCCGCGCTCTCTTGTCCGGTCCCAAACGCAACAAGCCGCGGGTATCCCGCGTTGCGGGAAACCCGCGCTACCCTTGCCAATCGTCGGCGGCAAGGGATAACCCTTGCCTTACACCTGTTCCGAAAAGCGGGAGCTGTTAGTTGACCGGGACGGGCCAAGACTCGGAGATCTGTGGCAACCGGATGCGGGGACCATCTCCGACCTGGAAATAGAACCGCCTCTTTTCCTGTGGGACAGAGAACAAGAGTATGGTCGAGTGCAGGGCTCCTCTCTTCGGGTTCGGCAAAAGCTGGACCTCACCCTCAGCGCGGTGTACCGCGAACAACAAATGTGCCTCACAGTTGAGAGCCGCCCAGCCGCGGGGAAGCCCCGGTACGTCCTGGAAAAAATCGAAAAGAAGGTCTCGGGTTCCGCCAAAGGCAACGGCCTCGTAAGCTGCCGAGGAGTCATCCAGTAGTTTGAGGTGCTTCACCGGTATGCTGGGGGTAGTGGGATCGAAGGAGGCTGTAATCCTACCGGCAGCAGTGCCACAGTGGGTTTGCTGAGCCTGCTCCGAGTTGACGCCTTCCGAAACAAGCTCGGCGAACGTCAACTCAACATGCACTAACAGCCAGCGCACGCCTTCCGGAGGGTTCTCGGTTGTCAAGCTCCACAAAGACCCGCTCGGCCGACGGACCTTGACCTCGTCGAGAAACCCTGCGTTGAGGACCTTTGCAACAACGCTAGGCTGGGAAGAGGCCACTAGTTCTTGCTCGTTTTCTTGCGCCAATGCTCCAGCGGAAAAAAGGAGCAAGGAAAACAAGCACAAAGGGACTAACCAAGCCGTTCGGTTCGTCAGAGTGTGTCCGGTCATTGCTGACCTCCAAGTCATCCCTCTAGCACCTCCGCGCGTCAGGCCTCCCACCTCTGCTCGCACGAGGGGCACTATTGCAAGGGTATCTGGCGCTATTTTACCAGAAAGAGTTCGCGCAGGTTGTCGCGCCCGACGAAGGTGCGCGAGGTGCTGAAGGGCGCGAACAAATCCAGCAGGGCGCGGTTCGAGAAGGTGCGCTGCACCTGAAGCGGCAGCGACCCCGGAAGCAGCTCCAGCGTACCCGCCTCGACCACCCGGTAGCGGTTGAACTGCACCTTTTCGGGACGGTTGTGAAACAAGGCCAGCAGCGCTCCCCCGGGCTCCAGCAGCCTGTGCAGGCGGGCCGCCAGCGGCCCGACCAGTTCCTGCGGCAGGTAGTCGAACAGGTCCCAGACCAGAATTCCGCGGAAGCTTCCTTCGGGGTATTGCAAGGCAGACGCCAGGAAGCGCTGCTCGAGCCCGACTCGGGCCAGCGGGGGCGCTTCCGGCTTCTTCTCCGCCAGCGCTTGCTGGAGCGCGGCGAACAAATCTTCGGTGTATATCTTGCAGCCGATCCCGGTGAAAAAGCTTACGGTGGATTGCCAGACGCAGCCGAGGTCGACCACCCCGGCATGCTCGCTCTCCCTCAGCACGGGTACGAGCTGCTGCAAGCCCAGCGAGGCCCGCCGGGGAACGCCGGGGACGGCGACTTCCTGCGCGGGCGGTTGGAACCAGCTCTGAAGCGTACGCAGCACGCTACCCACGACCGGCTCTTACTGGGTTTTCTCCTTGGCGGCCACCGGCGTGATGCGGAAGGACTCCCCGCCCTCGCCCTTCGTCTTTTTCTGCTCGCCGGGCTTCTGGATGTCGATCGAGCCTTTGAAGTAGGCCCCGTCCTCGATGACGATGCGGGCGGCTACCAAGTCGCCCACCACGTTCCCACTCTTGGAAATCTGCAAGCGGTCGGCGGCGCACAGGTTGCCGCGCACGGTGCCTTCGACCACGATCTCCCGAGCGCGCACGTCGGCCTGGACGCGGCCCTGGGGGCCCACGGTCAGGCTGCTCTCGTTCAACTCAATCGAGCCCTCGAACTCGCCGTCAATCACCAGCTCTTCGTTCCCCACCAGCTCGCCTTTCACGCTCAGGCTGCGGCCCAGGCGGGCGCCGCTTGAGCGCGGGCCGGCTCCCATCGTCGAGCCCAGCGGCCGCAAATCCCGGGCGGTGGCGGTCGGGTTCTCGCGGGCAGGATTGGGCACGGTTCCCTCGTCTTTCTTGCCTCCCCACATACCGACTCCTTGCTTCTCCCTCAACGGGTTCCTGTGCGTCCCCACTCCGCCGCACTATAACCCAGTTGCCACCGGGAGGCAAACAGCGGGGGCGGGAGGGCTGCCTGGGGCGACGGGTCGGCTACGGCAGGTAAATCGCGCAGCTCCCAGAAGGTGTAGAGTGTCTTCAAGAACTCCAACAGCATGGTGGCGCGGCCCTCGTGGGTCTTCCACCAGCGAGCGGGGTTGAACTCGGGGTCGGGGGCGGCGCTGACAAAGATGTGGCCGCCGCGGGGCTCGTAGACGGCGCGGAAGATGCGCTTGGTCCGCCGGGTGTGGAAGTTCGAGGTCACGATGATGATCTTGCGGAAGTTGTGCTCGGCCAGCAGGGGGCGCAGGGCCAGGGCTTCTTCGAGCGTGGAGCGAGCCTGGTGGCGGACGACAATCAAGTGCTCTTCCGGGATGCCCTGCTGGAGAGCTTCCTTTTCCATCAACTCCGCTTCGCTGAAGTAGGTGCGCAGGGCCGGGCCGCTGAGGACGACCCGGGGGGCCCAGCCTTGCCGGTAGAGCTCGGCAGCGTGGCGGACGCGGTCGCCCAGAACGCTGTCGCCGCCCAGGACGACGATGGCCTGGGCCTTCTCCAGCTCGTCATCCACCACCCACCAGTCGCCTCCGGCCAGCAGAATCGGCCCCCGCAGCAGGTAGAGGAGGCCCAGAACAATGGCCAGCAGCAGGAGGACCAGAAGGTAGAGGAGAATGCCGCCGCGTTCGCAGCGGCGGGCCTGGCGGCGGGTTACCATCAATCCTTGGCGGCCGGCTCCCACCGGCGAGCGGCCGCGGCTTCCGGGGCCACGCAAGGAAAGCAACCCACGCGGACCAAGCCGGCGCGCCGCCGGCGGTCGAGCCTAGGCACTCTTCCTCCGGGCCAGAGCGTCGCTGGCCAGGCAAATCACAAACAGCAGGAAGCTCATTTGCCAGAAGTGGCGGGGCAGGAGGTTCATTTGCACGGCTTGAGTCGCGGCAACCACGTCGATTACGATGAGGAGCTTGTAGATGAGAGCGACCCCCATGCTGACCCAACCACCCCAATAGCTCAGTCGAAGCACACTATCGGTTGACATCATTGCCCTCCTTGCGGCTGCCTGCCCAGGAGGCAGGCGCCCTGAGAAAACGGGCTTGGGGGCGTAGTGTACGGGGAGGGTCGGGAAGGGTCAAGCGGCGCTAGCGGGTGTAGCGGACGGGCGTGGGCCCTTCCTCCAGCATGTGCCGGTCCCAGATGGCGCCCTGGCGGGTGTAAAAGGCGAGCTCGAAGTCTTGGGTGAGTTCGAGGGCGTCTGTGGGGCAGGCGTCTTCGCAGAGGCCGCAGAACATGCAGCGGGAGAGGTCGTAGGTGAAGTGGGTCAGCACCTTGCGGCGGCTCTTGTCGTCACGGGCCCAGCCGACCACAATCAAGTTCTCCGGGCAGGCCAGCGCGCAGAGGTTGCAGGCGATGCAAAGGGTCTCGCTGGTCGCAGGGTTGTTGTTCAAGCGCGGGGCGCCGCGGTAGCGCTCGGCCACCATGGGGCGCTCCTGCGGGTACTGCTCGGTGTAGGTCTGGCTGGGGCGCTGGTAGGAGAAGGTGCGCCACAAGCCCTGGAGCAGATCCACCAGCAACAGCCGCTTGAGAATCTTTTTCCAGTCCATCGCCCTTGTGCGAACCTCACTGACTACCTTAGCCGCTTCCCTCTCTGACGTCAAGCGTCGCCGCGCCCGAAACAAGTTTGTCATTCCGAGCCCTTGAGGGCCTTGGCGGCGAGGAATCTGCATGTCAACCCAAATGCAGATCCCTCGCTGCGCTCGGGATGACAGTGCTAGAATTGTGCGAATCCGGCTGTGGTCAAGTTGTTGCGGAGGGGTGCCAGAGCGGATGAACGGGCCCGCCTCGAAAGCGGGTAGGCCTTTACGGGCCTCGTGGGTTCGAATCCCACCCCCTCCGCCACGCCAACGTAGGGTTCCCTTCGACTCCCCCTCGACTTCGCCCTTCGGCTTCGCTCCCCTCGACATTGCTCGGGGCAGGCAGGGCAGGCTCGGGGTCGCTCAGGGTGAATGCACGCATTCACGAATCCCACCCCCTCCGCCAGCTATCAACAACCGTAGTTATGTCGAGTGAAACACCTGGGCGCTCTCCGGCGTCTTATCCATAGACCGTGACCGGGACGCGCCCCATCCGCTGCTTTGTCGCTGCTTCCCTGCTTCTCTGCCTCCTGCTGCCTGCCTTGCTGCCGGCGCAACGCTCCGGGCCGGAGCGGGACGCCTGGCAGCGGCCCCAGGAGGTGATGGATGCGCTCGCGATCGGGCCAGGCGACGCGGTCGCCGATGTGGGCAGCGGCCGCGGCTATTTCACTTTTCACCTGGCCGAGCGGGTGGGCCCGCAAGGGATGGTTTACGCGGTGGACATTGCCGAAGAGGATTTGAAAAAGCTGCGGAATCGCGCGGAACGAGAGGGCATCCGGAACATCGAGACGATTCGCAATGTCCCCGACGACCCGCGGCTGCCGCCCGCCTGCTGCGACGCCGTGCTGGTGGTCGACGCCTACCACGAGTTCCGCCAGTACGACGCCATGCTGGAAAGAATTTTTGAAGCCCTCAAGCCGGGCGGGCGGCTGGGCATCATTGACGGCAAGATCGAACCCGGGCGGCGGCGCTCCCACTACCACCGCCGCCACCGCATCCCCGCTGAGCTGGTCCGCGAAGACGCCGCTCGCCACGGCTTCGTCTTTCTGGGCGAACGGCCGGGCTTCACGCGGCCGAGCGACAACAAGCAGTTCTGGTTCCTGATTTTCCAGAAGCCGGTGCCCTAGTCGTCGATTGTCTGGAGCGCGGTGAAAGCCACCTGGCCGCCGTTGATGTCAATGGCCGCGTGCAGCACCATCGGCACCCAGAGCGACCCGGTGAAAACATACAGCCCGGCGAACACCAGCCCCAGGGCGCCGGCCCGGGGGGCGCTCCTCGCTCCCTGGTAGAGATGGGCGAGCCCAAAGAACACCGAGGACCCCACCACCCCGCCCCACAGCCCCAAAAAGCTGGCCAGGTACCAAATCAGGAAGCCGCGGTAGAGCACTTCTTCGCAGAAGCCCGCCGTAACCGCCAGCGGCAGAAAATTTCTCAACTCCTGGCGCGAGTGCGGCAGGAGCGGCTCCAGAGATTGGAGCTGCCGCCGGACCTGCTGGCGGGCAGCCGGGTCCTGTTCCACCTTGCGCAACTGCCAGCGCAGAAAAACCGCCGCCGCTAGCACGATGGCCATGCCCACCCCGAAGCGCCAGCCGCCCGGCGCTTCCAGTCCCAGGGGGGCAAACGCCCGCCCGGCCCGCACCCACAGCAACACCGCTGCCGCCACCAGCAGCCATTGGCTGATAATGGTATCCCGGTAGGCTGCCACCCGCGCCCCGGGGAGGTTCGCCGCCAGCAGCCGCTTCAGCCGCGGGTACCAAAAGAGCTGCGCCAGCAGGGGAACCACCAGCACCAGAGCCCCGGCCAACAGGTGGTCGAAGAAGCACGGCACTAGGCGCTTCCCTTCTGCTCCCGGCGCCGGGCGGCGAAGAAACGCTCGAGCAACGCCGCCGCTTCCTCGGCCAGCACTCCCGCGCGTACCTCGAGCCGATGGTTCCAGTGCGGGCTCTCCAGCAGCCGCAGGCGGGAGGCCACCGCGCCCGCTTTCGGGTCGGCCGCCGCGTAGACCAGCCGGCGGAGGCGGGCGTGGACCACCGCCCCCGCGCACATCGCGCACGG
The DNA here is from genome assembly GCA_027717655.1 of Acidobacteriia bacterium AH_259_A11_L15. Lineage (GTDB taxonomy): Bacteria > Acidobacteriota > Terriglobia > Acidiferrales > 2-02-FULL-67-57 > 2-02-FULL-67-57. The sequence continues at coordinate 21,358 of JALLOH010000039.1, forward strand.
TTCCAGCGTAACGTAGAGGTCGCAATCGGTGAGCCGGTAGTTCTGGCGGGCTGAGGCCGCGGCCCGCAGGGCCAATATTTCCGCGTGCGCGGTGGGGTCGCTGGCGGCGAGGGGCCGGTTGTGCCCCCGCCCGATCACTTCCCCGCCGGCCACCACCACGGCGCCCACCGGCACCTCGCCCTCTTCGGCGGCCCGCCGGGCTTCGTGGAGCGCTTGCTGCATGAAGCGGGTGTCGTCGGTCATAAAGAATTTGAAATTTGAGATTTCAGAAAGCTGC
>JALLOH010000003.1 GCA_027717655.1 Acidobacteriia bacterium AH_259_A11_L15
ACGAACCGCGATGGCCCCCAAGCCCGCCATTGCGATCTGGGCTTGACACAAGAAGGCGACTGGTGGACAAACGCAAAGTTGAAATCGGAAATTCCAGACGAAACAACGAAGGCCTCGGTCGAAGGCAGCATCCTTGCTCGATGGAGTCAGAAAAGGTGAGGGCTCGTGGTCAATCTGCATGTTGGGAGGGCCCACGCCTGCGAACGCAACTCCAAAGCCAAGCGGAGTAGGGGAGTGGCCGTCGTCTCGGTGCGAACCAATGACGAGTCATTCTCGGCAAGTTGCGGCGTTGGCGCCCAAAGAAAGCAAGCAGCAGCCGGCCGTAATGACCAGTAGGATTAACGTAATGGCTCTTGCGTTTTTCTACAAATGATGTCCGCAGCTTAGCGGCACTATGTTTTGTAATTCTCAAAGGAGCTGGCCATGGGAATGTTTTCAGACCATAAACGCATTGAGTACAGAGGGAACGTAATTGAGGCAGAAGGAAACTACACTTTCAAGAACGCCAACGAAGGCACTTTTAGGTTAGTAATCAATAACAAACGCGCTGATGAGGTCACGCTTTCCTACGGTGGCGCATTCCTAAGAGGTGAAGGCGTTGATAGTACTACTGGCAAGCCCGTACCTATTACAGTGAAGGTCAAACATGGTTTGTTGGGCACGAGATACTATCTTATGGCGGACGGGCGTGCCATTAAAATGAGAAACGCGTGAAACCCCTCACGCAACAGCTCGCCATCCTTTGTCACAACATGCCCGTCACACTACTCACTAAACTCTTATTGCGTCGAGTTTAAGAGTCCAGATGTCTTTCTCGCGGTGCGCTTCGATCAGCCGCCGCTCGGTTTCCAGTTTGTAGGTGGCGTCGGTGGGATGGATCAGTAAACACCTGTTGATCGGGGTCCTTCACTTTCTTCTGCTTCGCAAGATATTCAAATGCTTTGTAGCAACTCCCGAGGGTTTCGTCATCCCTCGCTTCATTGAAGTGATCCCAGGCAGCAGCAAGATGCGCGAGGGCCTTTTCCATTCCCTTCTTTCTCGGAACACCTCGGAGCGGCACTTCAATCAGGAAGTGATCTCCATAGCCAAGGTCTTTCAGAATTTTCACCCAGTCGGATTGCGCAACTTTGAAGGGATTGTACGGACCAGACCAGCTCTCTCCTCTGACTGATAAGGGGACAAATCGCCGGAGCTGCGGGGCGCTGGGATTCTCCATTTCTGCAGCTAGCCCGGAGAAGCGCAAGGGACTTGTTGGACGTTATGGATAACGGTTATTCGGACTTAGGCGACCCAGCCTGTGGACTATCATGCAGGTTTCTTCCAATCCCGCTTTGAGCCTCCGGCCCTGGCAGCAGCGGGACTTGGCCGCCGACCGAATTGTCCATCGGCTCCTGGGCGCAAAGCGGCCTTGGATGCCATTAGGTTGATTATCTGAGGACGCAGCGTTCTGTAAGAATGAAGAAACTGTGTTTCAGTAAACCCTGCCTTTTCAAGCAACGCCTCTATATCAGGAAGAGCGTAGGGCTTTATGAACGTTCGCAGGGGAGTTATGTATCCATCTTTGCAAGCACACTTCCTACCACGCCCTATGGCAGGCCAGTTTGTCTTAATGTCCTTGGGTCCCCGCATTGAGAGTAAGAATTTGCCTTCTTTGGTGAGGACGTTTTCGATCATAACTAGCAACGACTCCCGAGCACTCTTGGGGCAGACCGACTCTAGAACAAACGTACAAATCACGAAGTCATATTTTCGTTTTGGAAAGCTGCCCGAAAAAACGTTACTACCAATTTGCTGGAGTTTCTCGTATCGGCGTCGAAATCGTTCAATAGTTGTTTCAACTTCGTAAACATCGACCTTACAACCGATCTTCTCGACTAGGTAAAAGGCGTTCCGCAGTGATCCCGAACCCACTTCTAGAACGCGAGCAGACTTATGTAGAATCCCTTTTTGAATGGCGAGCGGAACAATCCGGGCCGGTTTTTTGAACGGGCGGGCAGAGTTCTCAAACTTTATCAAACACTCACAACTTCCAATGGGACATGAGTTTGTCTGTCGGCCTACTCCCATCTTACTTATCTCTTGAGTCGGCGGCGAACAGCGAGAAGAAACATCGCAATTAGTATAGCACCAATCGTCGACTCAAGCATCTCGAAAAAGCTCCCCCAGGCACTGACAGTTCGATACGGGGTCTGGACGCGGAAGGAGAAAGCGCCAAGGCTTAAGAGCGTCGCTCTAGCATAGTTGGCGAGACTATTCCACGTGAAGAGAGTCGCGACACCCGATTTGCTAAGATCGAGTCGATAGATAATAATTTCAGTCGGCGTGCCACCTCTAACTTGCTCAGGCTGAGGTTCAATGCCGGCAAAAAGATACAGAAACCCAAAGAACAAGACGGTGACCAACATCCAAAATGCTGTTCTCTCATAGCTTGCACCATACAAACTGAGGTGCCTGTAGAAAGCTAGCAACGAGAGATATCTTCTGTACCACAGGCGTAGGCGACTTCCTGTACCTGTTGGTTTGAGTCTTTCCATTTCCATCTCACCAACGTGAAAATCGCTGGCAGCAGCATATTCCAAGTTCTTCTCAAAATTGTCCCTAAGCTGGCGGTATGCCTTGGCGATCCGCTCATACTCTAATGCCGAGTCCACATTGTCTCGCTCTGTTGATGCTAGTAGCCGGCTTTGATCGTAAAGTATCCTACGTCCGTTCTCCAGATTCCAATCTACCCTGTCCAGCTCAAGGGATTTGAGATCCGTCCCGGCTAGAAGGCAGCTGTGAAGGTCGACTCTCTGGAAAACACATCTACACTCTCTCCCGAATCTTACATTGGTAAACCTACTTTCCAAGTTCTTCTTGCGACTGAATATTTTATCGGTGGGAGTCCCCTCGAATCTCACATCGCCTTCAAAGGTAACCTCGTCAAAATCCGCAGCTCCGAACGTGCTTAGCTCTCTATGCACCTGCCCAGTAACCTCAAGGCTTCTCCTGAAAGTAGCAGCAGCAAAGTGGACTGATCCGAGTTCGCTCTCTCGTATCTTGACGCTACTGAAGCTAGCTCCTTCTGCGAAGAGCGATTCTGTGACCACGTTCGTGATGTGTAAATTTTTGATCTCAGCCTCCCTGAGATTTATACGTTTAGCATTTACGACGGCAAATTCGGCATCCGCAATTCGGATTCGATCAAGAAACTGTGCATCACCGGTGAAGGCCACGTTCTGGAGTCGCAGCGTTCTGCCGTTGATCCCGTCAAAGATCCCCTTTTCCAGTTGGCATTCTATGAATTCGATCTCTTCGAACTTTGTATTACTAAAATTGGCTTCAATAAAATCGCAATTCTGAAAGAGAACCTTTTTCTGGAATTCGAGATCACTGAGGTCCACATCGCCCTTGAAATGAGCACCTATGAAATATAGAGGTTTGGTCAGTTTCTTGGAAATATCTTCACCCCAGTCTAATTGATGCGTAAAGACGACAGAAGTGAGATCGAAACTGTCAACGTCGGTATTGGCCACAATTTTTCGAAGTTGAGATTTGAAAGAATCGTGATTTTTGTTCGCGTTTTCTGAATGGAGGATACATTTTCCTTCTTCGCCTGCTTCTACAGGCCTGCCACAGGGCGAATCATCAAGCATTGGCACTCTGCACGTATCTCCGTAATTCATGGTCAGCGAAGGCCTCGCGAGCCGCTACTTACAAGCAATGATGTCGACATACTCGGGCTCCGGCGTACGGTACTTCCTCATTGGCTTGATGTTCTTATCTTTAAAACCAGCCCTCCTCAGTAGAGCTTTAGCTTCTTGGATGTTATAGCTCCGGAGATAGGTTTTTCCTGCAGTCCAGAACCCTTCCCCTTCGTGGCATCGGGTCCGCGTCTTCGCCTTTTTGACAATCGCCGGACCTCGGAACGAAACAAGAAATTTTCCGCCAGGTTTCAAGGCCCGATAGATACATGAGAGAAGATAGTGACGATTTCTCCTCGGGCAAATTGATTCGACCACGAAAGTAGAAAACACTATGTCATACCCAATCTTTGGGAAAGAATCCTTGTAAACTTTTCCCGAAAATTTCTTGTAGTCGGATTCGAAAGCCGCATAGCCCTGTGAGATGTCCGCGACTTCTATCTTGCTTGTCCAGCCACGCTTGCGAAATTCCTTCTCCAGGTATCTACTGTTCCTAAGACAACCCGCGCCCACCTCCAGAACTTTCATTTTGTTACCGATTATCCCCAGTTTAAGTGCGTCTTCGACGAGGTCTGCCGGGTCAGGAAAGTTTCTGTAGCTGTTCTCATATCGGACGCCATCTGGACATTGTTGAGGAAAGGGATAGGGACTACCTGAGGTTGGTGAATTCAATGATTTGCCTCATCGACGTGATGACCGACTTGGCTTCTGGTATGTCTTTGGGATCGACATTGTCCTGTACTTGTCTAAGGTAGCTACAGCATATTCTCTGCCTATCTCGGAACTAGATCTCAGCTTGCCATCATCCGACTCTAATCGTATTCGGTCAGGACGCTATCCTGCCAGGCGGCACTAATGATTGCAAATGCTCGTTGAGAATGGGAGCGGAGGATTTCAATTGACCAGCTTGGTTCCACAGACGGGGCAGGTGTTATTGGTGGCCATCGTCGCGCAATAAGATAAAACTCAGCCGGGCTAGGTACTGGGCTAATTGTGTGTAGGGCCAAAGAAATCTCACTTCTTGACTTCCTTGGGTGGCGGCATGGCGAGAAAAGGTAGGCTTTTCACTACGTGCTTGCTTATACTATCGCTGAAATAACCAAGGACGAATGCAATGGGCCCCGTATGAGGGAGCTCTAAGTCCACACCTAGTATTGCCTCGTCGTAAAGCCAGAGCACCATAATCAGCAACGAGAAGACTTGCGCGGTGACGAAGTCACGTTTCAAGAGAAATGTTAAGTGCGTTTTGTGTGCTTGACCCGTGTGTCTTTGAAGCCATTCTCTCCCGCGCACAAGTGCGTGAAGAGCCATTCCCGTCAACCAGAGAAAGATTTCAAAGGCCGTGTGCCAAGGACCGTCGTGTTCTGTTTTCTCGTGTTCTCCTTCCTCGTGTTCTGCTTCCTCTGCACTTGCAGCAGTCCTGTTCGTCAGCACAACAGCGCAATCGGAAAGCTTTCCTCTCTTCGGGCCACCGCTCTCAGAGATCTCACAAGGTGCTCCGTTGGAGAATCCGTCCTCCGGTCGAGCCCCATCGCCGTCGTCGTCAGCCGCCACACTCTTAACCTTGAACACTACCGGGTGATGATCGGAGTAGTAGCGCCGGAACGGGTTGTGGTCGTAAGGATCGCCTGGATAGGGGCCGTTCGCCTCGTCCCAGCGCGGTCTCATTACCTCGATCAGATCTACGACCTTTAAGTCGAAGGCCATATCGATCTCCGAGGTATGCACTGTGCTGTACATCACGTGGTCGTACGGCTGGGGCCCGTTGACGTTGGTGTTAGTGGGCCGCGCCTCGTCGTTCAGGCTCAGGTACCCCTCTGGCGTCACGTCGGCGATCTCCTCTTTGTTGTAGAGGTTCATGTCCCCGAGAATGATGATGTCCTTTTCCCTTTCGTCATGGGCATCGATCCAGGAGGCGATGGCGGACAGCTCGTGCTTTCGCCTGGCCCGGTCCTTGCTTCCGTCCCCTGGCTGTAAGTGGACGCTGATCAGCACGAAATCGAAATTATCGTCCTTGGTTCGGAACGAGAAGGCGTAGGGCACCCGCTCCCAATCGTCATGGTTGGAGCGGTCATCGGCCAGAAAGCCGTGGGGCAGATCGTCGGCCCTAGCGACGTTCTCGCTTTTATAAAAGACCACCCACCATTCCGTTGCCGCGCTGTTGACGTGTAGCTTGTCTCCCGTGCCGGTATCCTCCTCCGACAGCCAGTAGTCGAAGCTGTGCGTTTTCATTGCATCGAAGAACTCAGCGGCCTCCTTGTCGGGTTTGAAGTCTGTGCCGTCAGGGAACCTGCCGGGATAGGGAGGTGCCACCAGCTCCTGGACCACAACCAGATCGCATTCCTCAACGATATCAGCTAGCGCCTCGTCGTCCCGGTCCTTGGACTGTCCCAGGAACTGGATGTTGAAGGAACACACCGTTAGTTCTTGGCCTGTCGCGGGCACCGAGCAAATTGTCCCCACCATCAAGGCCAACAGCAGGCCGCTTGTTACTCTCGCTCTGGACTGCATCGTTGCTCCTGTCAAGCCAGAGTTGCTCTCTACTCCACAACTGCTGCCGATTGCTGCCGGATGGTGTACACGCCAGCGGGCGGCTTATTTTGGCCGGTCGTTTCCCTGTAAAAGGAGTGCCACCACTTGACCGACTGCCAGATTGCCTCTGGGCAACTTGACTGAGAGGAGAGCCCCGGTGTTAGATCGAACCCTAGGATTCCCATAACCGTTTCTACGAAAACTGCGCTCGGAATACCCTTGTCTTGGAGGAGAGGGTTGGGTGCGTTGCCGGCCCCCCAGACAAAAGCAAGCCACGGTACGACCAATGCGCAAAGGTCGATCGTGCCTCTATTTCTCGCAACCTGGTCACTGGCTTTGACAACCTCTCTGCCATCAACAAAGAACGACAGGACAGCAATATTCGGCCATAGGTCTGGGTCATCGTAGTGTTTGAGCTGACTAGTCTGACGAGCATTGTTCCTAGGCGCGTCCCCGAATCCATTAGGAGGGTTGAGTGAGACTTCACTCAAAGACCAACTATTGCCGCGTCCTTCGACCAAAATAGCAACATGAGACCAGTAACTCGGGAGGAGGTCGCCCCGAGCATGGGATTGGGCAACGCGAAGACGGAAATCAGAGACAGATGTCCCTCCCAAGAGCAAGATGCTTCCTGGCTTGGCATAGGCTCTGCCGTATTGGCTAAACCATTTTGTATTTCCGAGTCGCTTATCCTTGACCTCTTTACGTTTTAGTTCCGGGTTGGCATCTTTGTCGGTTGAGATGCGGTATGGAATCATTTCAAAGACCTCCAAACGAGAAAATTATTTGTCGCTTCGACCTTAGGGCCTCCTGACCATGTCTACCAAGGTTTTGTGTATTGGCTTGGGCGCTTCCCCTTTTGTGCGCACCGGCCAGTATTTCAGCCGCAGTCGAACTGAAGGGCCTTTAGACCAGAAATTGATCGTCAGGAAATGCTCTACTGGTGTCATAGCAAGGTCGCCATCCAGGGTTTTGACCACGTCAATACCTACTCTGGAGGTGCCTGGTATCGCCTCAGCAGGATACGTGGCAGGTGGATGCTTGGCCTTGCCGCCCACCAAAGGATTCACGAGCGACAGGGGCGATGAGATGATCTCGAACAAATCTGACCTGTTAAGCTGCTGGCATCGGGCCACGCGTCCGAAATGGACATCGCCCGTAAGGATGGTCAGCGGTTGTCTAAGTTTTGCTAAGATTTTCACCAAGTCTCTGTATTGGGAGTAATCGGGCAAGCTTCTGTCTGCGAACCGACGAGCAAACCAGCTTGCGGGATGCTCGAAAATCGGCTGGCCGAGGCAAAGGAAACCACACCACTTGCGGCTATTCAGGTTATCAATCCAATCATTAAGCCGAAGAAGCTGGACAGCTGACAAAAACTCAGAATCACCAGGCTCACGGTTGTAGCGGCAGTCCGCGACTAGGAAAGAAAGAGGTGGAACGTCAAAGCGGGGCGGTCTCTTCGCCGGGTCGCTGTTCTGAAAGATTTTGTAGAGCTCACGCGCAGGCCCTGCCCAACGGTCCCGTCCGCCCTGGGTCCAACTATTCGGCACGAGGGTTGTCCAGTTGGGATAGTTATTCCAGAACTCGTGGTCATCTGAAGCGAAGTAATTGGCCCCTTCTTTCAAGATCCGAGCGTACCCACGCACGCTAGGCGCATCTGACTGGCTCCAGCTCTTTACGTACTTTTCAAGGAAAATTCTGGCCAACTTCAGGCTGTCATCCGGGAAGATCCTTAACGTCGGCTGGTCCAGATAAACCTGGTCGCCGCAAAGAATCTTGACATGAGGCCGGTCTCCCGTAGGCAGCTTGTCAAACGAGAACCCGGCATCCCCTTGTTTGTCGTTGTCGAGGTGAAAGCAGGAACCCAAGAGGACGTTGAAAGGACTGTCACCAAGATGAGGAAGCGATTCAGGCAACGTGCAGAACTTTGCGCTGGCCAGCTTCTGAGTACCTCTCATGAGGGTAGCGGTGTAGAGACGATTGGGTTGCAGCCCGGTAACTTGGGTGACTTGCCAGTAGTGCAAGTGTTCTTTCTCTGGAAGAAGTCCTAGCGGGTTTATCAGGATCCACTTGTCCGCTTTTAGAGTCATAAAGCTGACAGATGGTGTGATCAGTAACTGTGTTTTCGGAGGTTGCTTACAGTAGAACGCTCCAATCCACAGAGAAATCCGGTCAGTTGCAACTGCTCGAGGGATTATGACGAAAGCCATAGTTTGTTGAAGTGGGCTCAGAGCCCGAGCGGATTGTACTCGTCGAATACGAATCTTGTTGTCATGGCATTGAATTTGGCGATGGCGGCGGCCTTGATTGCAGGGTTGTCAGTGCCTGTGACATCAAAAGACAGCCCAAACTGCGCCAAGCTCACCAAGGCAGCTACGGACTCGAATGTCCTGAACTTCAGAAGAGCCACGCCCTGAACGTCACCGGATTCCTCCTCCACTATCTGTGTGTACAGAGTCGTGTAGTCGTCCAAAATCTCCCAGATGTCGCCCTTATGATCCTTCTGCATGAACTTCGTGCCTTTCAGGACGAAGATTGAGTCTCTATGCTTGAAGCGAAGGTGATACCGCATCTCGTGCTCTTCGCTAGTAGGGTTGAGTATGAGGTAATTGAAGAAGCTGCTTGGTTCGAGACGGAGTACCAGATTCCGGTCGCGCCGAAATTCCTCAAATCGGATCGTACCTGTCAGCTCAGCACGGTGCTCGTTGCTTGCCACAAACACATCGAGGTCCGGAATTGTCATCTTGACGTTGAACTGGCATTTCTTGCCTTTGGCTGGGTCTAGGCTTCGGAGATGCTTCGGACTCACATTCCTGTCGCCAGCGTAATAGGAACCATCCATCTGCTCGTCGAACGTGAGGCCGACTCCCAATCGGCGGTTCAGGATTTTCTCCAACAGGGCTGGGGCAGGCAGTTTCGCCGCGCCGGCGCGCTTTAGGATGTAGTAGAACCCGAATCGGCTTTGGCCGGGTCCGATTGATTCGGCCTGGAGCAAGCCGGCAGAGAATGGCCCAAAAGGTACAGGTTTGTCGGTCACCCACTTGCCCAGCATATAGTTGGCATCAATGGCACGAATCTCATCGTGCAAAGGCGTGAAATCGATGAGCCTCAGGTGATCCGGCTGGAGGTCAGTCCGCATCTGTCCCTGTATTGTCCGCATGAAGAGGTAGCGTCCTTCAATCCTGCCGCCGGGCTTGACAGCAAAGGCGAGCTGGGCCACATCCCTGCGGTGATTGCTGTTTGTGACAGCTGCCATGCTCCATGTGCCCTCGAGCGACACTGAGTCAGGGGCAATAGCTAGTTGGTCGTAAAGCTCGCGGTGATCTTCGACGGTCATTTCATCAAAGACGTACTCTCGAACCATAGGGAAGGTGAACATCTCCTGGCCGTCAGGAAAAGGCAAACCCATGTAGACCTTGCCGATGAGCAGGTTGTCGTTGACCACCTTGAAAACATCGTAGAAGGCACGCCATTGCAAATCCGTGTACTTCAAGAGAATGTACTTGCCCGGCTTGAGGCTTCCCTTGCGGGCATCGAGCGTCACCTCTTCCACCGTGTTGTTGGCGCGGATGAAGAAGTCACTGTCGCTGGTAATGCCTTTAATGACGCCATTCTCCCGGAAGAACTGCTTCTTAAAGCTGGCGTGTATGTTCCGGGAAATCTCGTTCAGTGCGTGGCCAACAGGGAAATAACCCTTCCACGCTGTGTCGTTGAAAATGATTTTGTTGCGGATGTCGTATCGTCGTTCGACCGTATTGAGCAGCGTTTCGATAGAACCGGTCTCAACCGAGTCGAAGACCTTCTTAAGCTGGTCCTCGCGGTACCCAATGAGCTCGAAGTGATTGACCTTCATTTGGTCCGCCTCTGTCTCGACTACCGCAATTCTTCAACTAGATGGTCGGCAATACGCTCGCAAAGCGCTGAAATGGTCAGAAACGGATTCACACCCAAGGCAGTAGGAACGACGGAGCCGTCAGCAACGTAGAGCCCCCCGTGCTTCGTTCCATCACTTTTGAACACCTTGCCAAATTCATCCACGAAACCGGTCGTGTGGGATTCTCCCATCGGACAGCCACCCAATGGGTGAGCCGTGAGCAACGGGCTATTTGGAAGGAACCGCCAGATCGGATTCTGGATGAACTTAGCGCCCAGAACCTTTGCGTGCTCGCGTAATTCGTTGTTGATTTGCTGGAAGATGGGCTGATTGCCAACGTTGGGCCACTTGATTTTGAGCCGGTCATGCTTCAATTCCATCGTGCCATTGGCAGGGTCATCAGCCATGACCAAGTAGCACATGGTATGGTTCAAGGCGCCTTCTGGGTTGAACTGGATATCCAGAGCAACACGGCGAACCTCATTCACGTTGTCAAGCCAGTCGAGAATTGGTCTATTGTCAGTATCAGTTCCGGGCAGCCATGGCAGTGTACGCCGAGAGGGCTCCACACCAGCTCTTGGGATAGTAAGGTCCTCAATGGTCATCTGGCGATTCAGGGGCTTGCCACGGTTGTAGCGGATCACGCCGACAATCGTCGGACCAGCCTTCACGGCTGAACGGTCTGGTTCATCGAGGTGGTTCCCAAAACCCATGATGTCTGTCCGCTGGTCACTGTTGTAGGCAATCCCGAAGAAGTCACCGTTGCCTGAGAACCGTGTTGCCACAGCATCTGGCAGGGACAACCCATGCTCGCGAGAACGCAGCATGATTTCCGTTGAGCCCAGGGCGCCTGCTGAGACAATTACTGTTCTTCTTGCCCGCATTACGCCACTCTCTGGGATAGGGTGGCGCGGCGCGTAGCGTTCATAGTGAATCAGATAGCCTCCGTTGATGGCCGGCACGATGTAGCGTACGCGCACCTGGGTAAAGATGTGCGCCCCGTGATTCTTGGCAATAGGCAGGTAGTTCATATAGAGGGTGTTCTTTGCCCGAACGTTGCAGCCGGTCACACAGTCGCCGCAGTCGATGCAAGGACGGCGCTCTACGCCATTCGGGTCAAGCCCGTCGTGGGTGAAATTGACTGCAAGCTTCAGGAGCTCGAATTTGGCATCAGGATTTCTGTCGGCCCTCTTCTTCAGGGCCTGAACCTTACGGAGGTTCTTGCCTTGGGGATGTTCTGATATCTCGAGCGTGTCAGCTGCCTTCTGATAGTAGGGCCGAAGTGTGCTCATTCGGATTCCAGGGGGCCAGGGAGTGCGTTCGAAGAAGGCGTCTTCAGGAATGATGGCAACGTTGGCATTGACCAACGAGGTTCCGCCCAGGCCCGAACCCTGCAAGACGCTGATATCTGGATGAATCGAAAACTCGTACAGGCCCAGAGGGTTTAGAGGACTTAGAAAGTGTGCAAGTACGTCCGCTGATTCGTCCGGAAATGTACCTGGTATCCATTCGATTCCCCGCTCAAGTATGCAGACAGTGGGTTTGGGCCTGATGTCGGCGCTGGCAATGCGAGCAGCGGTTATCGCGCCGCCGTATCCGGACCCGATAACGACAACGTCATACTCATCAGCCCGGCTCTCCCAATGGCTTGCCAAAGGCTCTGCCATACAACCTCGCTACGGTCTCAATTCGTACTCGGGCAGGGTGCCATCCTGCACAAGAACTCCATAAACCTGAAATGGGTTAGTCTTTACGTCCGCTAGGTTGTTCCAAAACACTTCTCCGAAGAAATGTCTGAAGTAATCGGTGTAGATATCGATGTCGGCATCAACCTTGATTTGCTTCTTCCTCCGCCTGTTAAAGGAAAGCTGGAGGTTTCCTAGTTTGTCTTTTTCCACCGTTTTGTAGCTTCCCGACGGGAAGTTTTTGTGCAGAACCCCAGACGCAGGCCGAAATCGAGAGCGGCCCTCCGGCAACGATTTCTCTATTTCTGCTTGCAGATTGCGATTGACCACTACATAGATTCTGTCCCGCTGGAACTTGTAGATGTGGTCGACTGCACCGATGACCGTTGCACCGCTGTTGACTGAAAACTGAGTATCCTGCATCTTCGCCAGGATGTTTAGTGCAGCTGCTTTTCTGCCTGACCCTAGTGCTTCATACAATTCTTCCCCTGACCCTCCACCTGTGCGCTGCGCAGAGCGGTCGAAAATTGCCCTCACCTGTTTGCTGAGTTTTTGGAAGGAACGAAAGCTGGCACTGTGAGACGGTTCAAGGATTATGATCACTAGGGGATTGACTCCTTTTACGAAGTCAACGAATAGGGCCTTTTCATAGAAATCAATGGCAGACAGGAACAATGGATGCCTACCAGGAGGCATTTGCCAAAAGAAAAAGTCAGTGCCTTTCTTGAACTTCAACCCCTTGCGCCGGATCCAACCCTGGCGGACGACTGCTGTAGTGGCCTTGATTTTTTCTAACTTTTCTCCTGATTTCGCTTTGACAGCGATTCTAACGGTGGCAAGCTTGGGGTCTAGCTTTGCCATTCAGTCCCTCCCCGCCTCCATTGCGGTGAAACCACTGTTGAATTTAGCTCTCTTCAACAACAGACTGAAGAGAAACTAAAATGTGCGGTACCGTTCAATCTCCTTGAACTTGTTCCCTTGCAACGGGGCGTTGATATCGGATGGCCCGGCGTGCACCTTTGGCCTTAGCTTTCAGCTCTAGACGCTTCGCTGCGACCAAGTCCCCTTTCATGGAGAACGTTTCGTGCCTTCCGGTCTCGGGATTAAAGAACCCTACGTATCCTCCGGGATTTACGCCGAAGGATTTCAAGGTTTGCCCATTATGAATTCTCCCCAGGAAGTCGTTCCTTCCACCAAGCTCTTCGCTGCTCGTGAAGTAGAGGGGAAACAAGAAATTTGAGAGTGCGACTCCGTCAATTTCGTACGTCTCGGCTTGGACTGCGTCACACATCTCATACCAGTGGAAAACTATCTTGTTGGGATCGGCGGGATGAGCGCCCATGACCAAGAGATTTACCTCGGGATCTGCAAGGAGTTCTAGCGCCTCATGCGACAGAGTTACAGTCCACTTTTCGCCAATGGCTTCGGCGAGGTCTGTAAAAACGAAACCGAAGGGGATTCCACGGTTGTTTGCGTCGTGATACCCAAGCGCGTTGGGTACGTCGGTCTTGTCCCACAGGTAGATAATCGCGTCCCCTCGCATGTCAGCAGGTTCTTGTCGATCTGGTGACAACGTGCTCTTGCCTTCCAGTCTCAGGGTTGCACTCAGGCTCCAGTACGGATCAAAATCCTCGGCTATCTGACGATTAATCGCCCGAATCGTATGCTGCACTTCTTCGTCAGAGATCTTGCCGCTGGTGTGATTGATAACTGATATAATCATTGCACGTTCTCCTTCACTCCAATTCTCGGTCGGGCCCCCGCAAGCAAGAGGGTTGCGAGGGGGACATAAACCGGCGTCTCATGACCCTCCTTTCACTGGTTGCGCCACGCATGAGGGGGAGCCTTGGTGAGCGGATTATAGTGCTGGTGGGGTGCAAGGAGTCAACTGTACCGTGGTACAGGTAGGCGGTACCCTGCGACTTACACCAGTCCCAGGTTGGGGACCCACGTTGCGGAAAGTTCCTCGCGCGAGTTCATGTGTAACTTCTCCAGGATGTTGCCAACGTGAAACTTCACTGTCCGCTCGCTGATGCCTAGGATGTGTGCGGTCTCTTTGTTGGAAAACCGGCGGAAAAGGAACTCCATTACCTCCCGCTCACGCGAGCTCAACGGAAAGCATAGAGCGGATGCGCGCCGTGCAGCATCAACCTGCATCCAGCGGTGAACCACCCGAGCTGGAAACCAGAACTGTCCGACGGCCAGGTGGCGCACGGCACGGGGCAACTCCTTTTCGTAGCGGTCATAGGAGAGCAAACCGCACATGCCCCGAAAGAGCCAGCGCAAGCACTCTTTGTCGTCGCAATTCGAGGAGACAAGAAGCGGTCGCATAGACGGAAACTTGAGACGCATGAAGGTTAGGCCGGCTTCCAAGCAATCTAGTTCCCCGTCGAAGACCCCTACCTGGAAGCGTTCTCCTTCTCCCACGAACCGAAAATCGGCTTCGGCTGTGATCACCTGGGTATATTGCATTACGGCAATCGGGTGAGACGCAAACACGTGAACGCTTATAGCGCCCATAGCTAGATACGGGCCCTGCTTCAGGTAGACGTGTGCTTGAATTGCATCACCCAGCCTGACGCTTCCCCGGCCCTATCTGAAGCAGATTCTGCTCCCGTAGCGACGGCGGAGTCAAATAGAGCAAAACCTGCTCAGGATACCGAGCAGCATTAGAAGGCCATACATCCGTGGCTTATAGTATGCCTGAGTTGATAGAAGGTGATTTTGTTGCGTCCGTGGCAGAAATCGCACAGGTTGACCGATGGGGGCTCCACCGTCTCGTGAGGCGGACGTTGCGAGCCGCCTCTGAGGGATTTCAGTTTTCTTGTGGTGGAGGTGGGATTGCGGCCGGAAAGGCCTGCACGGGAAGCGTTTCACCAGAACTGGTGGCTCTAAGTGGGGATTTTGTTGGGTGGCTTGTAGTAAAAGGCTAGCCCTGTCAAGACGCTAGCTAGCGAGCTTTTTACGGCCGCTTTTTAACCAGTCGAAAGCCTCGTAGGCGAGACACATGAACTTTCCCGGAGTAGCGGATTCGCCGTCGCTGCACCAAACGTAACCCTTTGGCACGGCAGCGCAGCAAAACTGGCAGCCTAGATTCGGGCATTTTAAACCCGCTGCTATCCACTCATTGAAGACGGAATTCGACCATACTTCTACTGGTCGAACTACGAAATTGAGGGAAAAGGTGTGAAATCATGTATACGAAAGTCGATACGAGAGCCCTCAAAGTCTTCGTGAAGAGAGAACTCAGGGATTACCCGCTAGTACGAGAAATTATCCTCCAAGAACCAAATCATATAGCGGCTCAAGAATTCATCATAAAGGCCAAGATCTGGTTGCAGCTCCTGGCCAGAGAGAAGGAAATCCGAAATTCACGCGACGTCCGGCTGTTTCACGATCGCCTTGTCGTTCGGCAATAGCCCAACAAACTCCCAGCCTTCCAACAGGCGGGTTTCGAGCTCATTAACCGCTATAACCTGTTGCCCGGCCTGGTTGTTCCTTACTTCTCGGAAGAGTCTCTCTCGTACCAACTTGTGGAACTCCTCCTCGTTGAGCTCCAGCTGCTCTTCTTTGATTTCATCAGGCTTGAAGCCAGCAACCAGGAGTAGCTGCCGCTTGAAGGCCTTTGTCAGTTCTTCCTCACCGTTCCCGGACTCAACCGTCTGCAAATATCTCTGGGCTTTGGAGTAGCAGTCTCTCATCTGTTCTATGACTTCGGGCGGTAACTTCCTCTTGTTGAGGGTATAGACTGCCTCAATATCACCTTTATGCCCCATGAAGAAAGACCGATAGTCTCGGATGACAAGACCCTTGGATTCAGCCAGCATCATCTGGGTATCAAAGTACGAGCGCAACACATAGGGTCGCCACTGAAAGCCGGCCTTCCTGATCGCCTTCCTTGCTGCATCTCCTATGTTGATCGTTCTGATGAAATCTTTCTTGGCAATCTTGGGAGTGATAATGGGTGAGTTTCCATGAATCTCCTCCCCGTTCCGCATCCGCATCTCAAGATATGCTTTCAAATAATCGCAACCCTCGCTCCCAAGAAAGGTGAAGTATTCGTGAGCTTTCTTGCTCAGGTTTGGTCTCACTCGGACAATGGTAGGGATTCTCTTGAACACAAGCTCGTTTCCCTTCACCTCTATCTCAGAGAGATCCTTCACTCTCAACCCATCAGTGCCTTCATAATTGCCCAGAACCTCTGGTCTAAGACCTGAGTGAGCAAGCAACGCGCATACCATTCTGGTTTTCTCATCCGCGGAAAGAAAAATCCTTTTGAGTTCTTCCTGAGAAGGTATCCGCTCATCCTGTAACGTAGGTGTTTCGCGCATCCCTCGGATCTTTATCCCGCCTCTCACTTGCAGTTCATTGAATGCGAGCCAGGATTTCACCGGCTTCAATACGGACGCAATGTAGCCACCTGTGTAACCCTTCGCCTCCATCGCACTTACCGTATCAAGTAACAAGCTGTGAAGTTGTCTGGGTTTTAGCCGAGTTAGCTGAACCGGGGTAACTTTATTGACCTCGCAAAAACCGCCCAACCTCCGTAAGTACACATCCCCAGTGATCCTCGAACCTCTTGAGACGTTTTGATACCAACGTCTCACATCCGCCTGATGCAGCAACTCGTCATACTTTGACGGCATAAGACGTTATTTGGAACCGCATCTATTTAAAGGTTCCATACCCATATGCGGATGGGTCCGACGGGATTCATACGCAAATGGGTTTGAATCTAAGGGAAAATCTCGAAATCAGCAGTGTCTGTCCTACTGGTTTTGCGTTTTGAGATTAGGTTTTCGGTCTACGAGGCAGAAAACCTCTCGAAGGAGTCTAACGAAAATAAATTGCAGCTTACCTAGCAACTTGCCGAATGCCACCATACAGCGGCTTGCAGACTGCTGGGTTTCTGGCCTCTCACAGGCGTAACTCGTATTACCGATGGTTGCTTTTTCTTCGGCTTGTTTGCTTGTTACGCAGGTGAATTTTCGACTTGCCGATTGGCTTGCGTCTTTTGCAGGTAACTATGTTAGCGAGGGATTAAATAGATTTCGCTGATTGAAAGGTACATGCTGGCGAGTTGAACAGGGAGGCCAAAGCAGCTGCGTTCTGGGTGAATCAAAGGATTCGCTTTTGGTACAGACCAGTTTCCCCACCCGTCGGATGAGGCCGAGGAACAAAAGCTCTAAGTCCTAACGTTCGCTGGGCCTGAAAGTCACGTGGTCTGCTCAGTGTTTGGACGCGACGGCAGAGTGGGGCACCCCTGCGCGTCCTCTGGAGGTTTCTAATCACGAATCGGGCACCGGCGTAGTCATTTTTGGGCTGCCCGGCGAATCCATGTCCGCTCGACGACAAAGCGCGCAACTCTCTCTTGCCTAGCATCAATCCTAGTGGTTTAGTCGAAGAGAGTTAGGTGTGCTTAACCGCATAAGTTTTGTATTGGCCCTACGCCCCTTCGTACCGACTAACGCTAAAAACGACATAGTTGTACGGGATTAGCCGCTTGTTGTCATCTTTGTTCACAACCTGTCCACTAGCTGGGTTGTAAAGCCACTCGCTCCAGTCCCACACGGTTTCTAGAGTCTCGGGAATTTGCACGGCGAGGTAGGCACCTTCGGCAAGCCGGGCACGCGTTGGAATGGTGCTGAAATCGAGGCCCATGTAGAAATCCTGCACTGGCACATTCCTATGACGTACCGCGATGCTTTTGGTCAGACCCAGTGCCATCTGAGAAAGAGGAGCGATGGCTGGCTGCACGGTGGAAGCTAATCTAAGTCCAGCCTTGAAAACATCCGACTCAAGAAAACCCAAGAAAGCTTCGTCTTCATCGTTCTTTACGTTCACGGTAAAGCACTTGAATGCCACGCCTTCAACACCAACATTCAGTCCCAAGAAGATGGGATAGCCGATGATGGCGGCCTGCTCGCCCTCCCGTACGCGGTAGGTGGCGTTGAAGTGCAGATGCTCGATATTCTTACCTACCTGATTCTGGGCATAGAAGTCGAAAAGCACCCGATGAGTACCACCACCTGGATAAGTTGCCACGCGAAAGCGATCAAGTGTGATTCTGATGCGGCTACTCTTGAGTACAGGGTCGGGCGGGATGTTGCCAGCGTGCTGGATAAGCAGCGGACCACCACTAGGTCGGGAGGGGGCGATATAACCAAATGCGTGGGCTGTGTGTCGCCATGGCTTGTCTCCGAAGGGCCACAGTCTCTCAAGCCACCCGAATGTTTCTGGACCGCGCCTCAACTCGCGTTGGGCGGCCTCCAGGGTCGCTGCTGCATCATCTTCACCCAATTCGCGCAGTTTGGCCGCCGCTCTCGCTGGCGGCCATTTGCCCACCACAGGCAGGTCATCGAACCAAGTGGATGCGGTCATATGGTCAGACTCCTTCCTTTTTCAGCGAGCCCTGAATCCATTTAATATCCATTGAATTCATTGAAGTCTTTTAATCCACTTGACCAACTTCTTCGTCTGTTGCATCTCCTTCTCCGCGAGTGGGCCGTAGGCTTGATAGTTGCGCAAGGCGGCGTTGGCGAACTCCAGAGCATCTGCGTACATGCCTGCGTTCGTTAGCGCGACCGCGAAATTGCGGCGTTCTTTGGCTGCCTCATAGAAATCCCCCTCCGATTCAAAATGGCGAATTGCCTCGCTACAGTGAGTCAAGGCGCGTCCCGGGTTACCCATATCGTAGTATACATGGGCGAGCCCACTGTGAACCCTCGCCAAATCAGGCGCTGCGTTTGGAGGGATGAGTTCAAGCGCCCGCCAGTAGAATTGTACAGCGGCGTTAAGGTGACGGCGCAGCTCTTCCTCTGGCTTTTTGGTTGCCTGAGCTTCTTTGAAGCGTTCATGGGCCACAAGCCCAAGATGACGCAACGATGTAGCACGTCCCCCTTGGTGGCGCTCCTCCCAAAGTTCCAAACTACGCCGATACCAGTATTCGGCCTTCGCAAGGTCACGGAGGGCAGGAAGGCCGTATACGTGCCCAAGATTCAATGCGGCGAAGGCCTCGGCGATGCGGTCGCCAATGCGTTGGTGCAAAGCTACGGCTTCCTCGTGAGGCGCAACACACTCGGCTTTGCCCTGTTCGCGCTGAATGTAGCCCAACTGTGCCAGCGAGACCGCTAGCGTCCGAATGCAGCTACGCTGGTGTGCATCCAGTGCTTCGGGCGGCACGGCAAGCGCTGAGGCAGCGGATTGGCGTTCCCATGCCACGCGGAGGTTTTGCAAGCGCTCTGCCTCCTTCCACTGCCGCATTTGACGGGCGAGATCCATACGCCATTCGGTGACGAGGCCCCAGTCCTCCTCCCGCCCGGGCAGCGCGCCGTCCGTGGCCGGCTCGACGAAGTCCGGCACAATCTCATTTACGAGCCGCGCCCACTCCACTCGGCGTCCGGCTTGAGAGTAGAGTCCGCGCAAGCCCTGCATCGTACTCGTCAAGGCATTCCACCAGCCATGTGTGCGGGCAAGCCGCCGGGCATACAGGAAGTTTTCTTCCTCGATAGTCAGCACGTTAATGATCTTAGGGTCGCCACCTTCGTTCTGAGCGAAACAGTAGTCCCCAAACCAGCCGACCATTTCGACATAAGCCCTCTCCGCCTGCTCTCGACGATCCGCATAGTGTTGCTCGAACAGACGGCGGAGAAACCAAGGTAGCGCTGGGTGGATGCTGTAGTAGTCGCCGATGGCAGTGAGCAGGCCGATTTCCGCCGCGCGGTCGAGCAAGGCCCTAGCCGCTTCGCGCGTCAGGCCGCACACCTCGGGCAGACACCAGCCTTTTTCGGGTACTCCCATCGCTCGCAGCGCACCTGCATGCACAAAGCCCTGAAAAAGGTGCAACAGAGCCAGCTGCTTGCGCTCGGCTTCGCTGAAAGCATGCTTAAAGCCGTAACTCAATGACGCACCCAAAGACTTCGAGCGTCCTTCACCGGCTTCATCCTCAAATGCGGCTTCGCCAGCGCGCAGTTTGGAGACGAAGCCTTCTATTTGCTCTCTGGTCCTCAGTCCATCGCGCAGCGCCTGGTCGACCACCACCGTCATTGTCAGCGGGTTGCCTCGTGTGAATTGGAGCAGCGGTCGCCAGTCTTCCAAGTCGGTTAGTAGCCGGCGATGCTTCTCTGCCAGTGCCTTCGCCAACTGCACACGTTCCTGCATCGGCATGGGCGGCACGATGATGCGCGCAGGCAGGTTACCCAGCCAAGCGCGTTCGTCACGCCGCGAGGTCAACAGGAATTTGGCTCGCGTCTTCCTCGCCGCACGCAAAAACTCGGCTAACTCCTGTTGCTCGGCTACGCACCACGCTGAAGACACGCCGGCCGGGAAGCCCGCTACCGTCTCAACGTTGTCCCAAATCCAGAGCACTGGGACTTGCTGCAGCACCCGGAGTGCCACATCTCGCCGCTGATCCTCACTCAACGCGAGCCAGTGAATGCCCGTCTGCTCTAGCATCCTACGAAACACTTGCTCAATTGCATCCACTACGCGCGCCAGCGGCTTGTACAGCTCGAACGAGGTGAACAGCACCGGTCCATCCACGCCGCCCGTCAGCGTGTACCAGCGTGCAAACTCGGCGGCCGTGGCTGTCTTGCCGCTCCCTGCGAAGGCGTGCAGAAGGACTATGCTGTGCGTGTCGAAGGCGCGGTCGACGGCCAACAAGGTTTCATCTCGGCCGAAGAAGCCCACGTCTGGGGGCTTCGGCAGGTTGGCGTCAAGCTTCCCACGCGCCGGCGCGGTATCAGCGGGGTGCAGGGTGATGGTGAATTTCTCGCCTTTGGGTGACTTAGGGAAGAGCGCAACCGGCGCAGATTCGTACACGACCGGCACGAGCCAATCTTGCAAGGAGCGCGGAGCGTAAGCGATCTCGCGCAGCGGTTGGTCGTGCAATTGCTTGCGGCCTAGCGTCACGGCCTCGCCGAGAGTTTGGCCCTGCGTGAGCGCGGCGTACAGGTCGAGCACGAACTGCGCGGCGGTGACGACGTAGACGTTGTAGCGCATGGCTACTACGCCAGCAACGCCCGTGTCCATCACCTCATGGGCTAGCGAGCCATAGGCGCGCACTTGGCCGTGTGGGTCGTCCTCTTCTTCCTTGAGCGGAGCCTCAGGCGCGTCGGCGTGGGCGGAACGGCAGGCATTGAGCACCAGCACCGGCACGCCCATCTCGACCAACAGTTTGCCGAGCTTGTGGCCGCCCACTAACTCGACATTATCCGGCAGCTTGGGATTTTCAAACGCCAAATAGCCATGCGCCCCTTTCCGTAGGGTGGATGGCAACAATGGACTAAACCTTTTGACTATTTCCTCTAGTTTGTCCGGCTTGGCTACTTCCGCGTACAGCCCATGCCCGTCAAAATGGACGACGCGATACGGCTCACCCTTGGCTTTGGCTGCGCGCAGGGCCCGACCCAACTGCTCGAACGTGGGCGGGCGCAGCACGTCCAGTTGGAAGGCATCCCGGGCGGTCGCACTCAGCCCCTTGATGAGGCGGCTGGCGACCGAGCGAAACGGCACATCCTCGCGTCCGCCAGGGCGACAGACCACCAATAGGATGCGGATGGGGCCGGACCTAGTCGGGGGGAGGTGCAGGCGTTGCGCGGTTTGGTGATGAGCGCGCACAAAGGCGCGGGCTTGCAGGACTAGCGGCATATCGGTCGTCGGATCGCGAATCAGTTCCCATGGGATGGTTGCTGCTCCCCGTACATCAGTGAAAATTTCAACGCGGGTGTCTTTCAGGGAACCACGGAGCATGGCCCACAGATCGCGGACGTCGTTGTTGGCCTGAAACACGGCCTTGAAGAGTTCTGTTCCAATCTCGGCCATGCGGTTCTCAATACGCGCCGCGATCTTGGGCATGGGGTCTAGCGGGTTTTGCAGGTAGTCTTCAAGGTACCAGCGTAAGTCCTCTTGCTCTTGCGCGGTGAGTCTGAAGTGAAAGCGGGCAGTGGCGGCGTGGCCAGGCGGCCCAACGCCTTCGAGCACGACTTCGACGCGGTGTTGGTTATGCACCTCAGAGGCTTGCGTGAGGCGAAGGATTAACATCGGGATCCCAAAAATAGTTTTGTGTAGAAAAACCTGGGCCCAAATATTCCTTTTTGTCTCGAACCAACTACAGCTTAGCACGTCGGTGACTTCCCTGCTAGCGTTGCTGTTTTCAGAGACTCTTCAAACGACGTTTCCATAGTGTTTCCAAACATAGCTTTCAATACAGGCAGCGACGAGCCGGAGGCCGGCCTGACACCAAGCGGATTCGGAGGCGTCGGCAGAAAACTTTTCACCTGCATAACCAGCAGCCTGCAAACCTGACCTTTAAGTCTATTCTGTCCTGATGTGACGATAATTGGAGGTACGTTGCGTGCTTGCGAAGAGAAGTAGACACTCCGGCGACGAAATGCTTGCTAGTGTGCGCAGACACATAAATGAGAGCTCCAGCTCGCTAAGTGCTTTCAGGAAGACCTACCTTCAGGAGCTGGATGGCTGCGTGCCAGCGGAGTTTGTTGGCGACGACCTACTTTACTCAATCAAGGAAAAGTATGAAGGATCATCGAACGAATTCGAGTTCCTTTTCCACGATTGCTCTCGCGGGCAGGCCGTGAAGCTTGACCCGCCATCCCCTGTGGGCCTTTGTCAGCAGAATCAGAACCTCGCGGTCCCTCTTCCTGTAGAAGCAGACAATTCTCTCACCCTGGACTTCATCTCCGAGGCTGCTCAAAACAGTCATCGAATCCGACCTTCCTTGACCAGATCTTTCACGATAGAGATTACGAGACCTATGTCAAGTCGCAGAGCATCTGCGATGTCGCTCGGATAGCATTTGCGGTTCTTCTTGAGATAGTCGAGTATCTCCTGCTTTGCCTTCTTCTTCGAGACATTACGCAGTTCTATGACCTCGACGGCCTGCAGCTTCTCCCGTATCGCCTGTCTCACGAAATCGGCCGTGTTCATGTAAAACCCTTTGTCTACAAGTCGTTCGATCTCCTCGATCTCCTTGGGACTCAATCTGGTGGAAATCTGGTCTCTTTCCCTTTGGTTGAGCTGGGGCACTCTTGTCACCCAATGGTTTTTATGGGTAACAAACTACTTAAGCGTTTCTATGCGTGAGAAAATGTGGTCGTTTGACAAAGACGGGTGGGCTTTGCCTATCGACGCTCACTCAAGCCTCGTCCACTCATACCAGCCTGCAATGCCGAGCTCTTTTGCCCAGGCATCTGCCACTCTTATGTCGTTTACATAACCTCTGTCTGTTTCTGCCATATATGAGTCCAGCTTCTCGCCTATCTCGGCAAAACCTTCTTCGCGGTAGGGCGCAATGAGTCCCGGCTCGTTCAGCAGCTTGCTTGTAGCCTTGGCCAAGACGTAGTTCATGCTGTTTGTCTTTTTGTAGATTGAGGGAGGCGTCCACTTCTCGATCTCCGGGTCAAGACATTTGATTGATGTGGCATAGAGCTCACGCAGGGCAGAAGCCTGAATGTCTCTGAGCGGCTCGAAGTTGTTATGAATCCAGGCCTCTATCCTGCAATCTGCTGGGGTGTTCGTCAGCTGACGGACGAGGCCTGAGCACAAGCACTCAAGAAATTCCTTCATTCTACGGTTGGAGACATAGTTCTTCAGTTTCCAAGTTTCTCCATGCAGTTGCCTAATGGCTTTTCTGAGAGTTTCTGGATTCGTCGCAGGCACAAGACGGTCTTCTGGCCTAGCAGAGAAAAAGCGGTAGATGTGCCCGCATTCATGCGCGACAAGGTAGTCCAGGTATCTTGCATGGGCTGGATGATAAGCAATTAGGCAGACCTTTTCTCCCTTTCTTGGATACCGGGTAGCACTCCACACCTGCAGAGTGGGGTCGCTTTCGAGGATAATCGGGAACCCACTGACCGATGAGGCTAGCTCGACCACATTACTACCTCTCTGCGAAGTAGCTCGCGACATTCTTTGCTTTTCTGTCTCAAGCCATAAAAAGCTTGCGCGTGTGCAATGCCACACTTGCAAGTGAAGCGGACCGCTCATTTTTAAGTTGAAGCGAGGAAGGGTTACGTAATGGAACCGTAATGCGTGAAAGGAATAACCCGCACCATGACCGTGTCAGATTTTAATTGCTCTTAATCATGACCAAGAAAATGAATGAACGATCACTCATCGCGAACGCTTCTGCTTTCGCCCAAGCCTATATCCCGTCGATCTTCGTTGCGAGACAGCCCGAGATTACAAGACTTCGCAGTTACCTCGCTCCACTTGTTCGCAAGCAACCGATCAAGAACATTTGGATTCATGGCCCATCTGGGGCAGGCAAGACTTGCGTAGCCAAATTCCTCCTCAACGAATTGGAGGAACAGCATCAGATCAAGGGAGTCTACGTCAATTGCTGGGAGACCGAGACCTTCTTCTCCATTTTGGACAAGGTGGTCCGGGACTTTCGCATCCTCGGAGCAGAGCGCCTGAGCACTGTGTACAAGATGGAAAGGCTTGAGAACTATTTGCAAAGCAAGCCGTTGCTTATCGTCCTGGATGAGCTCGACAAGCCGTCGCCCAAAGAAAGAGATTCGATTATCTACAACCTGTGCGGGATACCGAGCGTGACCCTCATTTGCATCTGCAACAGCCGCTACTTCTACTACATTCTCGACAGCAGAGTGAGGTCCCGACTGGATGCCGTGCTGCTGGAGTTCAAGCCCTACGCCCTTGAAGACGTTCAAGAAATCCTGCGGCAGAGAGCGGAATTAGGGTTGAAGCCTGAAGCAGCGAAACAGGCCGTTCTACGGAAGGTAGCCCGGCTCGCCAACGGGGATGCCAGAATTGCCATCCAGACCTTGCGACATGCGGCAAGCTACGCCGATGTGTATGCCGGCGACCGAATCCAAGCTGATCATGTCAAGAGCGGCCACAGCATCGCGCGAAACGCCAAGAAGAAGTATGTTCTCGGCAAACTGTCTGACCACCACCAGCTCATCTACGGAATCATCCAGGACTTCGGCGAGGTCAGGTCAGGTGAGCTCTGGAAAGAATATCTGCTGCGCTGCAAGCAGGCCGGAATGCCATCGGCCGCGCCTCGAACCTTTTCGCTCTACATCAAAAAGCTGGAAGAAGTCGATCTAGTTACGAGCGCAAGGGCCCTCGGTATCAAGGGAAATGTGCGGGTGTTCAGGGTTCGGAGATAAGGCAGAAAGGTGATGAAGTACGGCCAGCATTTCCCGTCTTCTGGGCAAGGTCCACTGCTCCGATGCAGCCAAGTTCATACGCAGATTGCCCGACGAGTGTATCGATTTTGTAATGACCTCTCCGCCCTACTGGGGGCTTCGAGATTACTGTGTGGAAGGTCAGATTGGGCTCGAAAAACATCCGCACGAATACATTGAAAAACTTGCAAATATCTTTCATGACCTGAAGCGTGTTCTGAAACCGCACGGCTCCTTATATCTCAATCTTGGAGACACCTATTGCAGCACCAAAGGCACATGTGTCAATGCAGGAGGTGGGCAAAGTTCTATACGACAATCTGCGTACACACGGCTGGCTGGAAACAAGAATCCCAATCGCATGCTCAAGCCAGACGGTCAGTGGCTTCAGCCCAAGCAACTACTGATGATTCCCGCGCGGGTAGCCATTGCCTTGCAAGAGAATGGCTGGATATTAAGGAACGACATCATCTGGTACAAGCCGAACGGCCTTCCCAGCAGCGTCAAGGATCGCCTTGCAAACAAGTATGAGCATGTCTTTCACTTCGTCAAAAGCCGTACGTACTACTATGACCTGGACGCCATCCGAGTACCTCACAAACGAGGAACTCCGAGAGCAGAATACGATTTCGAGCGCATGATGAAAGGCGGTGAGCGCTTTAACGGAAAATGGGGCAAGGCTGGTACCCAGAAGGCATTCGTCGCTGGAAACGTTCTTGGCAAAAAGCCTGGCGATGTTGTTCTTTCTAGAGACAAGACGGCGGCCCTCAGGAAAATCAACTCGATGCGAAATCCGCCTGAGCCGACTGAACCCGACGCTTTTCATCCTCTTGGGAAGAATCCAGGGGATTTCATAGAACTTGAGGGCAGCACGTACCCAGACATAGACAACCCTGAGTATTGCTACCGATCAGCGCCTAGGAAGCGCAGTGAGCGGAAGCAGAACGCGGAAGCGGCTAACAGTTCTGCATGCTCGAATGCAGACATCTCTTGGACAATCAACGTAAACGGCAAGAATAGGGGAGGAATCTATCGCAGCGATGAAGAAGAGTTAGGCTTTTGGAAACAGGTCGTACTGGAGGAGTACGCAAAGGCTGGCAAAGCTGGCGGTAAAAGATTCTCAGGCAAGCACCAGGCTCTTGATGAGCGGTCTCCCTTGTTCAGAATAGCTCTGAACAGCGGCCAGATGAGGAATAGCGTCTATTACATAATTGACACCCTGAATGTGTCTCGCGGTTTGAAGCAAAAGCTCAAAAACTGGTGGCATGACCATAGCGGCCATTGCCTTGGGTCAAACCCTGGTGACTTCTGGAGGATAACTACGAAGCCTTTTCCAAAGGCGCATTTTGCTGTTTATCCAGAAGAGCTCTGCATTAGGCCGATCCTTTCATCCTGCCCGCGCTTGGCCTGTAGGGAATGCAGTAAACCTCCGCACATACTACGTTCGCATGTCGGCAGGAACCAAGGCGATTGGAGAACTGAGGCAAGAAGAAAGGGCCTGCCAGTGGACACAGTGGTAGCACATCTAGGAGGTGGGCATACAGGGCTTTCCCCAGGCTACCGTGAGAGGCACGTAGTAGGTTGGAAGGATTGCGGTTGCAATGCCGGTGTTGAGCCCGGGATTGTCTTCGACCCGTTTGCAGGAACAGGCACAACCCTTTTGGTTGCGAAGAAGCTGGGGCGTAGATGGCTTGGATGTGAGCTAAATCCCAAATTCGTGAAAATGGCAAATCAGCGAATCAGTAACAACTACTAGCTCGTCCCGCCTAGGACTATTGAATCAGCGACCGCCACCAGTTGATCTATGGAATCATTCAGGACTTTGGAGAAATCAGGTCACGCGAGCTGTGGAAAGAATATCTGCTGCGCTGCAAGCAGGCCGGTATGCCATCAGCCGCGCCTCGAACCTTTTCGCTCTACATCAAGAAGCTAGAAGAACTCGCTCTAGTAATGAGCGCAAGGGCTTTGGGTATCAAGGGAAATGTGCGTGTATTCAGGGTTCGGAGATAAGGGAGAAAGGTGATGAAGTACGGCGAGCATTTCCCGTGTTCTGGGCAAGATTCACTGCTCCGATGCAGCTAGGTTTATCTGCAGACTCCCGGATGAGTCTGTCGATTTTGTGATGTCGATGCCCACAATGGCCACCTGGATGAAAGAGTTTGACAGCGGACAAAAGACCTATGCTTCGGTGTTGCAACTTATGCAAGTGACCGAGAAGCATTTCGGTTCCAACCGCTCCACAGTGCGAGCAAAAGAAGCAGGCTCTATGCAGAGAAAGATGCAGTCAATGGAGATACTCGTGCTTCCCTAGACAGCGGCACTGTTTCCGCGCTATGTTCGATTCAATTTAGAGGGAATGATTATGAATCTCTTTGGCGTCCGTGTTAGCGGACCACAGGTCATGGAAGTGTCACGGAAGATGGCTGATGCTGTACGTGAGCCGACCTACCTTTATCCATGGCAATCATTGGAGTCGGACTTGTGTCGTAGGGGGCTCTCCTCGATCTATATGGTGGGGTATGGAAGTTTGCTTGATTCGGCATCAGCTGCTCAAACGCTAAAACACAGCTCCCGGGAACCTCGTGAACCCGTGATTGCCTTCGGGGCACGCCGAATCTTTAATTGCGAGATGTCATCGGGTGGACGCTACGGACCGGCGATAAGTCCCTCTGCACGCGCAGCGTTGAATGTCCGGCTCACTGGCGACATCAACGACGCTATCAATGGCATCATGGTGGAAATCTCGGTGAAAGACATCCCAGCCCTGCAGGCAAGGGAAGTGGGGTATGACCTAGCACCTATAGCGTGTCTCCGATGGAACGATCTCGAAGAAACTCCCTTCGTGGCCTACATCCTCTGCTGCCCTGACGAACCGCGGGATGGGAAGCGGCGGACCAACGATGGGCTCGAGCCGCATCGGGAGTACTACAAGGTGTGCCGCAGGGGAGCTGCCGAGGTGGGCGAGGAGTTCCTTCGCTTCTGGCTCTCCACCACCTATTTGGCCGACGGAGTCACACCTGTGGCGCAGTGGGAAGCCACGGCGCTCCCAGAGATACGCAGTGATGCGACAAAAGAGGGCAGGCCATGAATGGAGTAATGGAGAGTGTCCTGGAACTGGTGCGCAGTTTCCAGAATGGCTATGTTTGGCTCCTAGCCACTGGAGCGATCGCGTATCTCTATGCTACCTACCGGTACCACCGGTTGCTCCACGAGACCGGTGACCAGATCCGCCTTGGCGCGATCTCGGTGAAAGGAGGTATCTCACAAGAATTGGGGGCCAATGCGGCCGCGCTGCTACTGCGCACCCGGTTCTCCGCTGTCACAGAGAGCTTCAGGAAGGGTACGGGGGCCCGTGCGTCCCTCTATGCGGCGGAGGCTGTCGCCGCACAATTTCCAACCATAGAAACGGCGTTGCTCGAGGTCGCGCCGGAGCTAAAGCCGCCGCAGCTGCAAGTGAAGGAGGACATTGTCAGTAAGGTCGGAACAGTGGAGATTCCTGTCGGCGCCATAGTGAATCTGTTCCTGGCACTTCTTCGCTGGCTACCTGTGCCCTATCGGAGGCGTTACGAGGCCTCGCTGATTCATCTATCACTTATATCCATCGGGCCTGAGACGCAACTGCTCGTCTCTCGCGAAAGCCAACACCGCACCTCATTCGGCCGGTCTGTGGTAGAGGAAAAAGGGCAACCCGTGAATCAGCCTATGGTGCTTGCCAGGACCGCTGCGGTAGGCAACCTTACGGATCTCACCAATCTACTAAGAGATGCCGTGTTCATGATCCTTCAGCTAGACGGCAAAGCCTTCCCAGGCAGGAATTGGCTGGGTATGAGATGTTTTGCGGATGGATTGGTTGCCTTGAACGAGTACCGGCGAACTGCGAAGGAAGAGTTTCTAGAAAAGGCCAGGGAGAGTTTTGGCCGTGCGGCTGACGTCGATGCAGGTAATTACAAGGCCCTCTATTTTTACAGCTTGTTGCTCCTATTTGAACGGACGCGCGAGTCGATCGCCACAGCGACCAAGGTTTTCACACGGGCCTTGAGGACTGAAGACCCGATGGTCAAGGCTCTCGTGCATACCGGCCTGGCAAATTGCTACGCCCAGCAGTTTCATCGATTGGCCGAGCGCGGCCCTGATGTATTGAAAAAAGCTCGAGAGCAGGCTGAGTTAGCGCACCAAGAATGGGAAAGAGCACAGGAACAAATGCTGAAATCGTACTTGGCAGGCGGAAAAGAGTTGCCGGGTCGTAACCATCCATGGATCCTCGCGACCCGCGCCTTAGTGCAGACCGTAGATGAAGGCACCACAGGCACACGTGAGGAGGCAAAAAAGCGATTTCTCGCGGCTGCGCGTTTCTACACGGAGGCAATCGAAACCGAACGGCACAACGGAATGTTCTGGAACAACCTGGGCTGGTTATTACTCAAGTTGACTGAGTGGAGAGTACAGGACCTGAAGGACCTGGTATCCGGGGAGAAGATTCCTCCTGGCCTATCAGGCAATGCGGCCGAGCTATCCGAGCGCTACCTTCGACGTTCCCTGGAGCTGAATCCGAAGAACAAGCTCAGCCACGCAAACCTTTGCCTGCTTTATGCTAGCCCCTGGTATCGGAAGCGGCAGGAAAAGGAGGAACGAGAGAAGTACCTGCACCGTTGTCGCTACTACGGACTTGCGGCGATACAGCTAGATCCGAACTACATCAACGGCCATCGCGACCTTTCATTGAGCCTGCTGCGGTATGAACAGTTTGACGAGGCCTACCGGTACTTCAAAGAAGCTTTGCGACTCGCCACCGCAGTGGAAAAAGACGAGGAAATCATCCACGACGCGCTGGCAGTCCTTGATGAGATGAAAGAGGATAAGATACAGATTACGGAACAAGAACGAAAACGCTGGCAATATCCCGACCCGAGTCTGCTGGTTCCTCCCGATGCTGGTAGCGCTCGTCCCCGGCCAGCAAAGGCCGAGCACCAAGCACCGGTCCTCTAGTTTTCAGGAAGAATAGGCGACAAGCCCGAGAGTTACCTGTCCCTGTCGTTTTCCAGAGCTGCCTAGCCGCCGCCTGCACTCCACAAGGTATTTCGCTAATGTGATCAGCCCAAGAGACAAACTCGCTTACCCACAGCGATTCGGTATCTCAGTTCGTAGCTAGGGTTTCAGCAGAGGATCATCGGCGCCAAGAAACGACCTGACATCTCGAATAATGATGCGTGGATATGATGGGCACTCTGGGGGGTCCGTCTGTCGAGCAATCGCGTGGACCAAATTTCTACGCGTGACAAGTACAACGATAGTTTCATATCCGGCCCGAACGCATTTTTGGACATTCTCTTTGGCATCGGAACGTCCCGTTTCTATCTCGATAGCTACTTCTCGACCCTCTTTGCCTGCTAGTAGGTCGATTGTCTTGCCGCCACCGACTGGCTTTTCCATCTCGACTTTGTACCCCCGTCTTTCCAGGTGCTGAGCGACCTTCTCCTTCCAATACTCGTGCTCCGGGCCTCCTCTACCTCTTGTGGGCACTTCAAAGCCAAGATTCTTCAGCGCCTCTTTTCCTTTCTCGGTCAGCCACAACAACCTAACCCGACCTTTGCCACTTGATATATCAACTGGCTCAATCAAACCTTTCAAGAGAAGCACGGTGCACACCTTGTTGCCAAAATACGAAGAAAGATTAAGACGACAGTATCTCTCAGCAACCCCCGACGTTATATTCTCCATAACGTCTCTCAGCAATTCTATTTCTTCTTTTGTTAGTTTTTCCGCCGGCCGCATCGGCAGAATCTCAGCCTTCCTCTTCCCATCAGCCAGAATCTCGATGCTTGCCCCAGACAAACCCGGCGATTGCGCAGCCACGTCTCGGTCCGTCATCTTGCCCTTGTCGACGTATACGAGCGGGAACTTCACCAAAAAGGGCTTGTACCACCTGCCTTGCAGTCGAACGATGCCATGACCTACAGGCAGCTTGCCGAGGTACTCCTTCTCTTCTGCGCCAAGGAGCGTCGCATTAGCTATCGTTGATACATCGTGGCCGTGCTTGAGATTCATGGCTACTGTGCAGTAGGTATTGCCTAGGGAGGGAACAGAAATGAGCGAAGGGTGCTGGTCGATCAGGATAATTGACTCACCCAGCTCCCGGATCTCCCGCAGAATCACGTCCATAATTGTCTCCTTGGATTGCTTCCGCTTTAGTAGAACGTGATGAGCTTCCTCGATGATGATCGCGTGTTTGAGTGTCTCCCGGCTTTGCTCCTGCAGCCGGTAATGATGAATCCAGAGGAGCATGGCCTCGATGAGGAAAGTCTTGTCTGCGTTCGTCAGGGCGTCGAGTTCCAGGACAGCATTTCTTTTCAGAAGAGCTCCAAGACCGGAAGGCTGCCGGACATTCAAGACCTTACCTATGTCTCCGTAGCAGAGGGTCGCGATTGCCCTTTTTGTCGAGTCCATCCACTGGGCTTCCCGACCTTTGACCTTTGCTTTGATGAGCCATTCCTTGACATCGGCGAGAGTAGGAAATGATTCGGGCTCGTTATCGTACATCCCAAACTGCTCGTAAATCCCGTCAATAGCTTCTTGCAGCAAGTATGCCACGCCTTCTCCTAGCCAGTACACGTGGCACATGATTTCGATGAGCTTCTTGAGCCAGATTGACGGCTTTGTTCCTTCAGGCGGGATGAGCGGGTTAAAAGTAAAAGGAGCAACGTTCCGTCCGACTGTGTAGACAACAAGCTGGCCCCGGCCCACGACCTGGAGCAGGTCCCGGTAGTTCCGCTTCCAATCAAATACAAGTATTGGAATGCCTTTGGCGAGCAGCGATTTTGCTACCAAGAAACCAACATTCGTTTTCCCGCTGCCCGTGCGCCCGAAGATTCCTACATGCTGAATCCATTCGTTCTGGCGAAGCCCGAATGATCCGAACCCCCTAGGTCCATAGACGACGGTGCCAAGAGGGTAATCACCCCCTGATTGCTCCGCTGGTGGTGGTTCTAGAAAGATTCGCTTCGTCGTGTAAGGCTTTCCGAGATGCTTGGCGGCCAAAAGCTGTAGGAATCCGTCGATCTCGCTTCTCTTCTTCGGATTCAGCTGGTACTCGAGCCAAAGAGGATCGAGTCTGTCGCCTAGGATCGGCCTGAGCTTCTGGAAAATTTCCTCTGTGTCCACGTGGATCAACCTCATAGTAGACCAAGGCGACTGAGCAAAGATTTGTACTCGACAACTCCTTCTCGAAATTCCTTTCGTAGGCTGGAAATGTCTTGCCAGGTTCTCAGGAGGGAGCTTCGCCTCTCCTTGCGAAGGTTGGAGAGTTCTCTTTCCAGGTGGTTGCGCTTTATGTCCACACCTGTGTTGTATCCGACACCCCAGCCAGTGAAGTGGTCGAGCGACAGCGCAGCTTGGGAAATCTGATAGTCTATTTCCCGTAGGGTCTCATCCTGAAGCTGCGCCCGGGCCAGCACCTCTTCTTCGAGTTGGTCTATCGTGGACCTGCTATCTTTGAGCTTGCCGATGACGTAGCTCTGGGCTTCATCCTCGGGTTCAGGCAGCGGCTTTCCCTCCGGTAGGAAGCGTCTGAGGTCAAAGAGTTTCCTTACGAGGTCGCCTGTCGGTTTGCGCTCATCCCAGGGCGGCTTCGGCATGCCGACTTCAAGGAACAAGGGTTGTTCGAAAAAGTCGAAGTAGTGCCAGAGCTCTTCGTAAAGCTGGTGGTCCACAGCGATCGCCAATACGGTTTAGGACATGCCTGGCTTTAGAGGTGAGTTCGTGCTGATGCTGATTTTGCCTTCTACCGGATCAAGCAAAGCCATCTAAGTTATTTATGCTTACGTGCAAATAATCAAAGTTATGAATTCAGAGACTATCCTCCTTAGGAGGCTATTGAAGGAAGTCACAGCCATCAGACAGGACTTGGAAGAAATAAAAAAGAGCATGGTGAAGTGAGGATCTTGTGAAAATAGAGGGAGACCATCTTTCGTTTCCGGGGACCGATACGGTCACAATCGCGACGATTTTATGTGGGTCTGGGACGGCGGTGAATGCTTTTTGGAAACAGGCGGAATCAGTCCACTTGCATAAGGTGCAATCGAGAGGCGTTCGCCTTTTCAGACCCTAAGACCTAATCCTGAAAACAACCTAGCCCTTCCTGTCAAGAGCATGACCCGAGAACGGGTCGTAACTGCTTTCGGTGGTGGTAAGCCTGACATACACGTATGTTGTTCCGACTCGCTACTTGACCAAGCTCGCTGAGATAAAGACAGAAACTTCTGTAGGAATCGCCAGACAAATATCATTTGCGCTGGAACTTTATCTGAAGGAGTATGACGAAAGGCCGACGTTTCGCGATGAGCTTTTTGCGTACGTAAAGGGATTCGAGAAAGGTCAGGGACCAAATCCCAAATAGTTGGGAACTTAGAACCAACCTCCGAATAGCGGCTCCTCTCCTGTCTTGATGGCATGCTTTACTAAGGTATAAGCTCGCTCGTACCATGCCATGTAACCCTTGTGCATGTGGCGGTGCTTGATCGCGTTTTGCACGACCTTTCTTGCATCCCCGCCGTATGAGGACCACACCCACTCGCAGTAGTTTGGAAGGCATTCCTTTGCGTCACGAAGAATCTGGGCTGCACCTGACGGACTGGCATATCCCAAGCTCTCTGCAATTATGTGGGCCGTGATGCGCGGATAGCGCCTCATGTACTTGCGGTAGGACTCAGCCTTCTGGCGCGGCGTATCAATCGTCCTCCAGGCGCACAACCTCATTGAAGCGATCACCTTCCACTGAGATCCTACGGCCCTTTAGCCGCTGAGAAATGTACTCGCAGCCGCGACCGAAGGCGTAGTCTTTGAAAAAATCCCTGTCAGTGGCGCCTTCGTAGAAATGAGCGAACGGGCGATGATCGAAGTTGACGACTCCCAGGCCGTCGCCGTCTATCTGGTAAAGAAGCTGCCAGATTGTTCCGTGGTCAATCGCTGAGAGGATTTTGCCCCGGGACGTTGAAATCACCTCAATAGTCTTCGGGCTTCATGTAGGTCAGCTTGCCCGGTTCCGCCACAACCCAGATCTTATCCTTTCGAAGGACCCGAAGCTTCATATAGGGTGTGTCCTCGGGATCAGGCTGGCGCAGTAGTTCGAGACCTGTGTTCACTAGGTCAACACGCTTTTGCAGGTCCTCGTAGCCTTCGTCGAAGAGGGTGCGGGCGAAGTAGACCTTGTGCGGGCCGACGGTGCCGGTGTGGACCAAGATTCCGTCTTCGACTGCCTGTTCGGTTGTGTAGCTGTAGATAACAGGGCCAAATAGGTTTTCGGGATCCTTCTCGTCTGTCACATGACTCGCCTCTGTCTGGGCAGCCTCTTCATGAAGAAGAACATCTCCCAAGTCAGGATCATGCCGTCGATGTTCATGGCCGGGAGGCCGCCGTATTTGCCGATTGCACGGATCGTTCCCTCGTAGGGTGGGAATTTCCCGCTCGGATATTCGATCTGGACCCGGTCACGCACATGGAATCTTTGTCCTTCAATGCTTATAGAGTTTTGGGTTTTCATCTGGTCCCCTTGGCAAGCCCCGCTGCCTCGGGGATTTGCGGTGGGCTCTTGCTGCTTTTAGTCTACCATTCTAGCTTCGCCGCACATTGCCCGCATTCTTGCAGATTGAGGTCATCCGGATCTCCGCGCTTGATGCCGTTGAAGCCGGCAGCAAGGTAGGAAAAATCATCCATCAGGCGGCCTTCGTATTTGCAGACAGGGCATCGGACCATTGGGTTAAAGGAGTCTTCAGGTTCGCGATAGACGAGCCTCGGTGGGTCTACTTCGTAGTACGGCATGCATTACCACTACTTCTCGAGCTCACATTCGTACCAGGTGGCATAAGTGTCTTCGCATTCGCGCTGGTACTTGCGGTCTTGCTCGCTCTTAAATCCCTGGCTTTTCTCAAACCTGGTAACGAATCGGTCAGCGCTGCTCTTGCTGCGGTAGGCTTTGACCTCATCAAGCACGCCTTGGAAAACGCTGAGCGCGACGTAGACTTTTGGTGACACGGGGGACCACCGAAGTAAGTATTGTTGAAAAGAAATGAGAAGATGTTCAGCCAAGTTTTCCAACAGAGGAATTTCTTGCGAGGTTGCATTTCTGCTAGTAGGATGTGGCAGTTTCCTTCCGCGACTCCTGGTGATTGAATATGAGTTCGTCCCCAAGAAACCGAGTCACAGCGCAGGATTTCTACGACTACGACAAGTGCCCGCACAGGACCTATCTGGACCATCACGGCAACACCAAGGAGAAGCTGCCCCTCTCGGACTTCCTCAACCTGTTGTTCGAGCGCGCACTCCTGCACGAGGAGGATGTTATAAAGGATCTGGAACACGTCGTCCCGGAGGGGAAGACGCTTGGAGAGCGTGCTGCCCTGACACTGGACCTGATGAAAACCGGGATTGAGCGAATCTACCAGGGAGTTCTTCTTCAGGACGACGACAGCGGCATTCCTGACCTGCTGGAAAAAGTGAACGGAAAATCAGATCTCGGTGACTACTTCTACAAGCCCGTGGACATTAAGAGCGGCAGCGGCTACGAGAGCGAGAGCAAGGGCACGCTTCGGAAGGACTACGGGAAGCAGCTGTTCCACTATGCAAGGCTGCTTGAGCGGGTCCAGGGAATGTTTCCACCCGAGGGCGAGATTCTCAACAAAAGAGGTGATAGGGTCCCTTATCCGTTAGGCCAATTCGCTAGGCTGTACCAGGAAGTCGAGCCCGAAATCAGGGCCCTGGTCGCAGGAACCAAGACTGACGAGCCGGCGCTCTGCGGAGACTGCAAGTACTGCCAGTGGTGGGGACACTGTGAGGAGATTCTTGTCAGGGAGAACGACCTGACCCTGCTGCCGGGTGTGGGCCGCGACACGAAAGTCACTCTCAACGAGGTCGGGGTGCGGTCGATAGAGGATGTTGCCAGATTTGATTTCGGGGGTGTGAAGCTCAGGCGCATCGGACCAAAAACCGCCGAATCTATGCCACGGGCCGCCCGTGTCACCCTGTCAGGGGAGATGGAGGTGCTGAGGAAACCTGACCTTTCTGACCCTGCGGTAAAGATATATTTCGATTTCGAGGACGACCCCACGCAGGAACTGGTTTATCTATGTGGGCTGTGGGCCGAGCCCGCCATCAAAGGTCTGAACTACCACGGGTTCTTCTGCACTGGCGAGGTGGGGGAAGCACGGATGTGGACCGATTTCCAGAAACTATGCGCTGACATAATGAACATAGACTATGTGGTTTTTCACTATTCGGCATACGAAAAGACCAAGCTGAACGAACTGGAGCGGAAGTACGGCGTTCAGGAGCAGCATGCTGTTGAAACCTTCAAGGGCCGGATGAAGGACCTGCTCCTGGTCGTAAAGAATTCAGTTGTTCTCCCGACGCGCGGATACGGCCTGAAAGAGCTGGCCTCTTTCATTGGCCGCCCGTATCAGACCCAAGACGCCGGCGGCGCACAGGCGATTGTCTGGTTCCAGGAATATCAGAAAGACCCTTCCAGGCAGGACCTGTTCAATAAGATTCTTGGGTACAACAGGGAGGATTGCCTTGTGCTGAAGGCCATGTATGAGTGGTTGAAGCGGCTCTAGGGGACGGCTTTGCTCATCATCGTCACGTAGCCTTCCAGGCCGCCTATGGCCAGACGCTCGTATCCTGAAATGACTTTGTGGCCGGTGTCGATCAGTTTCAGCGCGTGCTGGTTGTAGGGGCGCACGTCGTCTGCGCTGCGGATGAAGTAATCGATGAACTCTGGCACTTCTTCAAAGCCGGCATCCTGCGCTTCGGTGTTGCCGTAGCTGAAAAACATGCCTCCGTCGATGGTATGGCCTTCGAAGTCTGAGCGCGGCTGGCCGTTCTTCAAGATCTCGTCCTGATAGCAGCACAGGCAGATGTAGCCCAAGTCGGTGTGCTTCCTGAACTGAAGCATCCATCCGTTCCTGGGGTTCTGTTCGCACACCTGGCGATCGCAAGTTTCACATTCGGTGTAATCAAAGCTTCCAGAGCGGCAGTAGACCTCTTCGCATTCGTCACTATGAAAGAAGACCTCGCGGGGCTTGTCTTCCCAAGGAGTGTCGTAAAGCTCTGCAAAGATGCTAGTCGGGTAGAACCCTTTGTCGAGAAAGCCGCACGGCCAAAGATGAAGCTGCTTGTTCCGGTGGAGCTCCTGGTATTTCTGCATCCGCTTCGGGAAGTTGATGTCAAACCTGCGCTCACAGGAGGCGCACTCCTCGATGCGGGCGTCGTGGATGGGCATGGAGTAAGGTTGGGCGCGACACCTTAAGCGGCTTTCGCTTATACTTTCTGACAGGCAAACGGCCCAAGGAGTGGGCTGCGGCAGAGGCTGCAATGCCGTTTCGCGATCTCTTAAGGCAGGACAGCGAGTTTTGGGAGGCCTGCGCAAGGCACACCAATCGTCAAACAGCACGTACGGTTCAAGCAATTTATTTGTGTGACGTATGTGCAATCCGCTTGACTCGTGAGGCTTTCAACGAGCGACCACCCATCTATCATGGCGAGAGCATTACCGGCTTTTGCGGACTCTGTAACGAAGAGAAAACAGCCACGCTGCGGCTTTGGTTTGTTTGCGCTTTTTGCTGGAATGTCGTCCTTGCCTACCAAAAGGCCTTTGTCGCAAGCCGAGCTGTTCACGACTACTGGAAAGACTCAGTTGCATCGTCTTTCCCCCAACTAAAGCTTTCTGAAAAGGAAGCAGTCCGTCTTTCTCCGTACATGCGTAAAGGAAAAACCAAGAAATCAGCCGCAGAAACTCTCAGGGAGCTCGATTTTCTTGTCGAAGAAGAAGTGCGGCAGCAGAGAACTCCGCTGTTTCACATAGAGCTTAAGGCAGGACCGGGCTCAATAGAAGAGATGACTGAGTTTCAATTGGACATCAATGACTCCAATGACATTATCGGTGTAGCCAACAACACGAAGCTTCCGGTCTACATTTTTCATGTCAAGTTGGAGCATCGATATGCCCCGCCTACGAGGTACACGGTTTCTACGAGGATATGGTGGACAGACATATTCACTCTCTTAAAAAACCGACTCGCAGTTAGACAGCGGAGGGGAGAAGAGAAACAGGCAGGCTACTATGCTCCGACTGCCTTCAGGCCAATTGACCAGTTTATTCAGGAGTTAGAAGTCAGGGGGCATGCGCAATTGCGAGAGCGCCTTATGGGTCAGCCACTGGAACTTACCTGACTTAGGCTAGGCCTCTTTGAGGCCATTGAAAGCCTGCGTAGTTCGGTTACACCTTCCTGAATAATCTCTAGTTTTTCCTGAGAAATTGCAAAGCACTCGGCGATTTCCTTGTCTAATCGATTGCGGTTAAGGTGTCTGGTGAATTCCAGATATGCTCTTTCAGTTTGCTGCCTGGCCCTAGCATCTAAGAGACGGGGATTCAGTACCGGCAATTCCTGTACATCCAGCGGATTGAGATTGAAAACGCCTCCTCCATATTGTTGGGCTCGGGAGCGGCATCCTAGCTCGAAAAACGAAGTATTGAGGATGCTGAGTAGGGCTGTCGTGTCGGCCTTATCTATGGGCTGTGCTTCTATAAAGTTTTCATTTCCGACCACACCTGCCTTGTTCCAGATTACAAGGAAGTTCTCATAAAACCGGCGGGGAATGAATATAGAATAACGTCGTCGTCTCTTTATTTCGTCAGCCAAATTGTACCAGGGTACACGCCCAGCCTTCTGCAACCGTGGGAGATTCTGATATCCGGTGACTGTCCTTTCCTTGCCGCGGATCCGCACCTCAGTGTTCTCCGCTGCCTTGATGTACTTAACAAGGGCCTTACTCTCGATCTCTGGCAAAGGTTTGCTGACAAAGAGAATCCGGTGCGAAACGGACTCGCCGTCTTCGATGATCGGATCCGATATCTCCCTAGGGGAGAATGCCAACGGCTGAAAATATTTCTTGGGGATGCTCAGATTGTCGGCTTTCGCAGTCTCTAAGATGTAAAAATCTCTTGCCAAAGGTTGAATCCCAATCCGCGTTCTCGCTACCTTCCCGAGAGCGGTGCATTTGTCCACCGGAAGCGTGAAGTACGCCTGCGGCTGACGCACATAGATACCCCAGGGCTGCCTCTCGTCGAGGTCTGTCTGCCTGATGGTCGCCAGTGAACCTAAGCTTCCCAGTTGCTGTCTTGTCATTTGGGAAAACCCAGAAATGAACTCAGGTAGACGAACAAAACTCACCTCATCTGCTTCCGAGGGAGTACCTTTCTCCGCGAAGAGCATCACGGACTTCACGAGGACATCTGCGAAAAGCTTGCCTTCGCAAATAGCGAGCATCCTGATTCTAAAGTTGCGTAGAAAGAATTCCTTAAGGGCTATCCCGTAATCCGTGTCCATCCAGGAACTCGAAATGATCACGGCTATCCGGCCGTGTGGTTCGAGAAACTGTGAAGCGTAGATCAGGAAGTAGCTGTAAAGATCGGTTAGACGAGGCAGACGCGCTAGGAATAGGTCGTGGAAAATCACCCGTTCGCGGACGCGATCAATTTCGTCCAACGTACTCCGCCGCACATAAGGAGGATTCCCCACGACCGCAGAAATCGGAGGAAATCGGGTATCAAAGAAATCGGCATTCAGAAACTGTGGAAGGGTTGTGCCAATCGATTCTTTGATGGTTTGACAAGCACGTTCGTAGACCGGGTGATCGCGTTCAACGCCGAAAACCTGTGCTTGAACTTGCTGATCTGAACAGCCAAGAGCTTTCAACCTCTTCGCAGCCTCGCAGAGAAAGACACCCTCCCCAGCCCCAATATCGAGTATTGTCTGGTTTTTGTTTTGCACGGCCCAAGAAACAAGTTCTTCTGCAATCACAGC
The DNA here is from genome assembly GCA_027717655.1 of Acidobacteriia bacterium AH_259_A11_L15. GTDB lineage: Bacteria > Acidobacteriota > Terriglobia > Acidiferrales > 2-02-FULL-67-57 > 2-02-FULL-67-57. The sequence goes on from JALLOH010000003.1 coordinate 39,796, forward strand.
TGGCGTGAGTACGAGACCGATCTGTTTGGAAAGTGTCACCATCCGTGCTTCTTATAGCACAAAACTGGAAGGTACCGTCAAATCTACAGCTTCCTCACGACGAGTCGATGATCTATTGCTAGTTGTGAGCTTTGCCGCTGGTCCCACAGCTCGCTCCGAGCATCTTGTCGGCTCTTAGACGAGCTTCTCCCACAGCCCCCTCGACTTTTTCGTCATTGCAACGTCGAAGTACTTGGTCAGAACATGAGGAAAGGCCCTGTCGATCTCTTGCCCGAGTTCGCTAAGCGAGTACAAACGCAAGGCCGTGATGTTGTGCTTGCCAGGCTTCAACTTGCGAGCGTTCAGCAAGAGCCAACTTGGATTGGAAGTGAACGCAAGGACAGCAATTACGGGGTTGATGCCCTTGTTTTCGAAATCTTTCAGACCATCCAGGTCGTCCCGGTCGATGGAAATCGATGTACCCGACGGAGCCTTGACCTCGACGGCGTAGCTATCTGGACCACGTTCAGCCGAGATATCCGGGCGCTCAACTGGCCGCCCTCTTGTTCTGAATCCTACCTCGCGAAAGGTAAGCTCCAAAAGAACCTGGCATATTCTGCCGAACTCTTGGGGTCCGTGCTTCTTCCTGATCTTTTGCAGCTGCTCGTAGACCTCGTAGTTCATACCTGACACCGGATTTCGGGTCCTTCCTTCGGGCAGCGGTCAAAGCGGTAGATGAGCAGTTTCTTCTGGCCACCCTCATTTTCAAGGATTGACTGGAGTTCCTTATCGTGGGTGGCTAGGATTACTTGTTTTTGAGGTACGAGCTCCAGAAGGATTTCAGCCAGAGCTTTCTTGTGCGAGGTATCAAGATTCTGTGAAGGGTCGTCCAAAACTAGGAATCCAAGGTTATGTGAGTAGATGTCTTTTTTTGCCAGGGCCAGATAGATGGCGAGGGCAACGCAGTTCATCTGGCCCGTACTGAACTTCTGGCTGGCTAGAGTTTCTTCTGACTCCTTTTTGTTGACACCTTTGATGTAATACTCGTTACGCAACACACCCCTGACCGTTCTCGGCTTGACCTCTATCTCAAGCTCTTCGTAATAGGGATGATTGCAAAGCCTCCTGTAGTACGCACTTATGTCATCCTGTGCATTACTGATCATGCTCGCAGCTAGGTCCGTCTGTACCGTCGTAACTGCCTTGGATATTGCGTCTAGGATTTCGCGTAGAGATTCGAGTTCCAAGATATTCTGTCGGAGGGCTTGAAGTTCCTTGCCCTCAAGCAGCTTTTCGAGCCTCTTGATGCTTTCCTGCTCTTTCAACACCTCAGCAATCCGCATCAATTTCTCGCACCGGTCTTCGATTCGCTGAAGTTGTCCCTCCCTCTGGTGCAAAGGCTTTTCAAACTTCTTGATCTGTGCTCCCAGATCGGCAAGACGAGCCTTAAGTAGCGCCTCTGCATCGTCCTTGGCAGTAATGACGCGCTGGAGGACTGCAGCAACCTCTTTCAAAACTGCTTCCAAGTCTCGCTCAACGCGGGCAAGCTCGTCAGAGAGCTTCTTATGCTCACGCTGTTCCCTTTCAGCTTCAGCCTTGGCTTGCTGGCTCTTCAGTATCCTAGTGTCGATGCTCTCAAGGTCCTTCGTTTCGTGCGCTTCCAGTTCGGATTTCAGATGGTCCAGTAGCTTTTCCCTTTCGATAGAACGACCACAAACCGGGCAGGCCGTCTCCTCAGTTTCACGGAGATATTGAAGGGCATCCTTGATGACCTTGAACCGGGACTTGATGCCTGATCTTTCTTCCTCCAGCTGTTCCAGCTTTCTGGCGCTTGCTACTATGCGCCGGCTTATCGCGTCGGCGTCGCCGTGCTTTTTCTCGAAGTCCCTGAGGCTCTTCTTCTTTGAAAGGACATCAGAAGCCCTTGCAGAGTAGTCAGAAAGCACCGCCGAGCACTCTGTTCGCAGCTGGGTTAATTCATCGATCTTTGTCTGCTCAGGCAGCTTTCGTCGAATCCTCTTGACGTAGCCTTGTAGGGACTCTGCGGCTTCCCCCAGTGCGCGAACGGAGGTTGGCACTTCGATAGAAGGTGGGTCAAGACCAGCTTCTTCAGCAACGTGGCGGAGTTCGGATGTACTGTCCTCAACCAGCTTCGCTCCATGCTCGATTTCAAACTGCGTGTCAGCAAGGCCGGTGTGCTTCCCTTTCCTTCTGCTCTCATCAAGTCTTCGCTTGGCCTCGCCAAGGCTGGCTTTTATGTCTGCCTCCAGCTGGTCTATCCGCGTTTGGAGTTTTGTCTGCCGGTCCGAGATCTTCACCAAGCGGATTGCATCGGTAATGTTCCGGAGGGAATCCAGTCCCAACAGCCGATCCAGGGCGGCATTTCGGTCGCGAGGATCTTCAGTCAGCAATCCTCTGACTGACTCTTGGTGCAAATAGGTAGAGCGTATGAAATCGTCGAGTGTTAGGCGAAATATCCGGTAAACAGCTTGCTCTGCTTGTTCGTCTTCGAGCTCTGCACCGTCCGGCAAGGTGAGTGTGAGATGTGTCTTCTCCCGTCTCTTGGGCTTGGTTCTCCGAAGAGCAACGTCACCGTCTGGTGATTTAAGAATGAGTTCGACGGTGCCCTCGTTTTGGAAGGTGTTTATGAGCTCGTCGTGGGTTCTGCCTTCGTAGCGGATGAACTCAACATCACCAAAAAGGCACCATTCGATAGCTGAGAGGGTACTACTCTTGCCTGAACCGTTGTCGCCAAAGAGGAAAACCAATTCCCGAGATAGGTCAAGGTCTCGCTGATCGTTGAACCCTCTGAACCCTGAAACCTTCAGCGACTTGACAAGACACGGCATAGGACACAGACGCCTTCTAGCGCTCCTCGAGATCTTGGGCAACTTTCTCTTCTTGCCCCCCAAACACCTTCTCAATCGATACCGCCTCTTGCTTCAAACCCGCCTCTATTCGGTCCACGCCACCCTCGTTGAGCCATTGGAAAATCTTCTTGGCTAGCTTGGCAGCGCGTGCCTGCATATCGGGCTCGCCAGCTAGGAGTTCCCTGATCTCTTTGTTGACAAGCTTTTCGAATCGTTCCATAAGCTCAATACCGAAGACTACCTTGACCACTAGCTTCTTGAATTTGACGATCCAGTCCCTGTCGCCGGTATCGAGACCCCGTTCGGACCTCGCCAAGCGCCAATCACTTCGACGGAGCCAGCAACGGGAGTATACCTACAGGGTCTGTCTTAGGCGCTATTCTGTCCTTTTCTGAGCTATCGCCAGAAGTTGGCGTAACAACGCACAATCCTTGCATGTCTCTCTTCCATCTGGTGGCTTGATCTTGGCGAAAATTTTTCGGGCGCGCTGTAACAGTTTTGGAATCATTCTGTCTGCCTTGAGTTCTACGGCTTCCAGTTTTGCCTCGAATTTCATAGAGAAATCATCTTCCGACATTAACTCTGTGATTTCGTCAGAAGCGACGTCAGTTTGCGGCTCCATGTAGATCAGCCCAAGGCCCGATATTGGAGTCAGACCTTGAGTTTTAGAAATGTAGGCATACGCGTTAAGCTGCACTTCGTATAATGGCAAGAGTTCGTCCTGCCTCTTGGTTGCCTTGGCCGTCTTATAGTCCACAATGTGATATGAACCATCCAAGAGACGGAAAATGTCGTCGGGAGTACCCCTAATGGTAATCTTTGTCTTCGGATCTTCAAGCTTGAACCTGGACCAGTGAAGTTTATGGCCCGGAACGTAACCACTTGCCTTCCCGATGTTCGGAAACCATGGGGGGAGGACCTTCTTTTCGTCAAAGAACCTATGGATAAGTCTCTTCCCATATGCGTCGATCGAACTGAATATTCCAGGCATTGGGATCTGAAACGGGAATTTATTGTCGCAGCGCAAAACCATCCAGAAGCATTGCGGGCAGAAGTCGGGCAGGCGCAGCATCCCCAGAGTCCTGGCTGGAATCGTTATTTGTTTCACTTTCGGTTCTTCCATTCAGTTTGTGGCAAAAGGATCTTCTCAAGCTAGTGGATACAATGCGGGTAGCATAACCTAACCTACCTGCCCCGGTCAGCTACCTCATGAATCATCATCTTGTCCACCTAGGGTATATCCGGCCCCTGCGCCCAGAATGGCTCCCCAGGGTCCCAGAAAGGCACCCAGAGTCCCGCCTATGAGTGCCCCCCAAGCACGGCGGTTCTCCCTGGCCTTCTTGGAAAGCGGGGCTCTGCTATGGCCGGACCGATGCCGAGCAGTTTTAGAGCTGCTATCTCCTTTCGAGCGGTTACAGGAGATGCAGGCAGGCCTTAGGTTCCGTAGGTAGTCTGAGCCGCCGCTGGCCTTGGCCACTGAGTGGTCAATTTCCCATGAGCGACGATAAGACCGGCGCGATAGTTGTCGCCAGCAAATGTGGCAGCGACCGTCGGCCGAGTCGAAAATAAGATCGATTTGTTGTCTTGTATATGCCATGGTCACGCCAGCCAGGGCTACTCCCTTTCGAGCACTTTCTGGCGAAACATCTCTACAAGCTCTTCGGAGATCCAAGCCCCTTCGCGAATCATGTCCTCGAGGATTCTGACAGCCTCCCCCCCGGAGATCCTTTCTATTTCAACTGCATACTCCAAAACACCAATCGCGCCAGAAACAGCGATTTGTAGTTCTTCAGCTGTCTGTCTGGCCTGCCTGTCATTTGTCAGCAGAGTTGCCGCGTGCGATTGGGCAACTGTAAGGGCGCCTAGCTCTCCGGAACCTAGGCCTGGCTTGTTCCCGCGTATGTCACCAAGAAACTGCCATTCTTCTGCGCTCGTTAACGGTGCAATTTCAGCTTGAGGAAGCTGGATATCAGCTTCGGCAAGCTCTTTTTCTACGAAGTCGGATATCAACATGCGTCCGGCGAAAAGATCAAGCAAGAGTTCGAGACTGCCAGTTAGGTGGAAATCAGCCACCACACTTGCATCCAAAGACACGGTTCCTGAGCTAAGCCTGTGCAGAGGCTAGTCCTTTTCGCCACTCTTGGGCTTTTCTCCTGGTCTCGACTATGTTCAGTCCCAGTAATTCTGCAAGCTTTCCAAGAGAAACCACTTCATCCAGGGCAGCTTTTCGAGCGAGATGTTGGAATCTGCTGAATCTGTTCCACTGTTCGAGAAAGTCTTTCGGCATAGGTGCAAGTTCCCTAGTCTTATCACCTCTGTGCTTATCCAGCTCGGCAAACAACTGCTTATATTCGGCCTCAGAAAGCAAACGGAGATCGCGAAGTCTGACGAGCATCATGTCACCACTGACACTAAAATAATGCTTTAGGAAAACTACATCCTCGAGGCCTACCTTCTTTTCTCCGACATTTTTCAGAAACAAATCCCGAAGGCCGACTTCGGGAACAAGAAAATTCGCAGCAAAGAGGTTGGCCATCTTCTCCAACTCGTGTTCTTTCTCGAGTCCGGCTGAAGGCTCAGGACTCTTGTAAAAGGAACGGTGCATGAGGAGATGACCATACTCATGCGCCAGCGAGAAGATTTGGCGTTCTAGAGTGTTACGTTCGTTTATGAAAATGCAAGGACCATACTGCAAGGAAAATGCAGAAAAGCCGAACATGTCTTTGTCATCGACTGGGAAGCGGAAGATTCTCACGCTCTGTTCATCTAGGAGTTTGAAAATGTTGTCGATGGGATCAAGTTGTCCTAAGCCCATCCTCTCACGCTCTGAATGGGCGACTTGGGTAGCGAACTGAAAAGGCCTTGAATGGACACGGGGTGAGTACGAATACTCGGGCGGCGGGAGTAGACTATCAGCGACGCCTACAATGTCTTCAAGCTCGCGATAGGCTTTGCAGAATCTCTCGAAGCGTGAACGGGCCTGCGAAGGAGCGATTGCTTCTGCTGCTGCACGATACAGGAGCGCCAGCGCCGCTTCCTTTTCCTCGAAGAAGTCGCTGACGGAGCGACCGAGGACACGCGCTGCTACGAGGAGCTTGGTACTGTCGATGGCTACATGACCGTTCTCGATCGCGCTCAGAGTCGCCCTAGATACACCCAGTTGGTCGGCTAGCTCCTCCTGGGACAGCCCAGCTAACTCCCGAGCAGACTTCAAGTTACGGCCAATTATTTCCTTCACGGCTCCTCCTTGATTAAGTTTCTTGACAATATTGTGATGGACGAGCTAGAATTTGTCAAGTACTTTAGACGCTAGAGTTAGCATGACAGGAGACGCACACAAGGTGAGCGAGACAAGAAGGGAGGACAAAGCCAGCCGGCTTCCAACTGGCGCGCTGACAGCAGAGCGCATACTGCCCGACCCCGTACTGGATGCCCACTGGGAGAGGATCATCATCCCTGAGGATCTCCGCCAAGGTTTACTCGGGCAAGCTGTGGTTTCCATGACCATAAGGCGTCGGCTCGGAACCGTCGCGTCTGCGCTGCATGGGATCATCTTGCTAACTGGTGCGCCTGGGACAGGGAAGACTACTTTGGCCCGCGGACTCGCCAACCGGGTGGCGCGTGCAAATCAGAGAGAATATGGCAAGATGGTTTACGCAGAGGTCGATCCTCACCGGCTTCCCAGTGAACTCCTCGGGCGCACACAGCAGGCAGTTACTCGCCTGCTTGGTGAAGAAATTCCGGCCTTCGCGTCAAATGGCAAGCCTGCAATCATACTTCTTGATGAGGTTGAGTCCTTAGCAACAAGCAGGACTAAGGCTTCTATGGAAACGAATCCCGTCGACGTACACCGTGCGACTGATGCAGTCCTTGCTGGAGTGGACCGTCTCGCTGAAGAGTTTCCTCACCTGCTGTTTCTGGCGACGACCAACTTTTCTGAGGCCGTAGACTATGCATTCATTTCGCGGGTGGACGCGGTTTTCGAACTACCGCTCCCTAGTCTCGAAGCTGGGGCAGTCATCATCGAGGATACACTTAAGATGTACGCGAACGAGTGGAAATCCATCGAGATGCTTGCGACCAAGGACGTGGGGCTGGCTGTAGCCGAGGTCGCCCAAGGATTAGATGGACGGCAGCTGCGGAAGCTTGTGGCGCATGCGCTGGCTATGAACCTGGACACTGCGAGCGACCCGGGAAAGCTGACAAGAGAATGTCTGCTCGAAGCAGCCAAGCGCGTGGTGGAGCTATCTCGGCAGGGGGGTCAGAGGAATTGAGAGTCGAGCGGGTCATCGCGTGCAGTCCGGTTCGTACGCCCGAGGAGACTGCAAAACGAATTCTTGAGTTCGCGGGATCCTTCGGGGGCAGAGCCACAGTGGGCAACTTGCATCCAGCCGAAAATCTCCTGCGCCATATTGTCTTGCATCGGATCCCCCAAAACCGTCGGATCGAGGTCTTCTACGGAGAGCATTCATTACACCTGGCGTGTGCGTATGACTCTGAAGCACTAGACATAGATGAGGATGATGAGGCTCTCCCAATTAGGCTGCCTCGGCCTTCAGAGGACGACCCATGCTGGACGCTGCATGTACCCTGCCCGGACGATCTACACCCTTGGGCCGATTCCGTGGTTAAAGCTAATGGGATTGGCACTTGGCTGGTTCTTGAGCCATGCACATCGAAGGCTGCCGCCGAGGGCACAGTGGAGGCCAAGCCCAAGGTGAAGAAAGAAGGACCACTCGTGGATCTTGAAGACCTAAAGGCTGCGGCACGGGCAAATCGAGACGAGGGCTACGACAAATGAGCGTGCAAGTGCGTGTGCGTGTTGTGATTCGCACGCTGAGCGTGAATTACATTGCGGGAGAGCTGACCCGAGTCTTTCAGGCAGTAGCGATTGCCTTGGGGCTGGACCTCGATTATCTCGAGTCCAACTGGAACGTCCTGCTGTCCGGCTTGCGCAAGTGGCTGGAAGAAAACACGCTACAAGCGGTGTACTTGGAGGTTTACAACGCACAAGGTTTCCTGGTAAGCCGCCTAGATTTGCAAATCCAATACGGCTCAGTGATAGCAGATGAGAGGAACTTCTATAGCGACTTGGAAAGTGTCAGGCTGGCCATGCGGAAAGTCGGGACTGTTCCGCAGGACTGTCGCTATTGCATCGTCGTTTCGCTGGCGACCGGTGCCTCCGATGTGCCTGGGTGGTCTAGGACGACGCTGCGGTCAACCGAGGGTATGCGTTCCCTGGCAATCGGCCCCCTGCTGGGGTCTCCATCGATTTCGAGCAAAATGAACATTTGGGTCAGGCGTTAGCCAATACAGGCTGCCCATGCTTGAACAGAAAGTGAGCAAAAAGGGATGACCGTCAGAGAGGCTTTTGAAAAGTTCAAATCGAACCTTGAAATCACCGAGGAAGAAGAGACAACAGCAAGCGGGCGCCATAACCGCGTCCGAGAGCTTCTGGACGGGACTTTCGAACTGGAAAACCATTTCCTGACAGGTTCATACCGGCGGGAGACAAAAACGAAGCCACTCAAAGATGTAGACATTTTCTGTGTGCTCAAGGCTAACAACTCTACTCGGCGCGCTTACAGGGAAAACAACCCATCCAATGTCCTCTCCGCCTTCGAAAAGGTGCTCCGTGAAGAGTGTGGTGACAGGGTTTCTATCGGACGGAGATCCGTATCAATCGACTTCGGCCCGGAGGAACGTATTGTGAGCTTCGACGTGGTGCCAGCCTTCGAAAGATCAGGCAGAGGCTACGAGGTTCCAGACGGGAAATTGGGAATATGGATTGCGAGTGATCCCACCGAGCACGCCAGCCAAGCTACTGAGAAAAACAAGGAGCTTGACAACAAGTGGAAGCCACTGGTGAAGATGATCAAGGGTTGGAATCGGGCGAACGACAACCCGGTCAAACCCTCTTTCCTACTGGAGGTCATGGCGATGGAGCTAGTAGCTCCAGAATTCACGAATTACCCATGGGAACTGCAGACCTTTTTTGCCAGCGCAGCCGAACGCGTTACGGATTCTTGGCCCGATCCAGCTGGGTTGGGTCCAGATGTAAATGACACCATGTCTGACACTGAAAAAAGGCATGCGTCCTTAGCCCTGCAGAGGGCTGCAGGCGATGCGGCGGCTGCTCGACGGCTGGAAAATGCTGGTCAAGAGAACGATGCAAAACGTGCATGGAGGATGCTGCTAGGACTCCTGTTCCCGGTCTCCTAAGCATTAGCTTGTACTGGCGAAATCAGCTTTTTAGGTAAAATTGCAAGTACCATCGAATACTGTTATCTGAGATATGCCAACCGATGGGAAAAAGAATCGAGTCGATCTCAGCAGTGTTTTCGCTGCTGTGGCTGAGCAGCTACGCGCTCAGTTCAATGCCATTCAGCACAGCGTGCAACATGGGCCCACCAAGGGATCAGCTGGAGAAGCTGTTTGGAGAGAGTGGTTAGAACGACATTTGCCTCGGCGTTACGCTGCCGGCACCGGCTTCGTGACCGACTCCAAGGGTTACCAAAGTAAACAGCAGGACATCGTGATCTACGACCGCCAATACTCGCCGCTGCTGTATGTCGAGCGAGATGCCTTATTCATTCCGGCTGAAAGTGTCTACGCCGTTGTCGAGGTAAAAACTTCGCTCACGCCAGATGAAATCGGGGATGCCAAGGCCAAGATAGCTTCTGTACGGACTCTTTATCGGGCCCCGTCGCAGAAGGTTTTACATGCCGCTGGGGTGGCGCGACCCAGGAAGCATGGCAGGATCTTTGGTTATGTTGTAGCGACAACGACAAGTTTATCTCGTCGCAACTTTCAAAAAAGGCTCGCTCGACACCTCCGGTCCGATCAAGCTAGCTTCATCGACGGGGGCTGCATTCTAAGCGTTGGAGCTTTTTCAACTCAGCTCGCTAGGGCCAAAGTCGATTTACGAACAGTTGAGTCAGCAGATCACGCTCTCTTCTGCTTCTTCGGTCTCCTCTTTGAAGATCTCAAAAGCCTAGCAACCGTGAGGCCATTCGATCTCGGGCACTACGCGACATCGGTTCGCTATCTCCACCGCAAGCGCCTAAAACGCCAGATCTGACTGCTTGTCCCTCGAGTTTTTCGTATGCGCTGCCGGCAGAAGTTCTAGAGCGGGCTTAATTAGTCTGGTTGCAATGCAAGCAAGCGCCAGAAGAAGAACTCCTCCCTTCCGTGTTATCGTACACGAGAAACGCGGACCTAACCTTGTCTGGAGGACCTAGAGCCGATGCGCGAACACACCACTTCATCCGAAATATCTGGCTTGTACAAGCTTTCGGTGCACGAGCGCCTGGAAATTGTTGAGAGTTGCGGACAGCTTACCAACGAGGAATTAGAAACACTCTCAGCCACCAAGCCACTAACCGTAGAAGAGGCTAGTCAAATGCTCGAGAATGTCGCGGGCATTTTCCCACTTCCGCTGTCAATCGCCACACACTTTCGGGTTAATGGGAGAGATCGCCTAGTCCCTATGGTTACGGAGGAAAAGTCAATCGTCGCTGGAGCGTCGTACGCGGCCAAGCTAGCGCGCTCCGCTGGTGGATTTACTGCTTCCTGCACAGAGCCGCGTATGGTCGGCCAGGTGCAAATCATGAATTGCCCGAGTCCTGATGAGGCCGAGCGCCGAGTTGTACGAGAAGCCCAAGGCATACTGGAAAAGGCAAACGCTCTTGGTGGGAGCATTGTTGGACTCGGGGGAGGAGGAAGAAGTCTCGAATGTAAGGTCCTCCGAACTGACCGCGGCTCGATGTTGATCGTGGATATTACTTTTGACACAAGGGATGCGATGGGCGCTCGTTTCGTGACGCGGGCATGCGAGAGTGTTGCTCCTTTTTTAGAAGAGATTACAGGAGGGAGAGCTCTAGCCAAGATTGTATCCAACTTTGCAGTTAAAAGAATCTGTAAGGCAGGAGCAGTTTGGAGAAAAGACCTGCTCGGTGATGGAACAGTTGCAGGCATTCTCGACGTTTGCGAATTTGCCATTCACGACAAGTTTCGATGCGTAACCCACAACAAGGGCATCATGAACGGGATTGACGCTGTTGCAGTAGCGACGGGCAATGATTTCCGCGCGATTGAAGCTGCGGCTCATGCCTTTGCTTGCAGAGAGGGCAGGTATGTCCCGCTCGCTAAGTACTTTCAGGACGACGATGGGAATCTTCGAGGAGAGATCGAGATTCCGTTGCCTGTCGGTATCGTGGGCGGATCGACGACAAACCCAGTCGCGCGTATTTGTCGGAAAATCCTAGGCGTGAACAGTGTGACTGAGCTGGCCGAAATCATGGCGGCAGTAGGATTAGCCCAGAACTTCGCGATATTGAGAGCCCTGGTACAGGAAGGCTTGGAAGGGTCCTACCGAAGGCTGTCAGGCGTGGGGGTTAGAACTTCACAAAAGACATAAGCAACTTACGTCAGGCGCTGGCTTCAAGCCTGACCCCTTTGACTCCCAGTTGGACTTCGCAAGGTGAATACCCCATGCCTCGTATTGTCTCTTCTAATCTTTTCCTGTCCTCGTGAAAACAAATAACGAAACCTCCGCCCCCGGCTCCGGAGAGCTTGGCGCCGCCGCCGATTCTCCTGATGGCTTCTGTCAACTGGTCAATCTCTACTGTGGAAACACGAAGCTCCGCCAGGACTTGCTGCGCCTCGTTCATGAGACGCTTGATCGTCGCAGCGTCTTTTCGTCCGAGAGCTCCAAACATCTCGCCTGTCACGCGGCCTAGAATTTTCACTCTTACGACCCGGAAATCTTCTGGCAGGTCCCGAACAATTTGCAGTAGCTGTCCGGTTTTCTTTTCGCGTTTTCTAGTTTGAACAAGCAAAAAGTTACTAAGATTCCCTGGAATCGCGCCCTCTACCTGTCGAATAATATTCACCGGCGGTCGCTTCTCGAACCAAATCAATCCACCAAGGCAGCAAGTGGAATTGTCTCCCCCGGATGGCGTCCCGTGGTTGAACTGCTCTATCTCAAAGGCAATCCGATTGATTTCGTCGGACGACAGCTCATAACAATAAGCAGTAGACAGCGCCTTGGCCATCGAAACAGCCAGCGCCGCAGAAGACCCCAGACCGGACCCAATCGGGATGTCTGAGCGTATTTTAATGTTTGCACCCGTACGGACAGAAAGCTTTTCAAGAACAAGCGCACTTGCTACCAGAGGTAAGTTCATTGGCTTCTTCTTCATTAAATCGAAGAGAGGCCGAAAGTTCTTGGACTGCATACAAGATCTGTGGATCGCACAGGCCTGCTCTAGCGATGTTGCCCACTCTCGCGGCGTAGCCTCGAGTGTCTGATGCAGCTCACGACCCCAGATTCTCATCGATTCGGACCGCGTCGCCGATACGGTACATCGCAGCGAAATGGCCGCGATGATTGCGGGCTCGCCGTATACCACCGAATGTTCGCCAATCAAATGAACCTTGCCAGGAGCCGAGGCTACAACAGTTGCCATCATCTCACTTTGTCACTGCATAGTGATATCAGCAGGCTTTTTGGCCGCTCACGGCAAGCAGCTTTCATGGAAAAACAAGTTCGCCTGGTGGATGACGATCTGTTCAGACTCTACGTCAAAGACCAGGATGGTTCCTACTCCGTTCACATTAACACCTGGGTTCGTGAGGACTGGAGAGAAATTGCTAGGGCACTCGGCAAGTCAGGCCAGCCAGTCAAAGACAAATCACGATGCTGTTGGCATTTTAGAGGTGGCAGCGACCCGAGCATTGAAATAGATGTCGGAGAGGGTGAATACGAGTTGTTCGGTGAACAAGGTCGACAATGGAGGACATACATGACTTTGGATAAATGGGGAATTAAGCCAGTTCAGCTGTCTGCTGAAGTGCGCTCCCTGGTTCGGGAATACAAAACCATCACAAAAAGATTGAGGCATTACGACTTCGTTCGCTCAAAAAATGTGGTGGGACGAATCGAGCAAAATCTGCCTCTAATGCGAAACAAAATGGAGCAGCTGACACAAGCCTGCATAGATAATTACTACGAGCCTTTCACCGGAATCAGACCGAGACGTTTGACTTGATAGAAAGTAGCCGGCGAATTGTCTCCTCCGCTCTGTCCTGTGCTTTTCCTTTCTTACTCAGTAGGGCTTCGTTGATGGGGTCCTGTATTTTTCCTTTTTGGAACAACTTCGCTGCTAGGGATGGTATGAGTCCCTTTTCGTTCTTCGTGAATTCCATCATCTGTTTTTTTATGTTCCCGGAAAGCACATTCTCTAGAATGGCATTACTGAGCATGACGCCGTGGACCCGCTGATCCAGGCTTCTGAGCCTAGCCGATAGTAGTGCCCACTTGGGGGAGGTTATGGTGAGAATATATCTCCAGTCGAGACCAAAAGGTATCTTCTTGGCGTTGCCACTAAAATCACCAGCGCAGATGGTAGCATTTTCTGTTTCTAGAAACCTTTTCAGGATGAATACGGCAAAATCTACAAAGAGTGCTCTTGAGGCGGGAGTTCGTAGCTTTCTGTAATGACCCTGAAACATCTCTGCTGTTGGGTGAAGATCAAACTGGTAATAGACGTGTGTGTTGTTTGAACAGCCATGTAGAAATCCGTGCTCGAAATAGGACAGGCGGAGCGGGTATCGACTTTTAGCATCAAGACCGCTTAATTGGCAGTCTCTAATAGTGTTCTTGGTTTCTTGGTCCGAGAGTTTTTTGTGGCGGCGCAAAAAGTCGGAAAAGAAAGCGTTGACGTTTTTGCCGGCATACTCGAGTGGTAGCAGAAGCCCTGGGCTTGTAGAAAAGATATAGAGCGGGGACGATTCGGAAGTGAACAAACTTTTCGCTTCGTCGTAATAACCTTCTGGATCGAGGACGTTTATTCTCGCGGCAAGAACGTTCCACAATTTTGTGGAAGTTATCTTTGCTAATTGTAGAATTTCTCTTTCCTGCGGAGTGAGCTCTTCCAATGGGCGATTTTCTAGGCAACGACGCAGGAGGAGAATAGGCAAGGACGCCGGCCATCCGTGGAGTACAAGTCCAACTTCATCCTCTTCTCCGGGATCGAGGATCTTGGCTCGGACCAACTCTCTCAACGGACCGGTTTTCCATGCGGGCTGCTTTCGCACCGCTTCAGCAAGAACCGACTTCGGAATCCGTACTCTCGGAGAGTCGCGTAATTCCATGAACGCCTCGGAAAGATCGACGGCGCGCTCTGGCGGGAATTTGGTTGTTCGTTGTAACTCTTTGAGCTTACGGTTCAATACAACCGCAAATCTGTCGGACCAGCTATCGAGCCAGGGGCGGTTTTCGTCAATCCAGTGAACCGTTTGCGCGAAAAACTGCCGAACGCTGTCTGCGTCGCCCTTATCGACAGCGAACCGTTCGCGGAAATACGACAGGAAAACATCCAGGGTAGCCATGCAGCGCTCGACAGAGGTCCGATCTTCGCCAGGTCGCGTCGTTTCGAGGGGATAGCCAGCCGCGATCAGAGCCTCGGCGCGCATGCCGAGGGCTTTTCCAATTTGTTCCACCCACTTACGTCGCGGTCTAGCCCTTCGTCTCTTCTTCTCATGCACCAGACGCCACAAATACGAGTAGTCGACCTTAGCCTTGCGAGAAAGCGGTTTTAGGGAAATTCCAGTCTCTTTTATCGCAGCATTCAACCATGTGCTGAATGTGACCATTGGGAGGTACTCTTCGGAGACCATTGTAGAAGGAGAGTGTATGTTTGTCAAACCTGGGAAGGAGGCCCGCAGGCAAGAAATGACAATATAGGCGACAGACTTGACAATTGTGCTACAATTGAGATGCGCGGGAACTGGCCATGGGAGAGCAGGCGACCGGGGACCTAGTTCGGGAAGAGCTGGCCAAGCGGCTGGTTCACACTCTGCACCGGATATGCCTGGGGACAGAGGGGGTTAAGTACCACAAAGGAAAGCGCTTGGAGGAAGTGACAGTGCTGCTTCCGCTAGGTGTCAACGAAAAACTAGCGATCTTGAGCAATATCAGCGTCGTAAATCGGGCCCTAGACCATCCCACGGTATTTGAGCGACTTCCGGAGTTTTTCCCTTCCTCGGAATCGAAAGGCCAGTTGGTGCTGCCGTTCAAAGACCCTCCTCTCGAGGTATCAGCCAAAATGCCCGACGGTGGCGAAACGGGCCGTACACGCGGTCGTGGCAGCGTGGGGGTGCGCGTGGATGCGGCCTAGAATCCCACTTCGGCGTTCGCACTTACGGACTTGTTCAAAATCAAAATATGCGCAGGCCGCCAGAGCTTTGATGGGGACCTACCCCTGGTCATCTCGATGGCTGGCCGGGGAAGCGATGGCCGCCGCGCAACACGTCATCCGCTGCGCCGACTCAGGCCCGGACGGGGTTGTCCGCGAGGCTTACCAGGAACTTTGCAATTGGCTGCGTCGTGACCACACCCTCGCCAAGCGGCGGGAGCGCGAAACTGCATATCAGCACTTCTTCGGTAGGGGTGCAGGATGAAGGTCGTGGAGCGAGAAGGTCCGTTCATCAAGCGCTTCTCAGGACCGGACGAAGAAAGCGCAATCATCTGCTTCAAGTTTTGGCAAGGGGTCATAGCGTCTGGCTGTGCCGGTAAATGCGACTATTGCTGGCTCCAGACGCAATCGCCTTATAGCACCGGCAGATACGAACTAACAGGCACACTGTTCAGCAACCTCCCCGAACGGTTACCCGCCGAGCTCGCCAAGTGGCTGACGTTTCCCGTGCCGCGCGCGCTTATTTTTGGCGAAAACCAAGATGGCCTTGGGTTCGAGCACCCTTATAAGCGGATGTTCGGGGTAACGCCACTTGAGATCGCAATACCTATGTTCTCCGACCCCTCGGTCAATCGGGTTGGACACAAGCTAATCGTCCTTAGCAAATTTGATTCGGTTGACTATGCCCGTACCTTTCCGCCGAACCCCAACGTCATCTTTTCCTGGTCTGTGAGTTCGGAATGGGTAAGTAGCCATCACGAAAAGGGCGTGGCACCTCTCGAGCGTCGTCTGACTTGTGCCGAACTCATGAAAAGCGACGGATCGCCGGTTCGCTTCCGGTTAGATCCCATGATTCCTCATGAAGGTTGGCAGCAAGATTATGCCCAGACCATTGCACGGATCAACGCAATCAAGCCTGAGATGGTGACGATCGGGGCATTACGCGCCACCAACAAGAATAAATTGAAGCAGGCGGCCAAGCGCAACAAGCGAGACGGATCCATCTTCAACATTCTTACTGAAAAGGACCCCTCGGATTTCAAATGGCGCATACCACTCAACCAACAGATTGACTTGTTTTCGTTCGCCATCATGCAGGTGGACAGTCATGTGGTTCCCGCGCTCTGCAAGGAAGACGAGACTATATGGCGTGCCGTCGATAAATGCCTCAAGGCCAAAGGACATCCAGGACTCACCTTCCGAGGATGTCACTGCGTGATTGCGGGTTCTAGGAAAGACGTTTTGGTGCAATTGAGTTAGGGGGCGGAAACGTGTGGGATGGCCTCAGAGAAACTGGCTTGACCTTCTTAACATGGCCCTCACGGGCTGACCGAGGCCACTTGGACGAGCCTGAAGAACAAAGGAGGCACTATGCGCTATCTACCAGGGGATGTTCCTGACGCGTACCGTGACTTTGATGGTCCGGAAAACTTTGCGAACGCAGCTCCTCCATCGCACCGAACACCTCTCATGTTGCTGCTAGCGGTTTCCTTGCTCCTAGCGCTAGCTGTGGGTGGGTTCGCATACCTACGGAAGACACCTCCACAAACAGATGCACAAGCGGCGGCCGTAGGGAGCGGGGCCACCAAAGCACAAGCCGGCGACGTTTTTGGCGAACCTCGCGCAGAGTACCTCTCGTTACGTACCCAGCACGATGCTGGGAACCACGCGAAGCTTGTTCACCGCCTACTTGATCGTTCGATCCGTGAACTCAATGAAGCCGAGAGCGAATTGGACAAGCTGCGCTCCGTCTACGCCGAGAGTGTGGTTGACAAAGCGACTCAGAAGGTCAGGGCAGCTCGGCAGAACCTAGAGACGGCGCATGGCGAAATCAAGACTATCGAGGCTCTCATAATCAGAAAATGAAGTTTTCGACGAGGCGGTCAGGAACAGACAAAGGAGGAAGCGATGCAAACTGCGACCATGAACCACGTCGTTAAGTCGAGGGGTGCTTTGCCAATTCCCAGAAACCCGAGGAGCTTTCTGGCCTTGACGGAAGCACGATCCCCAGCTCGTTTGGCAGCTGTTGGCTTGGCACTGCCCGATTCTGCTAGTCATCTGACCGGGCTGCCCATGCCGGCGATGAGCACTGCCACTGTGTCTGGAGAGAGGCTTCCGATCTTGGCCGGGATGCCAACCCAGGTCACGGTCAAGGCGCTCAAGCGGATGCTCGAACTGGACACAGCGGACCGATTGATGCGCGTAACCGACAAAGGAACGGCAGAGCTGCTCGGCGACACCGACGTGGTCGACTTGATGGAACGTTGCAACCTTGAGGTCGTAAGACCAAACGTTGACTCCTAGCCTGCTTTCTGGCCGCCTCGCCCTCAGGAGTCAAGATGGATCAAGAGCTTTTGAAGAACATTGCTCTGACAGCGATCGCCGTTTTCTTTTTTCTGCTCAGTGCTTCTCTCCTATACCGCTGGGCTGTGGAGGAGTACTGGCGCTCTCGAGAGAGAGCTTTCGAGAAGAGGAAACGACGGATGGCTGAAGAACGCATGCGCAAAATCCGTGAAAAAGAGGCACAGGAAATGCAAGCGGAGCAGGAACTCGCAGCACAAGGCCGAGAGCTCATTGCCAAGGTTTCCGGTCCCTCCCTCCGGAAAGCAAAGGCTGTGTTCGGCGAGTTACGTGCGAACCGGGTAGGCCTAGCCAAGTATTCGTATATTTGCTTCAAGACGTTGCAATATGTAGCTGACTGCTGCGATGGCTTCCCTTCTCCGTATCAGCTAGCGGACCAGGACCCAGACCGGAGGAGGACGCAACTGCAGGTGCTCTCTACAGCTTCTGCGGGATTGGAAGTTTTGAACGCGTCACATAACGACATCGTGTTCGACGCGAGTCTCATCACGTGGAAAGTCAATTTAGAGAAAGTGCGCTACGAGATTTGCCCCAGCTGCCCGGTGGTCGAGAATCCTGGGAAATACACCGACGCATGTCCTGTCATGATGATCACAAGTGTGGATAAGCAAGATGGCGAGGAAGAATAATAGGAATTCCAGCTTCTGCTACGAAGAATGGTTCAGCGCTCAGCAATCCCTGATCGGGATTGAGGGCTCACAGGCGCTGCGTCAAATGAGCATTCTTATTGCTGGTGCCGGCGGACTCGGTTACAACTTAGCGGTATTTGCGGCTCGTTCAGGCGTTGAGGCCATATACCAGTGTGATTCGCAGGTGGTTGAAGTCGATGATAACCTCAACCGAATCTTCGCCAACACTAGGCATCTGGGTAAAACGAAGCTCTCGGTAGTTGAGGAGCTGCTGCATTGCTTTGATCGAGCATCAGTTGATAAGAATTTCAATTACACGCCGTTAGCTTTTCCGGTCGAACATCCAAGAGTTCGCGTTTACTTAAAGCAGGCCGATTTCTTGATGTCTTCTCCAAACTCAATCGATTCTAGATTATGGCTTCTGCGGTATGCTCGGGACAATAAAAAGCTTTTATTTAACGTCGGCTTCTCATGTGCACCTGGAAAACACATGAGCGGCGAGGTGTCGATTTTCCGGCCGAGTAGACGAGATCTTGCCTGTCCTGCGTGTATTTCCCTCAAAGCACAAGACGACTCTACGCGCAGTCCTCTGTTTTATCCGCCTTTGGCCGTGCTTGCTGCTTTCGCCATACATCTTGCGATAGCAGAAGTCACCAATTTTGATTGTCTTGGGGAGGACCGACCAAACTACTTTCTGTACGACGGCTTCAGCCATTTGCTCGCGGGTTTTCGGCTGGAACCTGATCCTGACTGCGAAGTTTGCCAAACAAAATCTCCAATGAGGGAGAAGAAGAGATTTGAGCGCGCCGAATAAAAGCCGTGGAATACTTCGGCATCGCAGTATTGGCTCTCTTGATATTTATATTGGTCTCTCTGGTGGGTATCCCGGCCAGCCTCTTGCCTTTTGTATATTCCCCGACCTTGAGTTTTCGTCACGTGATTATCAGCCTTGCGGCATTCATGTGTTCCCTGGCAATCGGACTTGCTCCTCGAGAGCCAATGCTACTGATCCCAGTCGGTGTTTTTTTCCTTATGTTCGGACAGAAAATCATCACCGATCCTTTCTCGAACGGGATCTTCGGAGCAGCGCTTTTATTCGGCATTATCTTTGCCGGGCTAGTTTGGTTGTTCGGAATTTGATCAGCGACTAAGGGGATGCTGGCATGAGCTTTCGCGACAACGACAGAGCTCTGGCAGCTAGGAAGGATGACATCCTTTTTAGGGTGTGCGTAGTGGCCTGGGTAGTGCTCAGCCTTTACTCCATAGGTAGCGGGTACATTACCACCCTCAGATGGGCCGTAACTTTAACAGTTATTGGGAGCGTATCCCTCACAATCGGATTAGTACTCCACTCCCCTGAAGCAAAGTGGCTTTCGCGGGCAATTCCGTTCATTGCTTTGCTGGCATACAGCGTTTGAAGGAGGACTCGAAAGACTGCGGTTTCTAAACTGAACTAGCTTCAAAGAACCCATTTGGGTGCCCAAGGGCGTAGAATGAAGCTCCAAACGGTAGAGGATGCGGTTTTCCGCAAACGAATTTCTGATCCGGAAAGACGGGAGAAAAACAAGGGGAAAACCATATTTTGTCGTGAGGTCATCGAAATGGTGGCGCAAGCTTTGGTGGAAATGCTAAAAGAGGAAAAAGAAACCCGATTCAAAAAGGATTGAGTTCCGTGGAAAGAATCAGTGCGCTATATCAACGGGTTACGGCAGAAGAATCGTTCCGCCGTCAGATGAGTTTGCCGGCCCAAAAGACCGAAGCCGAAGAGCTGGCCAGGAGGCACGGCTGGCAGTTCAAACACTATACGGAACCACGCCATTGCAAAGCGAGCGAGTGGGATCGTCCTGCGCTTAACGAGCTGATACGAGACATTGAGGCCGATCTTATAAGTCGTGTGGTTGTCCGACATGAAGACCGCCTATGGCGTGACCTTGGGATCCAGCAGCGTCTTTTGGAAATATTTCGAAAACACAATGTGGAGTTTTGGGCATTTCGTGGACCACTCGACTACCTAAGTGCTCATGGGCGACTGGTTTTGAACGTGACGGGCAGCGCAGCTCAGTTCGAACGCGAGATTACAGGTGAGCGAATCCGTTCGATGAAGCGGTCGAAGGCTATGAAGGGACAACCTGCTGGTGGCCCTGCGCCTTTTGGGTACACATCCCAGGCGCGACTGGAAAGAGAACTAGTCGCGAAGGATGGTCTTGATCAGGACGCCGCATACAAGAGGGCTTGTGAACTGATTCCTGTCGCTAAGTCTTGGGTAGTGGATGAGGCAGAGGCCGAGAGCGTGCGAATAATCTTCGACCATTATGTCAAGATGCGATGGGGTTGCCGCAAGATCGCCAAGTATCTCAACGAAATAGGGCATCGTCGCCGGTCCGGCCTTCCGTGGCACCCGGACAAGGTCCGCAGGATAATCAACGATCCGTGCGTTGCTGGTTTTACCAGCTTCGATACAGAAGCCTATGACTCCCACGTGACATCCAAAGCGCCCAAGTCTAAGCAGACCCTTTTCAAGGCTGAGCACAAGCCGATCATCGAATCCGACCAATGGTTTGCAGCTCAGCGGCTCAAAGCAGAAAACACAACCAGTAACCGCACAAGGGTAACTGCGCGTCAAGTCTATGCGCTCTCGGGCATCCTGGTTTGTGCAAGATGCGGGTCGCGCATGAAGGGTAAAAGCTCAGGCAGAAGTGGGTACTCCTATTACGTGTGCGCTAGGCGGGCAGCGTTCGGGCAAGAAGGGTGTGACGCTCCTCTTCTAAACTCACGCATGGTTGAGGACTGTGTGTGGAATTACCTTCAGGAATATCTTTCGAAGCCTGAAGGCGTCGTGGAATTCGTCAAAAAGGTCAACAAGAAGCTAAAGGAAAAGGTGCCTGGAATCGACGACAGGATCAAGCAGACCGAGAGGGAGATTCAAGAAATCGATGCCAAGCTTGCCAAATATTATGCCCGCTATGAGAGGGCCAAGAACGATTTGGAGGCAGGTGCAGCCTGGGACCGGATAGTTGAGCTGAAAGATCTAAAAATTCGAAACCAGCGCACTCTTGCCGAGTTGCGGAAGCAGGAAAGTGCTTTGAAGCTTGAGGAGATGGACGTTGAGAAGGCTCAGCACTACATCAAGTCTCTTTACGTGTTTATGCGGGACCATCCGTTCGAGCGACGCGCTCTTTGTTTGGCACTCAAGCAGAACCACGGTTTTACGGTCACGGTTCTGTCCAGGAGCAAGCTTGTTGCCTCTATGGAGTTTGATAGGCTGACGGAAATCGGACTGGGAAAAGATAGGACAGACACTGGTAGGGACTCATCAGACGCGTCTTTGGCCTATGTGTCTGGGATGGGGCAAAACTATGCTGGCCAAGCGCGTGCCCACTATCCTGCCGCCGCTCACCCTGGACGAGGCCATCCAGACCACCAAGGTCCACAGTGTCACCGGGGTGCTCGAAGACAGCCGTGGGCTCATCCCCACGCGCCCTTTCCGCGCCCCCCACCACACCATCTCCGACGCGGGCTTGATTGGCGGCGGGACGATTCCGCGGCCGGGCGAGGTCTCGCTGGCGCACAACGGGGTGCTGTTCCTGGACGAGCTGCCCGAGTTCCAGCGCAGCGCCCTGGAGGTGCTGCGGCAACCCCTCGAAGACGGCCTGGTCACCATCTCCCGGGCCATCACCAGCTTGACCTTCCCCGCCCGCTTCACGCTGGCGGCGGCCATGAACCCCTGCCCCTGCGGGTACTTTAACGACCCCACCCGCGAGTGCCGCTGCACGCCCACGCAGATCCAGCGCTACGTGCAGAAAATCTCCGGCCCCTTGCTCGATCGCATCGATATCCACATCGACGTTCCCGCCGTCCGCTACAAGGAGCTCCGCGGGGCCGCCCCCCGGGAAGGGTCGGCGGAGTTGCGCGCCCGCGTGATGCGCGCCCGCCAGCGGCAACTGGAGCGCTTCCGCGGCGAGAAGATGTACTCCAACGCCCAGATGCCTTCCCGGCTCATCCGCAAGGTCTGCGAAATCGACGCCGACTCCGAGAAGCTGCTGGAGACCGCCATCACCCGCCTGGGGCTGAGCGCCCGGGCGCACGACCGCATCCTGAAGGTGGCGCGCACCATCGCCGACCTGGGCGACTCCGAGCGCATCGCCGCCAAGCACCTCTCCGAGGCCGTCCAGTACCGCACCCTGGACCGTACCTACTGGACCTAGCAATCCCTCCGGCGGGTGAGACCGTCGCGATGTGATAAACTGCTTAGGCCCAGATGAGTCGCATCAGCAGCTTCGTTCTTCTCGTGGCGCTGGCCACGGGCATCGGCTGGGCCGCGCGGCAGAGCTCCCCCGCCGCCAACGACGCGGCCACGGTCGAGGTGGACTCCGCCTGGGTGGCGACCCACTTGCTCAACTTGCGGCGCATCCTCAACCTACCGGGCTCGATCCGGCTCGACTTCAAGGAAAAAGGCGAGAGCTCCGTCCCGGGTTATCACCTGCTGCTGTTCGACCTGCGGAGAGGGGAGGAGCGCCGCACAATCCAGCTCTACGTCAGCCAGGACGGCCGCAGCGTCTTCTACGACCGCCTGTACGATGTGGAGAAGCCCTTCCAGAGATTCCGCGACGGCATCCGGCTGGAAGAGGAGCCGACCCGCGGCCCCGACGACGCCCTGGTGACCATCGTCGAGTACTCCGACTACACCTGCGGCTACTGTCGCCAGTTCTTCAACACCCTGGAAGAGCCGCTGTTCGAGCGCTACGGCGGCCAGGTTCGTCTGGTCTACAAGCATTTCCCGTTGACCGGGTCGCGCGCCTGGGCCGAGGACGCGGCGATCGCCTCCGCCTGCGCCTACCGGCAGGGCAACGACCGCTTCTGGGCGCTCCACGCCAAGCTGTTCCAGGCGGCCACGCGCTTGCGGGAAGGGAAATCAGTTCTCCTGGAGCTGGCCCGGCAGGCGGGACTGGACTTGCCCGCCTTTCGCCAGTGCCTCGAGCAACAGGACGCCTTGATCGACATCGCTCAGGATGTCGAGGAAGGCGAGCGCCTGGGCGTGGACGGCACCCCCTCCTTCTTCGTCAACGGTCGCCCCATCCCCGGCCTGCTGCCTCCCGAGCATTTCTTTCACATCGTGGACGAAGAGCTGGCCGCCGCCCGCCGCTAGTCATTTAAATACGGATTCAGGAAGTCGTTGCGGAGGGCAGGCTCATCGTAGGCAGGGCTCTTGTATTGAGTGTGAACTTCCTTCACCAGCATGGCGCGGCCTCTGCAGATGGTGATTGACCCAACGCCCTGCGGTCTCCTTCTGGTCGAATAGCTCCGTAGTCCTGTAAGGCGGGATAACTAGACGGAAGAAGTTCGGTGGGGGGGTGAAGTGAACTTGGGGAGGAGTTTAGCTAGCTACTAGTTTGCCCAACTAAAGTTGCCACTTTCATACCATGTGACCTACTGAAATACTTCCGGACGCGCAGTGCCATCGGCGGCGGCTGGCGCGATCAGGTGGATCAGCGCCGCCAACGTCGGCGCAACATCGGCCATGTCAACCGGTGTCCAATGTACCCCAGGCTTTACACCCGCTCCCCAAAAGGCGAGCGGCACGTGGGTGTCGTAGCGATAAGGCGATCCGTGTGTCGAACCCTCCGTCATCTCTCCATACTTTCCCCAGAAGTAGAAGGGCCGTGGTACTAGGAGCACGTCGCCAGCGCGGTCAGGGTGGAATGACAGTTGCATTGCCCGGGCGAAGGGGGTAGACAGTAGCGGCCCACTCAGGAGTTGCGCGCGGGTGAAGTAAGCGGCGATGCCGGAAACTCGGAGCGCGCCCAGGCCCGCCACCTCCTGCACCAGCGCGGGATCGAGGTGCTTCTCCGCAATGACCTTTTCATTCAGGTAGATGCTCGGGTCCTCAAGGGCTAAGACCCACTCCCCCCGGCCGAAGCATTCCGTGAGCGCTTCAGTTACGAACTTCCTGAGCTCGGCCTTCTTGATCCGGCTTGCGGGGTGCCCCAGTGAAGCCATGTATTCCGGGATAGGCGCGGCGCCGTGGTCTGCGGTGAAGACGACCACGAGGTTGTCCCTGCCCCCCACGTGCTTCTCCAAGAAGTCGAGCAGGTCTGCGATATTGCGGTCCACGCGCACCGTCGCGTCCTGAACCTCGTGGCTTTGGGGGCCATAGGCGTGACCGATGAGGTCGTTGGCGCTAAAGCTCACAGCGAGAAGGTCGGTTCCACCTCGAATTCCGAGGCCCTCGGCTTGAACCGCTGCCTTCACGAAATCCACTAAGAAGTCGTTAGCCATGGGAGTTTGAAGAAACGCAGCGTAAAACGCAGGTCCAGGCTTATTCAGATTCCCGGTGAGCTTGTGAGGGAAGGTACGGCCCAGGCCGTTCGCGGTTGATTCGAAGGGCCTGTCGTCCTTGCCCTGGTATATACTCTCGGACAATGCCCGCTCCCAGACCCTGCCAAAGTAGCTATCCGGGATTTTCCGCCCGTTGAAAGCCTTGACCCATGTAGGCAAATCCTTCGCAGGCAATTCCTTCGTATAGTAAGAGGACGTCACCATCTTTCCGTTTGAATCGCTCATCCAGTAGGCAGTGCCGAGGCGTCCCCCAAGGGCAATTGCTGCGCGATTCTTGAGCGCGATCGCTACTACCTTGGCGGTCTTTCCCGTCGCAACGCGCAACCGATCACCCACAGTCTCGCCGATGAAGTTCCTGGGCGAGCTGTCGACCTCCGGGTTGGGCGGGGATTCGAGCACGGGGTGATCCGGATCAGCGAACATGGTCACGCTCTTGCCCGCTGCGCGGTCATAATACTTGTTGGAGACAATCCCATTCTTGTAGGCGTAGCTGCCTGAAGCGATGGTGGCATGGCCCGGCCCGGTGTAGGTAGTGCCATGCCCGTACAGCGCTTGCGTGAATACCGCCCCCTCGGCGAAGAGCCGCTCTATTCCCCGCTCGTTCAGGTGAGGTCGCATTCTCTCTAAGGTCTCGTAGCTGAGCTGGTCGACGACCAAGATCACCACAAGCTTCGGGGTTCTGGCCGGGGCTGTTTGTGCGAACAACGCCGCGGTGGAGAATACGGTAGCGAGGGCCAGAAGAGAAAGCGCCAATACGCTTGCCAGCAGCCAGCGTGTTTTGCTCCGCTTCATTTCAATCTCTCTATTTAAGCTGGAATTTCCGATTTCAACCTTACCCTTGCACCAAACTGTACGGCAGTCGCCTTCTTGTGTCAAGCTCAGATCGCAATGGCGGGTTTGGGGGCCATCGTGGTTCGTTTTGGCCGTTCCGATGACTCGTCGGGCCTGTTTTCTGCCGCCGACCACCCTCGCCGCCGATTAAAGACTATTGCTGGGTTCCTCGCCTGTACCTTTCCAATAGGTCACGGAGTTGGTCGAGCGGCAGGGCCTGGGCTTCGTGTCCCTGGTAGCCGCGGACGGTGGTGGCGCGGAGCAGGGAATTGTAGATGGCTTCCTCGGTGGCTTCGGCGACGGCCTGGAACAACGGCGAGAGCTGGTCGTCCCGAAGCAACGTGACCTCACCCGCCGGCTGCTCGCTCCGGTAGGGGATGCGCACGGATTCCGCGGTCGAGAAGGCGATGACGTAGTCGCCGCTGCCGTGCGAGAAGGACGCCCCGGTGCGCGCCATTCCCGCCAGGGCGCGCCGCGCCAGCCGCTCGAGTTGCCGGGCATCCAGAGGAGCGTCGGTGGCCACCACCATCATGCAGGAGCCGCTGCCGGGTTCGACGTATTCTTGGAACGCGTAACGCCCCAGCTCCCGGCCCACGGGCACCCCGTCAATGGTTAGAATCCCGCCGTAGTTCGTCTGCACCAGCACTCCGACCGTATGACCGCCCAGGCTCTCCGGCAGCCGCCGCGAGGAGGTGCCGATGCCTCCCTTAAAGCCGAAGGCCACCGTCCCCGTTCCGGCGCCCACCGAGCCTTCTTCTACCGGGCCGGGCGTGGCGGCCCGCACTGCTTCCAGGAAGTCTTCGGGGCGCAGGGGCCGCCGGCGGATGTTGCTGAGGAAGCCGTCGTTCGTCTCTC
Source organism: Acidobacteriia bacterium AH_259_A11_L15 (assembly GCA_027717655.1). Lineage (GTDB taxonomy): Bacteria > Acidobacteriota > Terriglobia > Acidiferrales > 2-02-FULL-67-57 > 2-02-FULL-67-57. The sequence goes on from JALLOH010000003.1 coordinate 65,857, forward strand.
CGACCACCGGGTTGACCGAGCCCACGCTTTCGTTGCCCGGCTGGGCCAGGGTGTAGTCGACCAGCGCCGCCGCGGCCTCCCAGACGTTCATCGTGTTGGTCAGCAGGATGGGGGTCTCAAGTTGCCCCAGCTCGTTGACCTGCGTCGAGCCCACCAGTTTCCCGAAGCCATTGCCCACCACGATGGCGGCCGGGACTTTTTCTTGGAACACGTTGCCCCCGTGCGGCAGGATGGCCGTGGCTCCGGTGCGGAGGTCTTCTCCTTCCCTCAGCGTGAAGTGGCCCACGCGCACGCCCTCCACGTCGGTGATGGCGTTCAGGGGGCCGGGCGAAAAGATTCCCGGCTCGATTCCCAGCGCCCGCGCTCGCGGGCGCACCGGGTCTTGGGCCAGCAGCGGCAGGCTGGCGGCCAATAGGCTGACGAGAAGCAAGCGACGCATAGCTCCCTCCGTGCGGTCGAAGTCGGAACCGATTGTAGTGCGGGCGCGCGGCGCCGCCACGCTTTTTCCGCTGCCCGGTCGGTGCTAGAATGTCCTTCTTCGCAATCCACTCCCAAGGAGCCACCCAATGCGACGCGCAGGCTTTCGCGGGGCCACCCTGTTGTTGATTCTGGTTGGGCTTTTGTTCGCCGTGGGCGCAGCGGTCGCCCAACGGGCCGACTCCGAGCCAGTCTTGGCGCTGGTGGGCGGGCGGTTGATTGACGGCTACGGCGGGCCACCGCTCGAGAACTCCGTCATCCTGGTGCGCGGGAATCGCATCGAGGCCGTGGGCCGCGAGGGCGAATTGGAAATCCCTGAAGGCGCCCGAGTCATCTCGACCGACGGCTACACGGTGCTGCCCGGGCTGATGGACATGCACGTGCATTTGATGATTCTGGGCCACGCCGACTACGACTACTGGTTCCGCGAGTACCGCGACCGCTGGCGCGACGTCATCATGCCCATCTCGGCCCGCGAGCTACTGCTCGCCGGCGTCACTACGGTCCGCGACATGGGCGCGCCGCTCGAGGACATCCTGGCCGTGCGCGACCGCATCGCCCGTGGGGAGATTCCCGGCCCGCGCGTTTTCGCCAGCGGGCCCTTCCTGCAAAAGAGAGTGCGGCCGCTCGAAGGCGCGTTCCGCTGGACGGTCAACGGCCCCGAGGATGCGCGCGCCAAGACCCAGCGCTTGATTGACGCCGGCGTGGACCTGATCAAGGTGATCGACCAAGACCGGATGACCCTGGAGGAGTTGCAAGCCATCGTGGAGACCGCGCACGCCGCCGGCCTCCACGTCACCGCGCACGCCCACCGCGCCGAAGAGATTCGTCAGGCCCTCCGCGCCGGGGTGGATTCGTTGGAGCACACTGGCTTGGCCACCCAGCCCGGCTACCCGGAGGACGTGCTGGCGATGCTGCGCGAGCGCAGCGCCTCGCTCTACTGGTGCCCGACCATCGAGGGGCTCTACCTCTATCCCTACACGGTAGATGAATTCCCCGAGCGGCTGGACGACCCGCGCCTGCAGCAGGACCTGCCGCCGGACATCTACGAGGACGTGCGCCGCTCGCTTGAGAACCCGGAGCGCATGCCCTACTTCCAACTGGTGCGCCGCCGGGTGCCGACCCTGGCCCACAAGTTCGACCAGATGCGCAGCACCGGGGTGACCCTGATCACCGGCACCGACTCCGGCATCCCCATGAACTTCCACTTCGACTCCACCTGGCGGGAACTGGATGCCTTCGTCCGCCTGGGAGTGGACCCGATGGCCGCTATCCAGGCGGCGACCTTCTGGCCGGCGAGGCTGCTGGGGCGCGACGACCTGGGCGCGGTGGCCCCGGGCAAGCTGGCCGACATCATCGTGGTGGATGGCGATCCGCTGCGCTCGATGGAGGCCCTGCGCCACGTGGTGCACGTGGTGAAGGACGGCGTGGTCTACAAGTAAGCGGGGGTTACGGGGTCAGGCGCCGGCGGATGAATTCGAGGACCTCAGGCTCCAGGGGCTCCTTGAGCTGGAAGCGAAAGACTTTGTCGCGGCCGAACAGGAGTGCCTGGTCTTCATAAGTATAGACGTCAAGCTCGTAGGCGGAATTGTGTTCGATGCGCTTGATGTCCATGTATTTCCAGAGCCGGCGGTCCTTCTCCCGGCCGGTCACATACTCGATGTAGTTGGGGGTGATCTTCAGCGTGCCTTCGCAACCGCCGAAGACGTGGCGGTGCTTGACCGCCACCTCGTAGCGGCCGCCGGGCGGCGTGGCCGGAGGCTGCGGCTCCGGGTTCTCGCGCAGGCGGGTAACGATGAAGTTGAAGAGCTCGTCGGTGACGTTACCGTCCTGGAAAGTAAAATCGAAGGGTTTGTCGCGCCCCAGTTGCAGTGTCTGGTCCTCGTAGGTGTAGAGGGTGAGTTTCCGTTCCCCTTTGCGCTCGATGCGCTTGATCTGGCTGTAGGTCCAGATGCGCGCGTCCTGCCGGTAGTCGGTTTGGTAGCGCACCTGGGTTTCGGTCACGATCAATTCTCCCTGGCAGCTACCCATCGCATGCTGGTGCTTGACCCTGTAGGTGAAGGTCTTGGCCGAGCCGGCCTGCGGGGCCAGCAGCCAAGCCAGAACCGCCGCGGCCAACCAGGCGCTTTTTCTCCCTTTGGTCCCCATCCGCTTTTTCTCCCGGTTTCTTCCTCCCTGTCAGCATTCTCCCATCCGTCCTGGGTGGCGTCAAGGGAGCCGGCTCCCCGGTTGACAACCGGGACAACCCCCGGTAGGCTCTAGGGGTTCGTCCGGAGCCTGAAATCGAACCCTGACGCGGAGTTTATGAACCAAGAAGCGCGCCGCGTGAACGTCACCCTGGAGACCAAGATCGAGTGTATGGATCTTGGCGAAGAAGTCGCCCGGCGGGTGGCGATGACAGCCGGCTTCGACGAGGACGAGCAGCACAAGATTTGCATGGCGGTGCGCGAGTGCCTGATCAACGCCCTGCAGCATGGCAATCGCCAGGACCCCCGCAAGCCCATCGGGCTCAGCTTCGTGCTCCACCCCGACCGTTTGGTGGTGCAGATTCGAGACCAGGGCAAGGGATTTGACCTGGCAGCCATTTCCGATCCGCTGGCGGAGAAGCACTTGATGAAGTCGTCGGGCCGAGGACTGTTCCTGGTGCGCTGCTTCATGGATGAGTTGCAAGTGGAAAGCGGGCGCAACGGGGGCGCGGTGGTCACGATGACGAAACGCTATTCTTCCAACCACAACGGACAAGTGGGAGCTGAAGTGGAAAAGGAGAGACAGCAGTGAGCGTGAAAATCAACAGGCGTGAGGTAGGCGAGGTCACGGTAGTGGACTTGAATGGGCGGCTGACCCTAGGGGATGCCAGCGCCCAACTGCGGGATACCCTGCGGGAGTTGCTGGAGAAGGGGCAGAAGAAGATCGTCCTGAACCTGGGTCAGGTGGCTTATATCGACAGTTCCGGACTCGGGGAGTTGGTTTCCGGGTTTACCACCGTGAAGAACCAGGGGGGACAGTTGAAACTGGCCAACCTCACCCAGAAGGTCAACGACTTGCTGACCATCACCAAGCTTTACACCGTCTTCGAAGTCCACAACGACGAGAAGGCGGCCGTCCAGAGCTTCAGCTAAACGCTTTCTCTTCCCCCGGGGGGCGAGAGATTTGCCGCCGGCGCCCGGGAGGAAGCCAAGGCGGCCAAGAAACCGGCTATGCCCATCGCCACTCAGTTCTCCTTGAAGCTGGAAAACCGCCCGGGAGCGCTGGCGACGACTTGCTCGGAGCTGGCCGCCAAGGCGGTCAACATTCAGGCGATTGTGGCCGAGGCGTGGCAGCCGGGCAGGGTGCGGCTGGTGGTGAACAACACGGAGACAGCGCGAAAGGTTTTTGAGGCTAAGGGGATTGACTTCAGCGAAGAGAAGGTGCTGGTCGTGCGGCTCTCGGATCGTCCCGGTGCGCTGGGGCGCATCACCCGCAAGCTGGCCGAGAATCAAATCAACATCGACTACGCTTACGGCAGCATCGAGAAGGGCGCCCCGAAGGCGCTGGTGATCCTGGGCGTCTCCGAGCTGGAAAAGGCCGCCGCCCTGGTGAAGTAACCCTCCTATAGTTCCTTCAGGTGACAGGCCAGAAGCTCCAGTGTCTTCTGCCAGGCGTCCTGCGCCGCGGCTTCCCGGTAGGAAGGGCGGGTGGTGTGGGCGAAGGCATGACCCGCGCCGACCAACGGTAGCAAGAAGACGAGCGCGCGGCAGCGTTTCATTGCGACTCCCCTTTCCGGCTCGTCCGGCACTCGGGACAAGGGCAGATTCGGCGGAGGTAATCGAAGCTGTAGATGCCGGTGGCGTGGGCGTCGCTGAAGTCGAAGCGGACGGCGTAGTGGCCGACGGGCTCCGCCTGCACGGCGCGGACGCGCTCTTGGTAGAGGGGCAGGTCGCTCTGGAGTCGGGCGCCGGTGACGCTCTGGTGGCGGGCGCGGCGGTCGTTACAGGTGGCGCAAGGGCAGTGCTCGCGCAGGTAGGGGAAGGTGTAGTGGCTGTGGTGAGCGTCGCGCCAGTCGATCTTCATCCCTTCTCCGCTGGTCAGGAGAATTTTGACCTTGGTCGGCTCGGCGCGCGGGTCTTCGGCCATGCCAGGAGAGCGTAGCAGCCTTTGGTCCGGAAAGGAATCCGCCAATAGTAGCCGCGGCCCGCTCCCAGAAAATTTCGTTTCGGATAGGCACGCCTCCAGGGCTTCCTTTAGAATCACACCCGCAAACGTGTCGGAGGAGGTGTGGCATGCGAGTGGGAAGATTCTGGAGGATCGTAGCCGCCGTAGGACTGTTGGCGCTGCCGCTGGGAGCGGAGGAACCCACCGCCAAGCGTGAACTGGAAGAGTTGAAAACCCAGGTGGCGGCCCAGCAGCAGCAGATTCGCGAGCTCCAGGAAGTGTTGCGCCGGCAGGCGGCCGCCCTGGAACGCCTGGAGCGCCAGCTAGGGGAAGGCGGCCGGGCCAGTGAATATCAGTCCGCGTCCAACTCGCCCCCGGTGGATGACCCCACCCCCCAAGCCTCTCTGGAAGGGCGCCTCGAAGAGCTGGAGAACCGGGTGGCCGAGAACGAGACCCAAGACCAAAGTCTTCTGAGGCGCCTGGGCAGCTTCAGCTTCAGCGGCGACTTGCGGGTGCGCTACGAGCCCTTCTTCCAGGACGGCCGCCCGCAGCGCCACCGGGAGCGCGCCCGGCTGCGCTTCCAGGCCCGGGCCCGCATCAGCGACGAATTGAGCGGGGGCCTGCGCCTGGCCACGGGGAATCTCGACGACCCCATCACCTCCAATCAGACCTTAACCGGCTTTTTCGCGCGCAAGACGTTCAACTTGGAGCGCTTCTGGCTGACCTACGAGCCGAAACAGGCGCCGTGGCTCTCGGTCACCGCGGGCAAATTCGCCTATCCCTGGTATCGCACCGAGTTGACCTTCGATAACGACTTGAACCCGGAGGGCTTCAGCGAGACGCTCTCCTTCGACTTTTCCGATTCGCCGCTGACCAACCTGACCGTGGTCGGCTTCCAGTTGCCCTTCAACGAACTTTCCTCGGCGGGCGACAGCTTCATCTGGGGCGGCCAGGTACAGAGCCACTGGCGGCTCAGCGACCGCGCTCGGCTGGGCCTGTACGCCACCGGGATGAACTTCCGCAACGTAGGCGCCATCGCCCGGGCCATTGACACCGGCAGCTTGAAACCGAGCCTGCCGCTCACCAACAGCGCGCGCACGGACGCGGGCGGCAATATCCTCGGCTTCGCGGAGCGGTTTGCTTACCTGGATCTTATCGGGGAGCTGCGCTACCGGCTGGCGCCGCGGTGGCCGCTGCGGGTGACCCTGGATTTCGTCAACAACGTCCGAGCTTCTAGCAGCGAGCGCAGCGGCTACTGGGCGGAGGTGGCGGTGGGCCAGACAGCGGAGAAAGGCGATTGGCTGTTCGGCTACACCCTGATGCGGGTGGAGCGCGACGCCGTAATCGGGGCCTACAGCTTCAGCGATCTTCGGGCCTCGACCAACGTCATCAACCATCGCTTGCGGACTTCCTATCAGCCTCACAAGAACGTCACATTTGACTACACCTTGCTGGTGGGACGGCTCTTCAACCCGCAAGAAAACATCAGCCTGGTGCCCGCTGCCTTCCAGCCGCTGGCCCGGGACCCGTTCCTGAGCCGGATGCAGTTCGACGTGATCTACAAGTTCTAGGCTCCGGGCTTCCTACCGCCTCGCGAAACGCGGGCCGATCCGGGGCGCGTAACCAAGGCGGGGGAGAGAACATCCAATTAAGAGGCACAGCCAAAGAATCCTGATCTTGGGAGGAGGTTTCACCATGAAGCTGCAACAGGTAGAGAAGGTAGTGTTGGGGATGGCGCTGGCAGGAGTGCTGGGTCTGCCGGGCGTGGCGCGCGCCCAGACCAGCGTACGAGTGCCCGAGGGCACGAAGATTGTCTTTACCCTCAATGACACCCTGAGCACCAAGCACAACCGGAGAGGCGACCATTTTAGCGGCGTGGTCCACCGCTCGATACGGGTCGGGAACCAGGTCGTCATTCCCGAGGGTAGCGTGGTGCGGGGCACCGTCGGAAGAGTCGAGCGCCCGGGCCGGGTAAAGGGCCGGGCGAAACTCAGCCTGCACTTTGAGGAAATCGAGTTGCCCAACGGCACCCGGATCGACTTGTCCGCCTCCCTCGTCGAGCTGGACGAAGAAGAGAAGGAGAGCGTGAACTCGGAAGGCACGGTGGTGGGGCAAGGTTCGAAGAAGCGCGATGTAACCGAAACCGCCGCTGGGGCCGGCATCGGCACCGCCATCGGCGCCATTGCGGGTGGCGGCAAGGGGGCGGCCATCGGGGCCGGAGCCGGGGCCGCCGCAGGCCTTGGGGTGGTCCTCCTCCAGCGCGGCAAGGACATCAAGCTCAAGCGCGGCCGGGAGATGAGCATCCAGCTCGACCGCCCGCTGCTCGTCCCCGTCCAGTAGCTGCCGGAAACGAAAAAATCAAGGGTGGCCAGGAGCCACCCTTTTTTTTTTGCGTAGGGCGGCTCCGCGTGCTAGCGGCCGCGCTGGTAGCGGCCCAGCAATTCGGCTTGCCCCCGGATGTGGCCCCGCATAGCCCGCTCCAGGTCGGCCTTGGTGGCGCCGGGGCGGAGATCGAGCTTCGTGTCCAGCGCGTACAGCTTGAAGAAGTAGCGGTGCGCCGGGCCCGGCGGCGGGCAAGGGCCGCCGTAGCCGATCTTCCGGAAGTCGTTCGTGCCCTGGCGGGTCCCGTTCGGGAGCTCTCTCTCCTTGGCGATGTTTTCCGCTAGCTGCCCTGCGTCGGCGGGCAGGTTGAAAAGCACCCAGTGCACCCAGGTGCCCACCGGGGCGTCGGGGTCGTCCATGATCAAGGCGAGGCTCTGGGTGCCGACCGGGGGCTCGTCCCAGCGCAGCGCCGGGGAGACGTCCGGCCCGTCGCAGGTGAATTTCTTGGGAATGTTCCCGTCGGGTTGAAAGGCGGTGCTGGAAAGTTGGAATGCCATCGTGAGCTCTCCTTCCGGGCCGCCGGGGCTTGGGCCTTGGGCGCAAGCCAGCGCTGAGGCGGCCAGCAGCAAACAAGCTATTCGGATAACAATGCCTGTCACGTCGCGCTCCTCCCCGGCGAAGCTGGCCCCGCAAACGGCGGGGCTGGCGCGCCCGGCAGGACTCGAACCTGCAACCGCCGGATTAGAAATCCGAAGCTCTATCCGGTTGAGCTACGGGCGCGTGCTGGTAGCAGTATAGCTGGGGTGAGCGGAGGCAGGAAAGTGAAGAAGCAAGGAGACAGGGAAGCAGGAGGCAGAGAAGCAGGGAGGCAGAGGTGCTAGTCCTGGCTGTGGGAGGCTGGGGCGGAAGGTCCGAAGAGTTGTTTGATCCGCGCCGGGGTGATTCGGGTGAGCGTGTACTTTAGGGTGACCAGGGCGTTGCCGGAGACGAGGCGGGTGACCTGGAGCCAGACGGGGGGGCGGGAGCGGCCCAGAGTTCCCTGCAAGTAGAGGCGGCGGCACTCGCTGCGGCGGAGCTTGCCGCTGGGGGTCTTGGGGACGGTCTGCGGGGGGAGGAGCTGGACCACGTCGGGCGAAATGCGAGTGAGGGCGCCCACGCGGCGCTTGATCTCGGCGGCGATGCGGGCGCGGGCTTCCTTGCCGGTCTCCCGGGTTTCGGCCACTACCACCAAGCCTTCGGTGCCGGTCCGCGGGTCGGTGACCCCGAAGGCGGCCACGCAGCCGCGGCGGACGCCGTTGATATCGGCGGCGATTTCTTCAATCTCCTGCGGGTAGATGTTGCGCCCGGCCTTGATGATGAGGTCCTTGATGCGGCCGGTGATGAACAGCTCGCCGTCGGCCAGGTAACCGAGGTCGCCGGTCTGATACCAACCATCGCGGCAGGCAGCCCCGGTGGCCTCCGGGTTGCGGTAGTAGCCCTGCATGGCGGAGGGGCCGCGGAACTGGATGTGGCCTTCGACGCGCTCGCTGACGGGGCGCTCGGCGTCGTCCACTACGCGAATCGCGTGCTCCGGCAGCGCCCGCCCCACGGAGACGAACCGGAGCGGGTCGGGCTCGGCGGGGGAAGCGGGTTCGGCGCGGCCGAACATTTGGAAGGGGACGCGGGCCACCGGGTCGATGCGGGGCGGTTGCGCCAGGGGAGCGAAAGTCAGGGCCACGGAGCTTTCCGCCAGGCCGTAGACGGGCATCATGGTCTCGGGCCGGAAGCCATAGCGGGCATAGCGCCGGGTAAAGCGGGTGATGGTGTCCGGGCTGACGGGCTCGGCGCCGTTCAGGGCCACGCGCCAACTGCTGAGGTCGAGGCCGGCGAGGGCTTCGTCCTTCACCTTGCGCAGGCAAAGCTCGTAGGCGAAGTTGGGGGCGGGGGAGAGCGTGCCCCGGTAGCGATGGACGGCCCACAGCCAGCGCTCCGGGCGGCGCAAGAAGGCGAGGGGAGAGAGGGCCGCAATGGGCAGGCCGAAGTAGATGGAGAAGAGCCAGCAACCGATCAGCCCCATGTCGTGGTAGAGGGGCAGCCAGCAGATGGTGACGTCGGTGGGGCGCACCTGGACGCCCTCGCCGATGGCGCGCACGTTGGCGAGGATGTTCTGATGGGTCAGGGCCACGCCGCGGGGCTCGCCCGTGCTTCCCGAGGTGTACTGGATGAAGGCGACGTCCGTGGGCGACACCGCCACCGGCGCAGGAAGCGGCTTTTGCCTGGCCGCCAGGTGCTCGGCGGTGGCTACCGAAAGGAGCGACGGCACCCGCGGCTTCAGCAAGCGCGCCAGGCGCTCCGCCTGGCGGAAGGTAACCAGGGCCCGGGCCTCGGCGTTCTGCAGGATGACCGACTGGCGGCTGGCGTATTCCTCCATCTGGTCGGCGCGCATGGGGGGATAGATGGGCACCGGAATGGCGCCGGCCAGCAACGTGCCGAAGAAGGAGAAGAAGAAGTCGCGGCCGGTGGGCAGCATCAGCGCCACCGTGTCGCCGCGGCCCACCCCCCAACCCGCCAGCCCGCGGGCCAGGCTCAGCGCGCCGCTCCACAACTCTCCGTAGGTGAGCGTCTGCGGGTGGCCGTCCTCTTGTCCCAGGTAAAGGTGGGGAGCCTCGGGGGCTGTCTGCGCCCGGAGGCGAAGCACCTCGGTCAGGGTTCCGGCGCCTTCCGGAGAGACGGCGCAGGGACTGCCGGGCGCAGTTTGGAAGCGCGGCGCGACCTCGCTCGACATCGGGAGAAGTTCACCCTCTCGCAGTGGCGGTAATACTACCCGCGCTTCGGAGGGATTTCAATACCCGGAAGTGAGCCCGGGGCTAGAGCCTCCGCAGGTGCTCTTCCAGCTCGCTCGGGCTGAGGAAAGATTGGTGGAAGCCGGCCTTGTAGCCGGGGGCCTGGCTGATCTCGGCTTCGGTCACCTCGATCCAGACGGACTCGCCCTTGATGTCGTGGGGCGGGGTGGAGCTGCGGAAATCCCGGGGGGAGATCCAGAGCTTGTCGATGCACCAGGCCAGGGACCGCTCCTCGCGCACGGTGCGCGAGCCCGAGGCCAGGTACCAGATCTTCGCCATCTCGGCGCCTAGTATAGCGGAAGTAGCACCGGGGTGTCTGGTCTGTTTGCGCCCTTTTGCCGTTCGATTTGCCGGACGTTTCTTCACTAGAGCCCGCCCGCTGACTCTCCTTATGCGCAGGATAGTGTCAAACGTGCAACGGAAACTAAGGGCGGGGACCGAGGGTCTGCCGGGTGGATTCGGCGAGGGGCAACGACTCTCTGGTTCAGGCAGCCAGATTTCACACCACTGCAAGAAAATGTGCCCCCAAGGCCCTATCTGGAGGCTGCCTAAGTGCTTGGACAAACAAGGCGTGAGCCAGCCGAGTCGTCGGGGCCGAAATCACATCACTCTGGAACACCAGGCGCAAAAGTATGTTCTCGTACTGCGGGCGTTCCCTACAATGATTTGAGCAAGGCTTGGAAGCGGGGATGATCGCGCAGGGAGTTCAGAAAGGCGTCGCTCTTCATCCAATCTCCAAACCCAAATCCAGACTTCAGGGATTTTTCCAGGCAATCGAGAGCCAAGTCGGGTAATCCCAGAACGGCATAGACGCAACCCACGTTGAAGAGGGCAGCGGGATCGTCCGCGTCTATAGCCAGGGCCCGCTCGGCCCATTGCAAGCTCTTCTCCCGCTCTCCTAGTTGACATAAGGCCTGCGCCCCCAGTTGGAGGGCACGCATATCGTCGGGATTGAGCTCCAAGCGTTTATCCATTATCCGCAGAGCCCGCCGGTAGGCCTCCCCGGCATCTGCTTTGCGACCAAGAGCGGTATAGGTGACGCCGAGCAAGGCCGGAGCCTGGTAGTCCTCCGGTTGCGCGCGGCTCGCTGCTTCAAACCACTTAGCCGCCTCGGGCAGCTTGCCCTCCACAAAACAGGCGCGCGCGTAGAAGTAGGAGGCTTCGAACAAATTCGGATCCAGCCGCAACGCCGTCTCGAATTCTTTATGCGCCTCCTCATAGTCCTTGATCAGCGACAGGGCCAACCCGCGGGACGAATGGGCTTCCGCCGAGTCCGGGTTGAGCTCAAGCGCCCTCCGGCTGGCCGCATCGGCTTGCCGCAGGTTCGCCTCGGTGTCCTCCCAATACATATGGAGGAAAGAAGAGCAATCGGCGATCCCGGCGCAGGCGCGCGCGTAGCTAGGATCGATCTCGGTGGCCCGGGTGAACATCTGCCGGGCAAACTCAAAGCCTTTTCGCCGGAACTGATGGAAAAACTGCCGCCCGCGTAGATAGAAATCATAGGCTTGCACGTCGGCGGTGGGCGCTTTTCGGATGGCCTGCTTCTCTTTTTCGGTTAGCATCACGCGAAGGGATTGGGCGATGCTCTGCGCTATCTCGTCCTGGATGGCGAAGACGTCTTCTAGTTGGCGGTCATAGCGTTCCGCCCAGGCGCCGTGGCCCGTGCGCGTCTCTACTAGTTGCGCGGTGATGCGCAGACGATTGCCGGCCCGCCGCAGGCTCCCTTCCAGCACATAGGCAGCATTTAATTCCTGGCCGACTTTGGGGGCGGTCACGGGCTTGTCCCGGTAGGCCAGTACCGCCGATCGCGGAAACACACGCAGCTCCCTGATCTTTAGCAGCTCGGTGATCAGGTCCTCCGTAATGCCGTCGCGGAAGTACTCGTCCTCCTTCGCCCCGCTCAGGTTCTCAAAGTAGAGCACGGCCAGTGATTTCTCCACCGGCGTCACGGTTACTGCGGCCCGGCCCGAATCGGTGTCGCGTTTTAGGCGTTTGAGGTCGTCGCGCAGCTTGGCGGCGCTCTGGTAGCGCGCGTTGTGGTTTTTCTCAAGCGCCCGGTTGATAATGTGTTCTAGCTCTGGCGGCAAGTTCGGATTCAGGCGCACAGGCGAGCTCGGCTTGCGATTCAGAATCGCGTCAAAGATGACCGCGGAGGTGTTGCCGGAAAAGGCTCGCCGGCCCGTGGCCATCTCATAGAGCACTACTCCGAGGGAAAACACGTCGGTCCGGGCGTCTACTTCTTCCCCGCGCGCCTGCTCGGGCGACATGTAGGCCACCGTACCGACGGCTGTGCCCGGGCTGGTGAGATTTTCGCCGAGCGCGGCCACGGTGGCCAGACCCGAAACTCCCACTGCTTCCCCCACCCGGTGCCTTTGGGTCATCAGCTTCGCCAATCCGAAATCAAGAATCTTGGCCTGGCCGAGCTGCGTGATGAAGATGTTTGCTGGCTTGATGTCACGATGGATGATGCCCCTTGAGTGCGCCGCGGCGAGCGCATCGGCGACCTGAAAGCTGAGTTCGAGTAGTTCGTCACTCTCCAGGGGGCGACCGGCGATGCGATGGTTGAGCGTTTGCCCCTCCAACAACTCCAAGGCCATGAACGGCCGGCCTTGGTGCTCATCAACGTCGTGAATCGTGCAGATGTTGGGATGATTCAAGGCCGAGGCGGCGCGGGCCTCACGCTGGAACCGCTCCACTGCCTGACGATCCTGGGAATATTCTTCCGGCAGGAACTTGAGAGCTACGTAGCGGCCGAGCTTGGTGTCCTCGGCCCTGTAGACCACACCCATTCCGCCCTCGCCCAGCTTCTCAACCACGCGATAGTGCGAAATGGTCTTACCGATCAAGGGAAAATCACCGCCCGAGCGGCCACCATCTTATGCCGCCCCCGCAGGCAAGTCAACGCGCAACCGTAGGGCGTAACTCCATCAGGGGTGGGTGATAGGTACCTCCACTGCAGTCGCGTGTCGCAGCCGGTGCGTGTTGCCCAGCGGCTCCCACGGGATTGGCGGCAAGCTGCGCCCTGGCAAAGAGACTCATCTCAGGCTGTCGCTAGACCCACCCTCAGTCCCAGCAAGCGCTTCCGTGCTCGATTCCGGCAGCCCGATGTAGCGAAGGAGTAGAAGGGTGATGTCGTCGGCCTGGTTGGCCCCGCGGGTGAAGTCGTCGAGAGCAGCCAGGATGGCGGCTTGCAGCGCCTCGAGCGTACCACGGCCGTTAGCCGCCACCACCTCCCGAAGCCGCTCCACGCCGAACTCTTCCTCCTCGATGTTTACCGCTTCATTCACGCCGTCGGTGAAGAAAACCACCGTGTCACCCGGTTCGAGCCGGGTCGAACGGACCGTGAAAACCGAGTCAGGGAGAAGGCCTAGAGGCAGACACTCCGAGGGGAACGGGTGGCTGATCTTGCTCCCGCGAACCAGCAGCGGGGAGTAGTGGCCGGCATTGATGAAATCGAGGTGGCCGGCGGCGTCCAGATTGCCGAAGAAAAGCGTGGCGTAGCGGTTCGATTGCGCGCGCGTGCTGATGAAGCGATTCACGTGGTTGAAAAGCTTGGTTGGCTCCTGGGTCAACGTCATGCCGGCGAAGCTACCTTGTAGTACAGCCGTCAGGAGGGCCGCCCCCAGGCCCTTACCAGAGACGTCGGCAATGACGAAGGCAACGCGATCCAGGCTAAGTTCTATCAAATCGAAATAGTCTCCCCCTACCTCATAGCAGGGATGGTTCACGCCGGTGACCTGAAGATAAGAAAACTGCTTGAAGTCTTTGGGGAGGAGAGACTGCTGGATGTCGCGGGCCATGTTCAGTTCTTGTTCCAGGTGACGCCGATCCTGTTCCCGCTCTAGCAGCCGCGCCTTCTCAATAATGCTGGCGGCCTGGACCGCCAGGGCGTCCAGGATCTGCCGCTGCAGGCCCGAAAAAGCAGCAGGTCGGCGGCTGTCCAGGTAGAGCAATCCCAAGAGTTCACCGGAGGTTGAGACCGAGGTGACGCCGGTGGCGTGAACGTCAGCCAGGGACGACAGAGGGACAACCATGACGGAGCGGAGCTGTTGAGCGATGATGCTCTGAGCTTTTCGCAGAGCTTCTTCTGCCAGGGCAAGGTCCTGGGTGATGATGCTGCGCCGTTGTTTGAGTGCCTGGGCGATGGCGGTCTGGCTGGGCGAGATGCTGTCGAGCGGCAGACTGACCTGACCCCGCCCGCGAGCGGCTAGCGGGCGCAGCGCATCCCCCGGGCCAGCTTGGAAAAGGAGGCCGCGGTCAGCTTCAGTGACCACGATGGCTCGATCCACGATCGCTCCTAGCACCTGTTCCAAGGACATGCGAGATTGCAGGAGCGCAGTGGCCTCCAACAGCAGGCTCAAATGGTGCAGGTTCCGGTCCCCGGCCTCGGGGCCGGAGGGTTGGTCGAACCGTGAGAGCAGCTCGGGGATCGAATCGCGAACCTGGTCCGTACGGAAGATAACCCGTAAGGCCTCGAATTTGCCGAAGGTGATGACGTCGCCGTCCCCCAAGGCTTGGGGTGTGTCCAGCTTCTTCCCGTTGACGTAGAGACCCTCGCGTTGGCCGAGGTCCTCCAGAAAAAAAGTGCCATTTCTATAGGTGACTGCGGCACAGTGGCGTGAAACTTCCCTCTCTTGCATCAAGATGTGATTGCCCGCTTCGGTGCCGCGGCCAAGCCGAGATGGCGATTGGGTTATGGGGACGATCCGTTTGGTGCCGCTGGGCTCTTGGATTTCCAGGAATGCCTGCGGCAGGGATGGGCTGGTCGCCATGGCCTCATTCTCTGTTCTTATCAGCGTTGCTTTCTTGGCTGCTCATTCGCCAACTCCCCGGGACACCTATGCGGTGGAGAGAACGGAGGGTGATTATACATCAGGGGCTACGGTCCGGATTGTTGGCTCGCTGGCCCGCAGTCAATCAACGAGTCGAAGTTCCTGAGGCCTGTGCGGAAACGATTTCCTTTCGGCACGGTGCCGAGATGGGGGAACATCGGTTTCGTTACCGGGTAAAAGCCCGGGCGACGACGGAGAACTGGAGCTTTTTCTGCAGGCGGTCGATGCGGTCGACGCGCACCCGCAGGCGGTCGCCCAGGTGGAAGGCGGGAGCGTCCGGGACGCGGCTGCGGCGCCCGGGGGCGATGCTGCGGGTGGCTTCGCGGTAGTAGTAGTCGGCCTTCGGGTCGAGCGAGGTCGCGCCGCGCTTCCAAACTGCG
>JALLOH010000400.1 GCA_027717655.1 Acidobacteriia bacterium AH_259_A11_L15
GCGTCATCGCCTGCCAGGCGGAAAACAACATCCCCATCGTGGGCAAAGACCAGGTGGGGCGGGGCCGGGAGATGCACTGGCTGCGGGTGGATCGCTACTACGGGGGCGAGCCGGAAAACCCGGAGACCTACCACCAGCCCGTCCCCTGCATGCACTGCGAGAACGCCCCCTGCGAGCTGGTCTGCCCGGTGGCCGCCACCGTGCACAGCTCGGAAGGGCTGAACGAGATGATCTACAACCGCTGCGTGGGCACCCGCTACTGCTCGAACAACTGCCCCTACAAGGTGCGCCGGTTCAACTTCTTCCAGTACGCCGACACCCGCACGCCCAGCCTGCGCCTGCTGCGCAACCCGGACGTCACCGTGCGCTCCCGCGGGGTGATGGAGAAGTGCACGTACTGCGTGCAACGGATCAACGCCGCCCGCATCGAGGCGGAAAAGGAAGGCCGACAGATTCGTGACGGCGAGGTGGTCACGGCCTGCCAGGCCGCCTGCCCCACGCAGGCCATCGTCTTCGGGG
>JALLOH010000401.1 GCA_027717655.1 Acidobacteriia bacterium AH_259_A11_L15
GGGAACGAGCAAATCGAGCGTGTCCCGGCGCTTCGTGGCCCGTACCTCCCAGCAGGTCGGCAAGTACCTGTCGCGGCCGCTGGATGAGATCGATCTACCGGCCATCGTGATCGACGGCACCCAGATGGCGAAGCACCTGCTGGTGATCGCCATCGGCATCGACACGGACGGCCACAAGCACGTGCTCGGGGTGGTGGAGGGCAGTACCGAGAGCGCCGCGGTTGGGCGTGCCCTGCTGCGGCAGCTCATCGAGCGTGGTCTGCCGGTTGAAAGGGCACGGCTGATCGTGATGGACGGCTCCAAAGGGCTACGCAAGGCGGTGCGGGACACGTTCGGGGACTGGGCGCTGATCCAGAGGTGCCGAGTCCACAAGCTCAACAACGTGCTGGAGCATCTGCCCCGTCACATCCGGCCATGGTTCGCCGCCAAGATCCGCAAGGCCTTCAAGGCCGGCACGA
>JALLOH010000402.1 GCA_027717655.1 Acidobacteriia bacterium AH_259_A11_L15
CTTCTTGCCTTTGGTTGCCTCCGCCGGAAGGATCTCGCCCAGCACCTCGCTGGCCTTCTCCCAATCCTGGAGGAACCCCGCCAGCCCGCTGTCGGTCAGCGGGTGCTTGAAGAGCTGCGCGAACACCTTATAGGGCATGGTGGCAACGTCGGCGCCTAGCTTGGCCGCCTCGATCACGTGCATGGGGTGGCGCAGGCTGGCCGCCAGCACCTGCGTCTGGTAGTTCTGCGCCCGGTAGACCTCGACGATCTCCCGCAGCAAGTGCATCCCGTCGCTCCCCGTGTCGTCCACCCGTCCCAGGAAGGGGCTGACAAAGTACGCCCCCGCGTTCGCCACCAGCAGCGCCTGCGCGGGCGAAAACACCAGGGTCACGTTGATGCGGATGCCTTCCTGCCGCAGCACCTTGATGGCCTTGAACCCTTCCGGGATGATGGGGACCTTGACCACGACGTTGGGATGAATCGAAGCAATCTCGCGCCCCTCGGCGATCATTCCTTCGGCCTCCGTGGC
>JALLOH010000403.1 GCA_027717655.1 Acidobacteriia bacterium AH_259_A11_L15
CTTGCTCCCCGTGGAAAAAGGTGGGCACGGGTTAACCATCACGGAGACCACGGCTTGGCTGGTGGTGATGGGCGTGGGCAAGTGGTTCGGTTACGTGCTGTTCGGCTACTTCGCCGACGCCGCCGGGCGCCGCCGCGCCTACATCACGTATTTGCTGGCGGCCGCCGTCCTGGTTCCGATCTTCGCCTCGCTCCGAAGCCCGCTGGCGCTGCTGCTGGTGGGGCCGCTGGTGGCTTTCTTCGGCACCGGCTACTTCAGCGGCTTCGGGGCCATCGCCAGCGAACTCTTCCCGACGGAAGTTCGCGGCACCGCCATGGGCCTGAGCTACAACCTGGGCCGCGCCGTCAGCGCCGCCGCTCCCTGGCTGACCGGGCTACTGGCCCTCCGCTACGGCTTGGGCGGTGCCTTCCTGGTTACTTCGGGCGCCTTCCTGCTGGCGGCTGTGCTGGCGGCGCAGTTACCCGAAACCCGCGGCACGGAGCTGCGCTAGCCCTCCCCCTTGACAACCC
>JALLOH010000404.1 GCA_027717655.1 Acidobacteriia bacterium AH_259_A11_L15
CTACACCCCCTTCGACCCCAAGGACGTCAATGAAGTCAAGCACGCCTTTATCGAACGCATCGGGGCGGAATGCACGGCCCTCGATGTGCCTTTCTTCCTGGAGTTCATCGGCTACGAGGAAGGGAAGGACGAGAAGGGATCTGAGTACGCCCACAAGAAGCCCGAGATCGTAACCAAGTCGATGGAAGAGTTCAGCCAGGACCGCTACGGGGTGGACGTGCTCAAGGTGGAAGTGCCCATCAACCTGAAGTACGTCGAAGGCACCCGAGCCTTCAAAGGGCCGAAGGTCTGGACCAAGCAGCAGGCCAAGGAGGCTTTCCAGAAGGCGGCCAGCGTGGCGCAGCGCCCCTTCATCTATCTAAGCGCCGGGGTGAGCAACCAGGAGTTCACCGAGGCGCTGGAGATGGCGGCGGAGTCCGGGGTCAACTGGTGCGGAGTGCTCTGCGGCCGCGCCACCTGGAAGGACGGCCTCCCGGTCTACGCCAAGAGCGGCGTCAAAGCTCTGGAG
>JALLOH010000405.1 GCA_027717655.1 Acidobacteriia bacterium AH_259_A11_L15
CGCCGATGGCGATCGGCAGGCCATCAACGAAGGCGTGCCGCGGGTCGTGGCAGGAGGCGCAGGCAAGCGAGTAGTCGCGGGAGAGGATGGGGTCGAAGAACAGCCGCCGCCCCAGCGCCACCTTCTCCGCGGTCAGCGGGTTATCCTCCGGCACCGGCATATACAAGTCCAGCCCTGGGGGAATCTGCGGCCGCCAGGGCGCCGCCGGCTCGGGCGCCTGCGCCGCGGCCAGTAAGACGGCGAACAACGCGCTTCCGAAAAGCAAGCTTCTCAGTGTCTTTGTCATGGCCTCGGCCCAGAAAAGCCGTGGGCGAAGCGAACGGGTCGCTCCGCCCCTTGTTCGCTAATGCCACCCGGCCCGTGTGTTCGACCGCTGGCGGGGGGCTCTGCCGTTGAGCCATTCCACCAGGATCAGCGCGGCACAGGAGACCAGCACCATACCGGCCGCCAAGCTGCTGCAAAGCACGAGAAGCCGGAAAATGGCTTTGATCAATTGAAGCTGGGTC
>JALLOH010000406.1 GCA_027717655.1 Acidobacteriia bacterium AH_259_A11_L15
CCGCTCTACCAGCGCGCCATCGCGATTGATGAAAAGGCTCTAGGGCCGGAGCACCCTGGCCTGGCCACCGGCCTCAACAACCTGGCGTTGCTCTACCACGCCCAAGGCCGCTACGCTGACGCCGAACCGCTCTACCGCCGGGCACTGGCCATTCGCGAGCAGGCCCTGGGGCCGGAGCACCCGGACGTCGCCACCAGCCTCAACAACCTGGCGGAGCTCTACCGCGCCCAGGGCAAATACGCCGAGGCCGAGCCGCTCTTCCAGCGGGCCATCGCGATTGATGAAAAGGCTCTAGGGCCGGAGCACCCTGGCCTGGCCACTGACCTCAACAACCTGGGGTTGCTCTACTACACCCAGGGCAAGTATGCCGAGGCCGAGCCGCTCTTCCAGCGGGCCATTGCGATTGATGAAAAGGCTCTAGGGCCGGAGCACCCTGGCTTGGCCATTGACCTCAACAACCTGGCGGCGCTCTACCGTGCCCAGGGCCGGTACGCCGAGGCCGAGCC
>JALLOH010000407.1 GCA_027717655.1 Acidobacteriia bacterium AH_259_A11_L15
GTTCTATGGCGCCGCCATCCTCTGCGCCGATGACCCGAACGTCCGCGCCATCGTGCCGCGGGTCAAGCGCCGGGTAGTCACCTACTCGACCGCGGAGCCGGCTGACGTGGTGGCCACCGACATCAAGCTCAAGGGCTGGACGAGCACCTTCCGGGTACGCGCCCGGGGCGACGACCTGGGCCGCTTCCGCCTGCCGTTGCCCGGCCTGCACAACGTGCGCAACGCCCTGGCTACGCTGGCCGTCGGGTTGGAGTTGGGGGTTGCCGGGCCGCGCTTGCGGCGAGGCCTGGGCCGCTTCACCGGCGTGGGGCGTCGCTTCGAGGTCAAGGTGTCGGTCGGCGGCGTCACTTTGATAGACGATTACGGGCATCACCCGGCCGAGATACGCGCCACCCTGGAGGCGGCCCGCGGCTGCGGCTTCAAGCGCCTGGTGGTCCTCTTCCAGCCTCACCGCTACACCCGCACCCAGCAATGCTGGGTGCGGGTGTAGCGGTGAGGCTGGAAG
>JALLOH010000408.1 GCA_027717655.1 Acidobacteriia bacterium AH_259_A11_L15
CTATCGCTCCCAGGGCCTCGATACCTGGCACTATCACTTCGGCGACAAAGTAACCCAGGTGCGGAACTTCAGCCTGAAGATTACAACCAACTTCAAGGGCATTGACTTCCCCGAAAACACGCTCTCGCCCACAAAGAAAACCGAAACGGTGGACGGCTGGGACCTCCATTGGCGGTACAACAACCTGGTAACGGGGTACCAGCTCGGCCTCGCCCTGCCCCAAAAGCTGCAACCGGGCCCGTTCGCCGGACGTGTGACTTTCTTCGCCCCGGTCTCGCTGTTCTTCTTTTTTTTCTTCCTCTTCATGCTGGTGACGCTGCGCGACATCGAACTCCATCCGATGAACTACTTTTTCCTGGCCTGCGCTTTCTTTTCGTTCCACTTGCTACTGGCGTATCTGGTGGACCGGATTTCCGTGCACATGGCGTTCATGATTTGCTCGGCGGTTTCGATCTTCCTAGTAGTGAGCTATTTGCGACTGGTGGTAGGCTGGCGGTTCGCAC
>JALLOH010000409.1 GCA_027717655.1 Acidobacteriia bacterium AH_259_A11_L15
GCTTGTGGCCGAAGTGGGCGGGTGCGGTCTTGCCGCGGTCGGGGCTGGACACGCCGGCAAAGAGCTGGGCGATGATGTCGCGGACCGGCACGCCCTTGACTACCGCCGCCACCGTGTCCCGGTGCGAGGGTCCCACCCAGTCCGCCTGGCGGCAGGCGTAGAGCGTGCCCACGTGGGTGGCTTCCTGGCCGACGCCGGAGTAGAAGTTGCCCTTGAACTTGCCCTGGCGGAAGAGGATTCGGCTGCGTTCGTCCACCTGGCGGCACTTGAGCAGCAGGGTGTACACCTGGAGGAGCTGCTGCTTGCTCAGCTCCGGCTTCCTCGCCGCCGGGGCTTCCTGCACTACAGCGGTGCCGGACGTTTTGCGGCCCTTGCCGGCCATGCGGGCAACTCCTGCTTGCGGGATGAGCGGCGCGGATTATAGCACCAAGCTCACGACGGGCGAACGGGGAATTAGCTCCCCTTCTTTTTGTCAGGGTTCAAGCTTGACCTGTCTCATGG